>DATJBA010000407.1:0-14461 GCA_035515675.1 Mycobacterium sp.
GCATTCGTCTGCCAACGCTGCGGTCACACCGCGCCAGCAGATGAACATGCTGCCCGCAACATACTCAGGGCTGGACTGGCCCTACACGCCGCCACCACGGCGTAAAAGAAGCCGGTCGCTTCCAGCGGCCGGAGAAGTCACATACCAGCAGTTGGCCGCCGCGGGTATCGGCGACCAGGACCAGGCCCAGTGGGTCGGCGGCCAGGGTGGTTGCGCCCTCGCCGGCCCGCAGCGCCTGCTCGGCATGACCATTGGCGCCGATCGTCGTCACCGAGGTTTGTCCCCGGTCCAGAACCACTGTCGTATTTCCTTGTGTGACAAGGGAATCGACGCGCGCGAAGATCTTGTTTCGGGTGCCGACGGTCGCGGTGCTGACCCTACCCGGTGTCTGGGAGGCAAGGATGTAGACAGCGCCGTCGGCGCTGCCCAACACCAGTTTGCCGTCGGCGCGTTGCGCGATCGCGGTGAATTCGGCCCGCTGGGCCGCGGCAACATTTACTTGTGCGGTGTGGCCGGTGCACAGGTCGACCGCGAAGTAGCCGCCACGGGCAGCCAGGTAGACCGTGCCGCGGGCGTCGCCGGTCAACGCGGTCGCCGGCCCCGGCAGGACGATGACACGCGGCGTGACCTGCGGCTCACCGAACACGGTGATGCTGGCGGGCGCCGCCGGGTCGGCACCGGGGGAAAGGACCGCCAATTGATGGGTGCTGCTGTCGAAGACCGCCGCCGCAGCGTGGCCACCCAGCGGTCGCACCGCACCAGCCGGGTTTTGCGACACCGGCGGCGACTCGGCCGCCTGTGCCGGTTCGATCGTGGGCGGCTTCTGGGAAGCGAAGGTGTCGAGCGGATTCGATGAACAACCCGCGACCAGCGCCAGCAAAAGCAGCAGACCAGCCAAACGGCGTTGAGCTGCCAGTTTGTCACACCTATGCCGTGACAGCAATTATTATCCCCCGCGTAACGGCCATGAAATTTCAAATTCTAAGGAACGGTTTCGCATCCAATATGGCGATGTTGCCTACATCAAGTTGTACTGGAGAGGTATGGTCGCGTTATGACCGTCACCGCTGACCGTCCTACCGCAGACAAAGAGTTTGCTGTCGAAGACATGTCGACCGGCATCTTTGCCAGCGGGTACGGACGAGTCGGTGATGGGCGCAGTTTTTCTTTCCACATTGAGCACCGATCACTCGTCGTCGAAATTTACCGGCCGCGCCTGGCCGGGCTGGTTCCGCAGGCTGAGGACGTGGTCGCCAGGGCGGTCCGCAGCTTGGTCGACATTGACCTCACCGACGAGCGCAGCCTGACCGCGGCGGTGCGCGACTCGGTCGCGTGCGCGGTGCCCGTTTCGCGCTAGTCACGTCCGGTGGCGGCTGCCTGCACCGGGTACGGTCGTCGTCGTGACCGTGATCCTGTTACGGCACGGCCGCTCCACCTCGAACACCGCGGGCATTCTGGCTGGTCGTTCCGGGGGCGTCGACCTTGACGACAAGGGCCGCGAGCAGGCCGCCGGGCTGATCGACCGGGTAGGCGAACTGCCGATCCGGGCGGTGGTGACTTCTCCGCTGCTGCGGTGTCGGCGCACCATCGAGCCGCTCGCCGAAGCGCTGTGCCTCGAGCCGCTCATCGACGACCGGCTGGCCGAAGTGGACTACGGGGAATGGACGGGCCGCAAAATCGCCGACTTGGCGAGCGAGCCGTTGTGGGGGGTCGTTCAGGCCCATCCCAGCGCGGCGGTGTTCCCCGGCGGTGAGGGCTTGGCGCACGTGCAGGCGCGCGCGGTAGCCGCCGTCCGCGAACACGACCGGCGGCTGGCCGACGAGCACGGCGGCGACGCGCTATGGGTGGCCTGCACTCACGGTGATGTCATCAAGGCTGTTGTCGCGGACGCATACGGCATGCATCTGGACGGGTTCCAGCGCGTCACGGCGGACCCGGGGTCGGTGAGTGTGATCCGTTACACTCAGCTTCGGCCGTTTGTGTTGCACGTCAACCACACCGGTGCGCGGCTGTCCGCCGCATTGCGGGCCGGGCCCCCGCCGAAGGACGAGTCCGAGGGTGAGACTCAGGGTGAATCCAAGGGAGATCGGCAACAAGAGTCGGCCGGAGTGGTGCCGTCGAGCGATGCGGTGGTGGGCGGCTCCACGGATTAATTCCGCTTAATTCCGCTGCGACGCCGCAATCGAATCGCACGGCGACGGCAACTGCCGGTATTTTGGAGGGTGCCATGGCCCGCGCAATTCACGTTTTCCGCACACCCGACCGCTTCGTGGCCGGGACCGTTGGCCAGCCCGGAAATCGCACGTTCTACATACAAGCGGTGCACGATTCCCGGGTGGTGTCGGTGGTATTGGAGAAACAACAGGTCGCGGTGCTTGCCGAACGGATCGGTGCGCTACTGCTCGAGGTGAATCGCAGGTTCGGCACACCGGTCCCTCCGGAGCCCGCCGAGATTGACGACCTCAACCCTTTGATCACACCGGTCGATGCGGAGTTTCGGGTCGGGACCATGGGCCTGGGCTGGGATTCGGAGGCTCAGACCGTGGTGGTCGAATTGCTGGCCGTCACCGACGCCGAGTTCGACGCCTCGGTGGTACTCGACGACACCGAGGAGGGACCCGACGCGGTGCGGGTGTTTTTGACGCCGGAGTCGGCACGGCAGTTCGCCACTCGCTCCAATCGTGTTATCTCGGCGGGACGTCCGCCGTGCCCGCTGTGCGACGAACCGTTGGACCCCGAGGGCCACATCTGCGCGCGCGCCAACGGCTATAAGCGCAGCGCCCTGCCCGGGCCTGACGATGAACCCGACGAATGACGAGCGTGAGGTGTTGCGGGACGGCGAGCTGACGGTCCTCGGACGCATCCGCTCAGCCAGTAATGCCACCTTTTTGTGCGAGTCGACGCTCGGCGCCCGCAGCGTGCACTGCGTCTACAAGCCGGTCTCCGGTGAAGCGCCGCTGTGGGATTTTCCCGACGGGACGCTGGCCGGCCGGGAACTCGGCGCCTACCTGGTGTCGACGCAGTTGGGTTGGAACATTGTGCCCTACACGGTGATTCGTCATGGGCCTGCGGGTCTCGGCATGCTGCAGCTGTGGGTGCAGCAACCCGGTGACGCGGTCGGCTCCGATCCCAGGCCAGGTCACGACCTGGTGGACCTGTTTCCCGCGAACAAACTGCAGCCGGGCTATCTGCCGGTGCTGCGTGCCTACGACTACGCCGGCGACGAGGTCATCTTGATGCACGCAGACGACACCCGGTTGCGGCGGATGGCGGTGTTCGACGTGCTGATCAACAATGCTGACCGCAAGGGCGGCCACATCCTGTTCGGCCTCGACGGCCAGGTTTACGGGGTCGACCACGGTGTGTGTCTGCACGTGGAGAACAAACTGCGCACCGTGTTGTGGGGTTGGGCCGGCAAGCCAGTCGACGACCAGACGTGCGAGGCGGTTGCCGAGCTTGCCGAGGCCCTCAGCGGCTCGCTTGGCGATGAACTTGCCGGCCAGATCACCCGGGCGGAAATTGCGGCGCTGCGCAGGCGCGCGTGCGCACTGCTGGACAATCCGGTCATGCCCGGACCAAACCGGCATCGCCCCATTCCGTGGCCGGCTTTTTAGGGTGAGCTTTGTCGTCGGCGATACTGAAGCGGTGACCCCGCCCGCGGATGACCTGTCAGACCTGACAGACGCCGCACTGGCTGCCGATCTCGCCGCGGACGCAGGAAAGTTGCTGCTGAAAGTGCGCGAGGAGATCGGATTCGGTCATCCATGGGCGCTGGGCGACGCAGGTGACAGCCTGGCAAACGCGCTAATCCTGCGGCGGTTGCGAGCCGAGCGGCCGGATGATGGGGTGCTCAGTGAGGAAGCTCACGACGACCTGGCCCGGCTGAACCACGACCGGGTGTGGATCATCGACCCGCTGGACGGCACCCGTGAGTTCTCCACCCCGGGGCGCGACGACTGGGGGGTACATATCGCGCTGTGGCAGCGCCCCACCGACGGCCAGCGCGAGATCACCGACGCGGCGGTGGCGTTGCCAGCCCGCGGCAACATGGTGTACCGCAGCGACACCGTGACCGACGCCGCCGCGCGCACCGGCGTTCCCCATCCATTCCGGATCGCCGTCAGCGCCACCCGGCCACCGGCAGTCCTGTACCGCATGCGGCAGACGCTGGCCATTCAACCCGTAGCAATCGGCTCGGCGGGCGCCAAAGCGATGGCCCTCGTCGACGGCGACGTCGATGCCTATGTGCATGCCGGAGGCCAGTGGGAATGGGATTCGGCGGCGCCGGCCGGGGTGGTGATGGCCGCCGGCATGCACGCGTCGAGACTCGACGGTTCGCCGCTGCGCTACAACCAACTCGACCCGTACTTGCCCGACTTCGTGATGTGTCGCGCCGAGCTGGCGTCGATCCTGCTCGACGCCATCCGCCAGGAATTTCGTTAATCTCGAGCGCGTTTACAGTCGACATCATGGAGTCGTGGTCTTCCACACAGGTTCCGGTGTTGCCGGGACGCGGCCCGGAGCTACGGCTGTATGACACCTCTGACCGGCAGGTACGCCCGGTGGCCGCCGGGCCGACCGCCACCATGTACGTCTGCGGGATCACGCCCTACGACGCGACCCATCTGGGTCACGCGGCCACTTATCTGGCGTTCGACCTGGTCCATCGTCAGTGGCTGGACCTCGGTCACGACGTGCACTATGTGCAGAACGTCACCGACGTCGACGACCCGTTGTTAGAGCGCGCCGACCGCGACGGTGTCGACTGGCGGGAGCTCGGCGAGCGCGAGGTTGCCCTTTTCCGCGAGGACATGGCGGCGCTGCGGGTCCTGCCGCCACGCGGGTACGTCGCGGCGACCGAGGCGATTCCCGAAGTGGTCGAACTCGTCGAAAAAATGCTGGCGTCGGGGGCAGCGTACGTCGTTGACGACGAATACCCGGACGTGTACTACCGGGCGGACGCCACACTGCAGTTCGGCTACGAGTCCGGCTATGACCGAGACACCATGCTGCGGCTCTACGAGGAGCGCGGCGGCGACCCGCGCCGGCCCGGCAAGACCGACGAGCTCGACGCCCTGCTGTGGCGGGCCGCGCGGCCCGGGGAGCCCAGTTGGCCGTCACCGTTCGGTGCCGGCCGGCCCGGCTGGCACGTCGAGTGCGCGGCGATCGCGCTCAGCCGCATCGGCAGCGGCCTGGACATTCAGGGCGGGGGCAGCGATCTGATCTTTCCGCATCACGAATTCACCGCCGCGCACGCCGAATGCGTCCGGGGCGAGCGGCGATTCGCGCGGCACTACGTGCACGCCGGGATGATCGGTTGGGACGGGCACAAAATGTCGAAGAGCCGCGGCAACCTGGTGCTGGTGTCGACGTTGCGCGCGCAAGGCGTTGAGCCGTCGGCCATCCGGCTGGGTCTGCTGGCCGGGCACTACCGCGCCGACCGGCTTTGGAGCCGCCAAGTGCTCGACGAGGCGATCGTCCGGCTGCAGCGCTGGCGCACCGCGACCACGTTGCCCGCCGGCCCGGACGCCACCGACGTCATCGCCCGGGTGCGCCGGTACCTGGCCGATGACCTTGATACTCCCAAAGCGATTGCCGCACTTGATGGTTGGTCCACCGACGCGCTGGAGTACGGCGGCCACGACAGCGCGGCGCCGAAGTTGGTGGCGACCGCGATCGATGCCCTACTCGGGGTGGACCTTTAGTCGCCGCAGCGGTACGTTTCGGCTATGACATCGCTGCAGGACAAAGTGGTCTTCATCACCGGTGGTGCCCGGGGAATCGGGGCTGAGGTCGCCCATCGGCTGCGCAACAAGGGCGCCAAACTGGTGCTGACCGATCTCGACAAAGCCGAGCTGGCCACCCTGGCCGCTGAACTCGGCGAAGACCGAGTGTTGACCGTGGTCGCCGACGTGCGCGATCTGCCCGCCATGCAGGCCGCGGCCGCCCAGGCCGTCGAACGCTTCGGCGGCATCGACGTCGTGGTGGCCAACGCCGGCATCGCCAGCTACGGGTCGGTGCTGCAGGTCGATCCGGAGGCATTCAAGCGGGTGCTGGATATCGACGTGCTCGGCGTCTTTCACACCGTGCGGGCCACGTTGCCGACGGTGATCGACCGCCGCGGCTATGTGCTGATCGTGTCGTCGCTGGCAGCGTACACCGCGGCCCCGGGGCTGGCGGCGTACAACACGTCGAAGGCCGCCATTGAGATGCTCGCCAACGCGCTGCGGTTGGAGGTGGCTCACCGCGGCGTCAGTGTCGGCTCGGCGCACATGTCCTGGATCAACACCGCCATGATCCGTGACACCAAGGCCGACCTGCCCTCGTTCGGCGAAATGCTCGCAGCGCTGCCTTGGCCGTTGAGCAAGACCACATCGGTGGACGAGTGCGCGACGGCCTTCGTCAAGGGAATCGAGGGCCGCAACCGCCGTGTGTACTGCCCGCGCTGGGTGGCCTTGCTCGGCTGGCTCAAGCCGGTGCTGTCCACCCCGATCGGCGAACTTCCTATCCGCAAAACCACTGCTAAGCTGTTGCCCCGGATGGACACCGAAGTCGCCGCACTCGGTCGCTCCACCAGCGCCTACGACGAAGGCCTGGAGAGCAATAGCGATGGGGAGGCCTCAAAAAAGGCCCTGAAAAAGCCCTGACCCGCTATCGTCCGAATCCAGGGCGGCGGCGGCGCAGATAACGTTCGAACTCCGCGGCCAGCGCGTCGCCGTCGATCTTGCCCAGGGCCTCGTTCGTATCGACCTCGGCGTCGCCGCGCTGCTCCAGCGACACCACGTATTCGGCCAGGTCCTGGTCCTCGGCGGTCATCTCGCTGATCGCCTGCTCCCACTCCTCGGCTTCCGCCGGCAGGTCGCCCAGCGGAACCTCGATGTCGAGCACGTCTTCGACGCGACGTAGCAGCGCCACCGTCGCCTTCGGGTTCGGCGGGTGCGACACGTAGTGCGGCACCGCTGCCCAGAACGTCACCGCGGGGATCCCGGCGGCCACGCAGGCGTCCTGGAACACCCCGGCGATCCCGGTCGGACCCTCGTAGCGGGTTTCGGCCAGGCCGAAGCGTTCTGCCGACTCGGCGGAGTAGGCCGCACCCGAGACCGGCACCGGCCGGGTATGTGGGGTGTCGGCCAGCAGCGCCCCGAGGATCACGACGGTGTCGACGTTGAGCTTGTCGGCGATGGCCACCAACTCGGCACAGAATGTGCGCCAGCGCATATTGGGCTCCACCCCGTGCATCAACACGACGTCGCGGTCGCAGCCCGGTGGCCGACAATGTGAGATCCGCATCGCCGGCCACACCAGCTCCCGGGTCACCCCATCGACTTGCCGGATGACCGGGCGATTCACCTGGTAGTCGTAATACGCCTCGTCGTCGATCTCCACGATCGGATCGGCTTCCCAGATCGCCTCCAGGTGCTCCAGCGCGTCGCTGGCCGCGTCGCCGGCGTCGTTCCAGCCCTCGAACGCCGCCACGACGATGGTCTTGTGCAGTTCGGGCAGATTCACAGAATCAGCGTACGGCCTGCGACTCCCTGCACAGACGTTCGACGGTGCCTGTCAGAAAGCTGTAAACGTCTGAGCTTTTTGCATAGGACCCCTATCCTTGTGGGGTGACTGCCGCTAACGAACACCGCTACGACACCGACATCCTCGACACTTTGGCGCAGCGGGTGGTGGTCGGCGACGGCGCGATGGGCACCCAGTTGCAGTCCGCCGATCTCACGCTTGACGACTTCCGTGGCCTGGAAGGCTGCAACGAGATCCTCAACGAGACGCGTCCCGACGTGCTGGAAAGAATCCACCGGGCCTACTTCGAGGCCGGCGCCGACGCCGTGGAGACCAACACCTTTGGCTGCAACCTGTCCAACCTCGGCGACTACGACATCGCCGACAGGATCAGGGACTTGTCGCAGCGGGGCACCGCGATCGCGCGCCGGGCCGCCGACGAGCTGACCACCCCCGACCGCAAGCGCTACGTGCTGGGGTCGATGGGGCCGGGCACCAAGCTACCCACCCTGGGCCACACCGAGTACCGGCTCATTCGTGACGCCTACACCCAGGCCGCGCTGGGCATGCTCGACGCGGGCGCCGACGCCATCCTGGTGGAAACCTGCCAGGATCTGCTGCAGCTGAAAGCTGCGGTGCTGGGATCGCGGCGGGCGATGGCGCAGGCCGGCCGGCACATTCCGGTGTTTACCCACGTCACCGTGGAGACCACCGGCACCATGCTGCTGGGCAGCGAGATCGGTGCGGCGCTGACCGCCATCGAGCCGCTCGGGGTCGACATGATCGGTTTGAACTGTGCGACGGGCCCTGCCGAGATGAGCGAGCACCTGCGCTACCTGTCCAGGCAGGCTCGCATCCCGGTGTCGGTGATGCCCAACGCCGGCCTGCCGCTGTTGGGCGCAGGCGGCGCCGAATACCCTTTGCAGCCCGAAGAATTGGCCGAAGCGCTGTCCGGTTTCATCGCCGCGTTCGGCCTGTCGCTGGTCGGCGGCTGTTGCGGCACCACCCCGGAACACATCCGCCAGGTCGCCGCGGCCGTTGCCCCGTTCAACGAAGGGACCGCACGGCGCGGCGAGCGGCGCGTGACCTACGAGCCGTCGGTGTCCTCGCTCTACAGCGCCGTTCCGTTCGCTCAGGACGCTTCGGTCCTGGTGATCGGGGAGCGCACGAATGCCAACGGCTCCAAGGCTTTTCGCGAGGCGATGATCGCCGAGGACTACCAGAAGTGCCTGGACATCGCCAAGGACCAGACCCGCGACGGCGCACACCTGCTGGACCTGTGCGTCGACTACGTGGGCCGCGACGGCGTGGCAGACATGACTGCGCTGGCCAGCCGGCTGGCGACGGCGTCGACCTTGCCGATCATGCTGGACTCCACCGAAACCCCGGTACTGCGAGCGGGTTTGGAGCACCTGGGCGGCCGCTGCGCCATCAACTCGGTCAACTACGAGGACGGCGACGGTCCGGAATCGCGGTTCCACAAGACTATGAAGCTGGTGGCAGAGCACGGGGCGGCGGTGGTCGCGCTGACCATCGACGAAGAAGGCCAGGCCCGCACCGCCGAGAAGAAGGTCGCCATCGCCGAGCGGCTGATCAACGACATCACCGGTAACTGGGGTGTTGATGAATCGTCGATCCTCATCGACACTTTGACGTTCACCATCGCCACCGGCCAGGAAGAGTCGCGCAAAGACGGCATCGAGACCATCGAGGCGATCCGTGAGCTGAAGAAACGTCACCCGGACGTGCAAACCACGCTCGGACTGTCCAACATCTCATTCGGGCTTAATCCCGCTGCGCGCCAAGTGCTCAACTCGGTGTTCCTGCACGAATGCCAAGAGGCCGGGCTGGATTCGGCGATCGTGCATGCGTCGAAGATCCTGCCGATAAACCGGATTCCGGAGGAGCGGCGCGAGGTCGCGCTGGATCTGGTCTACGACCGCCGCCGCGACGGGTATGACCCGCTGCAGGAGCTGATGCGGCTTTTCGAAGGCGTGTCGGCGGCGGCGTCGAAAGAATCCCGCGCGGCCGAACTGGCCAAACTCCCGTTGTTCGAGCGGCTGGCCCAGCGCATCGTCGACGGCGAGCGCAACGGCTTGGAGGCCGATCTCGACGAGGCCATGACCGAAAAGCCGCCGCTGGAAATCATCAACGAGAACCTGTTGGCCGGCATGAAGACCGTCGGTGAGCTGTTCGGCTCCGGGCAGATGCAGTTGCCGTTCGTGCTGCAGTCGGCCGAGGTGATGAAGGCCGCCGTCGCCTATCTGGAACCGCACATGGAACAAGTCGGCGATGCCGACGGAAAAGGTTCAGCTAAGGGGCGGATCGTGCTGGCCACCGTCAAAGGCGATGTGCACGACATCGGCAAGAACCTCGTCGACATCATCTTGAGCAACAACGGCTACGAGGTGGTCAACATCGGCATCAAGCAGCCGATCGCCAACATTCTGGAGGTGGCCGAGGACAAGAGCGTCGACGTGGTCGGGATGTCGGGCCTGCTGGTGAAATCGACCGTGGTGATGAAGGAAAACCTCGAGGAGATGAACACCCGCGGCGTGGCCGAGAAGTTCCCGGTGCTGCTCGGCGGCGCGGCGCTGACCCGCAGCTACGTGGAGAATGACCTGGCCGAACTCTACGAGGGCGAAGTGCATTACGCGCGAGACGCTTTCGAGGGTTTGAAGCTGATGGACACCATCATGAGCGCCAAGCGGGGCGAGGCGCCGGACACCGACAGCCCGGAGGCTGTTGCGGCGCGCAAGAAGGAAGCCGAGCGCAAGGCCCGTCATGAGCGCTCGAAACGCATTGCGGAGCAACGTAAAGCGGCCGAGACGCCGGTAGAAGTGCCCGAACGCTCCGATGTCGCGGCCGACGTCGAGGTGCCGACACCGCCGTTTTGGGGGTCGCGGATCGTCAAGGGGCTGGCGGTGGCCCACTACACGGAGCTGCTCGACGAGCGTGCTTTGTTCTTGGGGCAGTGGGGACTACGGGGCGTTCGCGGCAGCGAGGGCCCGGCCTACGAAGACCTGGTCGAGACCGAGGGGCGGCCCCGGCTGCGGTATTGGCTGGACCGGCTGTCCACCGACGGTGTGCTGGCGCACGCGGCGGTGGTGTACGGCTACTTTCCGGCGGTCTCCGAGCGCGACGACGTGATCGTGCTCACCGAGCCCAAACCTGATGCGCCCGAACGGTTCCGGTTCGGCTTCCCGCGCCAGCAGCGCGGCCGCTTCCTGTGCATCGCGGATTTCATCAGGTCACGGGCCTTGGCCGCCGAACGCGGGCAGGTCGATGTGCTGCCATTCCAGTTGGTGACGATGGGCCAGCCGATCGCCGACTTCGCCCAGGAGCTGTTCGCGTCCAATGCCTACCGCGACTACCTCGAGGTGCACGGCATCGGCGTGCAGCTCACCGAGGCGCTGGCCGAGTACTGGCACCGGCGTATCCGCGAGGAGCTCAAGTTCGCCGGGGATCGGTCGATGGCTGCCGAGGACCCCGAGGCAGTCGAAGACTATTTCAAACTCGGCTACCGGGGTGCCCGCTTCGCGTTCGGTTACGGGGCGTGCCCGAACCTGGACGACCGGGTAAAGATGATGGAGCTGCTGGAGCCCGAACGCATCGGTGTGACATTGTCTGAGGAGCTACAGCTGCACCCCGAGCAGTCGACCGACGCCTTCGTCCTGCACCATCCCGAGGCCAAGTACTTCAACGTCTGAGAAACCGCCGCGAGCGTGCGTGTTTGCACGCCGACACGCCGCTGAGCGTGACGATCTGCGCGTGCTCGCGGGCAAGGACGGGAACTGCCGAGCGTAACCGCCGTGACTTTGCTGGCTGGCACATGAAACAATCGCTGGCCGTGAAGACCTTCGAGGATCTGTTCGCCGAACTCGGCGATCGTGCCCGCACCCGGCCGCCCGGAAGTGCGACGGTCGCCGCGCTGGACGGTGGGATACATGCGCTGGGCAAGAAGATCCTGGAGGAGGCCGGCGAAGTGTGGCTGGCCGCCGAACACGAACCCGACGAGGCACTGGCCGAGGAGATCAGCCAGTTGCTGTACTGGACGCAGGTGCTGATGATCGCGCGCGGACTGTCCCTCGACGACGTCTATTCGAAGCTGTGAGCATGTTGCGGGTCGCGGTTCCCAACAAAGGTGCGCTGAGCGAGCCGGCCACCGAGATCCTCGCGGAGGCGGGCTACCGGCGGCGCACCGATCCCAAGGATCTGACGGTCATCGACCCCATCAACCAAGTCGAGTTCTTCTTTTTGCGGCCCAAAGACATTGCGATCTATGTCGGTTCGGGAGAGCTCGATTTCGGCATCACCGGACGGGATCTGGTGCACGATTCCGGTGCGGCGGTACGCGAGCGACTGGCGCTGGGTTTCGGATCGTCCAGCTTCCGGTATGCCGCCCCCGCCGGGCGCAACTGGACGACGGCCGACCTGGCCGGAAGACGGATCGCCACCGCCTACCCGAACTTGGTTCGAAAAGACTTGGCCGAACGAGGTATTGAAGCAACCGTCATCAGGCTGGACGGAGCAGTGGAGATCTCGGTGCAACTCGGGGTGGCCGACGCCATCGCCGACGTGGTGGGGTCCGGTCGCACCCTGAGCCTGCACGACCTCGTGGCCTTTGGTGAACCCCTGTGTGATTCGGAGGCAGTGCTGATCGAGCGCATCGATCACGACAGCCACCACCAGGGCGAGGCCAGCGCGGCGCGTGATCAGCTGGTAGCCCGGATACAAGGTGTGGTGTTCGGCCAGCAGTACCTGATGCTCGATTACGACTGCCCGCGCTCGGTACTGGACAAAGCCACGTCGATCACGCCGGGACTGGAGTCACCGACCATCGCCCCGCTCGCCGACCCGGACTGGGTCGCAATCCGCGCACTGGTACCCCGTCGTGGCGTCAACGAGATCATGGACGAACTCGCCGCCATCGGCGCCAAAGCGATTCTGGCCTCTGACATCAGGTTCTGCCGATTCTGATCAACGGGGCCGCGGCTGTGTTAGCGTCCGGCTAGGGCCGTTGCCCGTGTTACCTCCATGGGCTGTGACCTTTATCGTCGCCGGGCTGTTCGTCCCCCAGGAGGGTCTCCGTGACACATGCACTCGTTCTGCTGATGGCTTTACTGATTGGTGTTGTAGCCGGGTTGCGTTCCCTGACGGCTCCCGCGGTGGTCGCCTGGGCGGCCTTCCTCGGGTGGATCAACATGCACAACACCTGGGCATCCTGGGTGGGCAATGTCATCACGGTCATAGTCCTGACCATTCTTGCCGTCGCTGAATTAGTTGGCGACAAACTCCCCAAGACACCGGCCCGCACTGCGCTGCCGTCGTTCGCCCTCCGGATCATCACGGGCGCCTTTTCCGGCGCAGTCATCGGTACAGCGTGGGGTTATAAGTGGGGCGGACTCGGCGCCGGTGTTATCGGCGCGGTGCTCGGCACCCTGGGCGGCTATCAGGCGCGCAAGCGCCTGGTGGCTGCCCGCGACGGGCAGGACTTGCCGATAGCGCTGTTGGAGGATGCGGTTGCGATCTTGGGTGGATTCGCGATCCTCGCGCTGACGGCTAGTCTGTGACAGAGCATTTCGACGCGATCATCGTTGGTGCCGGCCAGGCCGGCCCGCCGCTGGCGGGCCGGCTGACGGCTGCCGGGCAGCGTGTCGCGATAGTGGAGCGCAAACTCATCGGTGGCACCTGTGTCAACACCGGATGTATCCCGACCAAGACACTGGTAGCCAGCGCGCACGCCGCGCAACTGGCCCGGCGCGGAGCGGAATACGGTATCGGGACCGGACGGATCAGCGTGGACATGGCGAAAGTCAAAGCGCGCAAAGACGAAATCATGCTCAAGGACCGCGCGGGTGTGGAAAACTGGTTAGACAGCATGGACGGCTGCACCGTTCTTCGCGGCCACGCCCGTTTCGAGGATCCGCACACCCTGCAGGTCGGCTTGCAAGATGGTCAAGACCTGCTGCACGCCGACCGGATCTTCCTCAACGTCGGTGGCCGTGCGGCGGTGCCAGACATCCCGGGACTGTCCGATGTCGAGTTCCTCACCAATGTGTCGATCCTCGAACTCGACACGCTGCCATCCCATCTCGTCATCGTCGGCGGTAGCTACATCGCGCTGGAGTTCGCGCAGATGTACCGGCGCTTCGGGACCCGGGTGACCGTCGTCGAGAGGGGCCCACGGCTGGCGTTCCGCGAAGATGACGATGTCTCGGTTACCGTGAGAGAGATCTTGGAAGCCGAAGGGATCGACATTGTCGTCGGCGCCGACGATGTGCGGATCAGCAAGAGCGACAAGGGATTCGAGCTGACACCTCGTGACGGTGCCGTTCCCATTGCGGGGAGCCATCTTTTGTTGGCGGTGGGGCGGCGACCCAACACCGACGATCTGGGTCTTGAAGCGGCCGGTGTGCAGACCGACGCTCGCGGCTACATCGTCGTCGACGACCAGCTCAAGACCAACGTCGATCACATTTGGGCGATGGGCGACTGCAACGGCAAAGGCGCGTTCACCCACACCTCGTACAACGATTTCGAGATTGTCGCCGCCAATCTGCTCGACAATGACCCGCGTCGGGTCAGCGACCGCATCACCACCTACGCGCTCTACATCGACCCGCCGCTGGGGCGTGCCGGCATGACCGTCGGCCAGGTCCGCGCGTCGGGCCGCAAGGCACTGGTCGGTAAGCGGCCGATGACCAGAGTCGGCAGAGCAGTGGAAAAGGGTGAGACGCAAGGCTTTATGAAAGTCGTCGTGGACGCCGACACCGACGAGATCTTGGGAGCCGCCATCCTCGGAGTCGGCGGCGACGAGGCGATTCACGCCATTCTGGACGTCATGTCGGCCAAGGCGCCGTACACCACGCTGTCGCGCACGATGCATATCCATCCCACCGTCAGTGAGCTCATTCCCACGATGTTGCAGGAGATGTCGCCACTCGATTAA
>DATJBA010000408.1:0-2333 GCA_035515675.1 Mycobacterium sp.
CGATCACAAGGCGCGGATTATGCCGACCAACCAGCCGTCCCCACCCCGCCGACCAGCCCGTTCACGCCGCGGTCGGCATAATCCGCCGGTCGGCATAAGTCGAGTTATGTCGAATTCGACATAAGTCGGCATATCCAGGGAACGACGACTGACGTCATAGGAAATGAAGCACTTCGTGAGACAAACTGGTCGCTCACCCCGTGAGACGTCTGCATAAGCCGCAGGTTGTGAACGCCCGCGACGCAATCGGCGGTGAGAACCTAATGGGAATCGATCAGCGCGGCGTTGACGGGGTTTGGGTGCTTGTCGAGGCAGGCTGATCACCGAGCCGCCGGCCGGTGAGCACTCTGAGAACCTGGAGTTAGGGTCGATTGCTAACTGTAGAGCGTGCCCCGGCCGGTTGGTGAGGTCGCCTGTAGCGCTGATGGGGTGTCGTGCCGGTTGAGCACTGATCCATTAGGTTGCCGCCGGGTGGCCTTGGGCTCGAACAGGTTTGACCCACACTGACCAGGAGGCGAGTTGACGATTTTCGTTGGGGATGACTGGGCGGAGGACCATCACGACATTCATTTGATGGACGCCGACGGGGCTCGGGTGGCGTCGCGTCGGCTGCCCGAAGGACTGGCCGGCATCCGGGTGTTCCACGAACTGGTGGCCGCCCACGCTGAGGAACCCGCCCAGGTGGTAATCGGCATCGAAACCGATCGAGGCTTATGGGTTGAGGCACTGGTAGCAGCCGGGTATCAGCTGTTCGCGGTGAACCCGCTCGCGGTCGCCCGCTACCGCGATCGCCACCAGGTCTCCGGGGCGAAATCTGATGCCGGGGACGCCAAAGTATTGGCCGACCTGGTACGCACCGACCGGCACAACCACCACCCGATCGCCGGCGACAGCCCAGACGTCGAGGCGATCAAGGTCCTTGCCCGCGGACACCAGAGTTTGGTGTGGGCCCGCATCCGGCACACCAACATGCTGCGTTCAGCCCTGCGGGAGTATTACCCGGGCGCGCTGGAGGCGTTCGACGACCTGGCAGAGCGCGACGCCTTGGCCGTTCTGGGCCGCGCTCCCACTCCCGCTGACGCCGCGCACCTGAGCCTGTCAAAGATCCGGTCAGCCCTCAAACGCGCTGGGCGCCAACGCAACCTCGACGCCCGTGCCCAGGAGATCGCGGCTGTGCTGCGCACCGAGCAGCTCGCCGCCCCCGCCGCGGTCACCGCCGCTTTCGGCGCGACCACCCGCGCCGCCGTCGGCATCATCGCCGAGCTGAACCGCCAGATCACCGACCTCGAAGCCGACCTGGCGACACATTTTGAGGCACACCCGGACGCCGACATCTACCGCTCCCTGCCAGGGCTTGGTGTCATCCTCGGCGCCCGGGTGCTCGGTGAGTTCGGGGACGACCCGAACCGTTACACCACCGCCAAGTCTCGCAAAAATTACGCCGGAACATCACCGTTGACCGTCGCCTCCGGTAAGAAACGCGCGGTGCTGGCCCGCCACGTCCGCAACCGGCGCCTCTATGACGCCCTCGACCAATGGGCTTTCTGCGCGTTGAACAACAGCCCCGGCGCCCGGGCGTTCTACGACCAACACCGCGCCGCCGGCGACCTGCACCACCAAGCCCTCCGCGCCCTGGGCAACCGACTCGTCGGCATCCTGCACGGCTGCCTACGCCACCACACCCCCTATAGCGAAGACACCGCCTGGGCACACCGCAAAATCAGCTCAACCACCCAAGCCGCTTGACAAGTTACGACCCTGGGATGTCTACAGGCGCCGTTGTCGAGATGCAGTGAAGATTGACAAGCAGGGGTTGATTGTTTGACAAGCTAATGTGCTGAACCGCAACGATATTGTGGTCTATGCACGTCATGCTCGAATCGAGCGGTGGCGATCGCTATATCTATAGTTCCGCCGGTTCACCGCGGCGATTGACCAGATAGTGATTAGTGGCGTCTCGCATCACAACCGGAGGATCAGCCACCCTCGGATGTCGCCTGCCTCGAGGAGCCGGTGAGCTTCTGCGGCCCGTTCCGCCGGTAGGATCTGCGCGACTCGCAGCGTGATTTGACCGGCCTCCACCTGCTGCCGCAGACGGTCGAGTTTGGATTGCTCACGGGCATATTGAGGTACCCGAACCGAATGAAACGTGATGCCGCGCTCGCCGGGCTCGGAGAACCAGCGAAGTGTCGCGATGCGGCCACCGTCCCGCACCGCTGGCAGCGCGAGCCTGTCGAAAAGCGCATCATCGATAAGCCCGTCCACCCCGTCCGGTACGGCCGCACGAATCCGTTGAGGGTAGTCCTTCCCGCGCGGCAGCACGACATCGGCGC
>DATJBA010000409.1:0-4076 GCA_035515675.1 Mycobacterium sp.
CCAGTGCACAGCTTCACCAGCCTGCTCGCCGACCTGGCCACCATCTGCGCCAACACGATTCAGCCCATCGACGACCTGCCGGCATTCACCAAGATCACCACCCCCACCCCGCTGCAACGGCGAGCCGTCGAACTGCTCGACATCTCCCACCACCACGGCCTGGCGTAGTCAGTACGCCATCACAAAAGCCCAGGTCAACCCCACAACCCGCGCCCAACCAGGGGAACTTCGGGCTAGGGGTCGACGTCAACACCGCGGCCAGGGTGATGGAGTCGGCCACCAAGGGTGGTGTACTGGTGTCCGGCCCGACGGTGGAGAAGATCTCTGCAGAGCACCTGGACGGGCTCGGGGTCAGCGTGAAGCAGCTGCGCAAGCCGGTGTTCTGGCACCGGCCCAGCGGCGTGCCCGCCAACATGACGAAGTACCGGCTGGAAACTCGCAGGCAGTTGCCAGCTCCCGGTCCCGCCGAACAGTGACCCGGCGGCGGGGCCTCTCCGATCTGCGATGCGCCCATTGTGCTGGGCGCTATCGCGACGAAAATTGGCAGTGGAATCGCAACGAGGAGCCGCGATTATTTGGCGGCAAAAAGTGGCTGGCGATCGGTGGCCACCACACGGAAAAGGAGTATCCGATGAGCAATGAAGATAGCGGCGCGGTGACCGGAACCAAGGGTACGACCTGATCTGGTTCGTTCAGGCGTATTTGAAGAACGCCCTGCGGCTGCAGACCTATATCGACGACGCCGAGCGGGGCGGGGATCAACAGCTCGTCGAGTTGTTCCGCAAGGCTCAGGCCGACAGCCGGAAAGGCGCCGAACAAGGCAAGGCCTTGTTGGCCGAGCGGCTGGCGTCGGCGCAACAGTAGCTTGCGCATTCCGGCGGGGGTCCACACGCCCGATTTCGGGACGCCTTGGTGAACCGCAGCGTGGACTTGCGAGTCAGCTCTAGCCTAGCCTCGCTGCACCATTGTGTCGTTGCCTTGGAGGCCCGAGGCTGGGGTACCGAGGTTCATCGGTTCCCGGCGCAGCGCAGCGACCACCTTGCGGAGGTCGAGGTGTTCCCGCGTGCGCCCGATCCCCTCGATTTGGCTTTGGTACGGGCCATCCCGCGGCGGCGAACCGACCGCCGCCCCTACAGTGCCGAGTCCGTACCGTTTGCGGCCATCACCCTCATGGGGCCCGCGCGGCCCGAGCCGGGGTGATGTTGCGCCAAATCGCATCCCTTCCCAGGCTGCAGCAGGTGGTAGCGCAGGCGGCGTCAGCGCACGCCGCGGACCCCGACTACATGAGCGAGTTGAGCGCCTGCAGCGGGCGATACGACTCAGCCGATGGTGTGCCGACAGACAACATCCCCCCATCGGATCCCGCCGCGCCGATACCGGGCCGAGTGGGCGCGCAGACGCGCCAGCGGAGTGTCGTCGGCGGTGCCCTGGGGAAGGGCAGCCACCGGCCTGATCGGGATGGACTTTCGGCTGCTCGACGGATGACCTTCTGCCCTGCCCGTGACGTGATAGGCCGCGGATGATCGAGCGTTATCACTCAGGATGATCAAGTGACAGGACACGAGCATGACCACAACACCACGATCCTTCCTGGCTACCGTCCGCGACGACGCTTCCCGGCTGGTTGAGCGGGCCACGAAGTTCTCGGCGCGCATCCCCCGGGTAGGCCGCAAGGTGTCGGCGCTTCCAACCGACCAGCTCGCTTTCTACGGGGCGCTCGGCATATTGGCGGTGTTCGACGTGATCGACTGGCCGGTGGCGCTGGCAATTGGGGTTGGCGAAGCCGTTGTGGTCCGCCACGTCAATGTCCGGCCTGCTGCCCAGCCCGAAGAGGCCGCCCCTGCAAGTGAGGCCCAAGCCGTGGCCCCAGCTCCGGCTTCCGAGCAGGAGCCCGAGGCACCTGTACCCAAAAAGGTGGCGCCCAAAGCGAGTGCCTGATGAGGAAACCAAGTCAGCCTCGATGGGCGGCCCGGTCGGCAGCCTGGATATCGGTCATCGGTACGGCTTGAGAACTCAACGTCGATGCGGCGACGGCGCAGCCTCACCATCGCCGCGCCGATGAAGGATACGAGGGCAGCGGCGACGTCGTCCAGCGGTCGCGGTAATAGCTGCACGGGAAAGCCTAGCGCAGCAACGTGTTTCGGCGGGTGTAGAGCCGGGGTTGCTGGGCGTGACGCATTGCACTGCTCGTTGACAAACGTGCGCACCGCCGTCCTAAGTGAGGTTCCCCCGCTTTCTTGGAGGCTCTGGCCGCCGTTGTCCAGCAACACAACAGTGACGTGCGCAAGATCGCCGAACTGCCGGCAGCGAAAGTCACCGAGATCTTGGAACGCCTCTACGACAAGGGGATTCCCAGCGGGCGATCCGCGTCGACACCGACCTGCATCACCGCGAAGTCCGCACCATGAACAGACCGCAGACGAGGTCCTGGCCCGCATGACCACGCCGGCCCCAGTGTCGCCCGCGGACTAACCCGAAGTTCCAGGAGGAACTTCGGACTAACACACCCCGAGGGGACTGTTGACCTGATTAGGGGCCTTTGCCGTCGGGGCCTTGCTGCTTGGTGATCAGGAACCCATCGCGCGGATCAGTCCACGTTGTGGTTCCGGGGCCCACGAATCAAGCGATCGGCGTCGGCTGGGCAGCTAACAGTCCGTCGGGGCAGCGTCGATCGGGCCTGGCCGGTGCATGATTCACTTCCCGGTGTCCAGGCCGTTGGATCCGTAGTTGCCGTCTTTGTCGACGTAGGTGACAGTGTCGGTGTCCGGTGGGCACAACTTGGCGACGTCGCCATTCCCGGTACCGATTCAGCACGCTGGAGCATGCGGCTGCGCCGACGGTTTGGGTCCGATGCAGAGCTCGGGAAGGACCGTTGGCCAGGCGATGGCTCTGATCCACCGCGTCGCCTACTCGTCTTCGTCGGTGTAGGTGGCGGCGTGTTCGGTGAATTGGCTGAACACCACGCGCCCGTAGCCCACAGTGGCCAGCAGGCGCATCGTCTCAGCGCGATCCAGCTCGACAACCTCAGCAGCCTCGCGGGTGCTCGCGCCATAATCGTTGTCCCGCACAGGGCCCGGCGTTGTTTCCATTCCTGCACCTCCATTAACGCGATACCTCAGGGCTTTACCCCTAGACACCACAACCCGCGATAGGGTCAAAGGTCACTGCGGTCCAAAAGCGTTGTCGGGGCAGCGGCTCGAAGCTGCCTTGCAGCACGTTGGTAAATATTAAGGACGGCCGCCTTAGTCGAAGAGGCTCGAGTCGTCTCGTATTTCGCCGTGCGGGCCGGTCTCGTACTCGATGAACCGCCGCTTCATGCCACTCAACGGCTCCCGTTTCCGCCGTCCGGCGCGCTCCCTCTCGCCACTACCGACGCCTGACGCCAGGCAGTATCGGACCTTGCCTTCCCATGTTCCGTGCAGGAGCAGCAGACCGGGCTCGCGCCGCCTTCATGCCGGACATCACCTGGCCAGTAAACGGGACACCGCCAGACTCATCCCGGGACCGTTTGCACGCCCCCGGTTTTGATGCCAAGTAGTGTTTCGACACTTCGACAGCGGTTCGCTTGCGCTCGTCTTCCCGATCCCCACCTGACGCATGACTGCGCCTTTCCCTCATCGCTCACCACGACGGTCTTCGGCCCGCGCGACGTTTGTCGCGATGTGAGGCGGCGGCGGATTTCAGGACATGATCCTGCTGGCCTTGGAGCTCTGCACTCACGGGCTGCTCACCGACACGTCAATGTACGATGCATTTGTGGCAAGGGAAGAACCACGCGAAGGACACGCGAAAGCTTGAACTACGTGCCGCGCCACGTGGTCTTGTCGATTTCGGCGGGCTTGTCGGTTGCTGTGGCGGTCTGGCTGCGTGCGGTCAACGCGCCCGCGATCGATGTGGCGGTGATCGTCAGCAAGGCGCCGAACATCAACGCCGCGGATTCGCCTGCGGCGAGGAGGTGTTCCTGGGTGCCGATGGTGGCTGCGGCCACCGGCACGCCGAGTTGCGCGGCCGAGAGCACCGCAAGCGTCAGCGGCTGGCCGAGCAGCCTTCCCGCGCAATGCGCCAGCACCGCACCC
>DATJBA010000410.1:0-40381 GCA_035515675.1 Mycobacterium sp.
GCACCGTCGAGCGCATGAACCAGCCCGCGGTTGATCGGCCGGGTCTTGGGCTCACTTCAGCTCATCGCACCAGGTGGGTCGCCGTCCGCTTGAATAAAGACATGTGGCGCCGTAGCTTGTGGGCAGGGGTCTCCACGCAATTCGAGCGAAAGGTCGTGACGTAATTTCCTCCAAACTAATCCCCAAATTTGAGATGGCGCAGGCGCATTACGACCTGTCTGACGAGTTCTTCCGGCTTTTCCAAGACCCGACGCAGACTTACAGCTGTGCGTACTTCGAGCGGGAGGACATGACCCTCGAAGAGGCACAGCTCGCGAAGATTGACCTGTCACTCGGCAAGCTGGGTCTGGAGCCTGGGATGACGCTGCTCGACATCGGCTGCGGCTGGGGTGCCTGTATTAACCGGGCCCTGGACAAGTACGACGTCAATGTCATCGGTCTGACGCTGAGTAAGAACCAGCGCGCGCATGTTCAGTCGCTTCTCGACAAGAACCCGAGCAAGCGCTCGAAGTCGGTCCAGTTGCGTGGCTGGGAAGAATTCGACGGCAAGGTTGACCGGATCGTGTCGATCGGCGCGTTCGAGCACTTCGACTTCGACCGCTACGACGAGTTCTTCGACATCACCTACAAGGCGATGCCTGCTGATGGAGTGATGCTGCTGCACACCATCACCGTGTTGGCCGTCAAGGAGATGGTCGCAAAGGGTTTGCCGCTGACCATCACGAAGGCGCGCTTCATCAAGTTCATGCTCGACGAGATTTTCCCGGGCTGTCGGCTCCCAACACTTGATATGGTGCCAGAGCATGCCGCTAAGGTCGGCTACACCTGCACCCGCATCCAGCAGCTGCAGTCGCACTATTGCAAGACCTTGGATATGTGGTCGGCGGGGCTGAGGGCTCATAAGGATGAGGCCATCGCGCTGCAGGGTGAAGAGGTCTACAACCGCTATGACCGATATCTGAGTGGGGGTGCGAAGTTGTTCCACGAGGGCTACCTCGATTGCGCCCAGTACACGCTGGAGAAGTAACCGGCGGGTAGAAGTTGCAGATGGGTCACGTAGCGGTCGGTCGGCCGCATCTGCTTCCCGGTGCAACCGCGCCACGGATGCGTGGTCGACAGCCAGCTGCGGCGGCAGCAGTTTGATCGCCACAGTGGGATTGTTGGTCGCCGCGTCCTACGCGCGCCACACCTCACCGATGCCGCTGCGGCCCAACAACTCCACCAAGCGGTAGCGACCGCACGGCGTCCCCTCCACACGTCTCTGGTCGTGTTTGCTCAGTCGCAGGCGTACGGATATTGGGGTCACGCTGGGCGCATCGACTCGGCAGATCGGTGGCTAAAAGTGGCTCTGAGCTGCATAAACCTCGGTGCCCCCGCAGGATTCGAACCTGCGCTTGAGCATCCCGCGATTTTTCGCTGTCATCGGCCACAGTGTGGACCGCCTGACGGGCCAACGCGGCCAGATCGGCCGGATGAGCATCCGCGCCGAGTGTTCACTGGCAGTAATAGTCTATGTGTGTGGGTGCCTTGTCAGCGTTCTTGTCCGTGCTGCCCCCGCAAATGCGGGACCCGGTACTGTTCGCCATCCCATTCTTTTTGTTGCTGCTGATTCTCGAATGGACGGCGGCCCGCAAGCTGGAACGCATCGATGCCGACGCCGCCGACAAGCCGCGGCCCGCCTCCGGCGCATACCTCACCCGCGACTCGCTGGCAAGCATCTCGATGGGGCTGGTTTCGGTGGCCACCACCGCCGGCTGGAAGACCCTGGCCCTGCTCGGCTATGCCGCGATCTACGCCTACCTGGCACCTTGGCACCTCTCGGCAACCCAGTGGTACACCTGGGTCATCGCGATCGTCGGTGTCGACCTGCTGTACTACACCTACCACCGGATCGCTCACCGGGTGCGGCTGATCTGGGCAACACACCAGGCCCACCACTCCAGCGAATACTTCAACTTCGCCACCGCGCTACGCCAAAAGTGGAACAACAGCGGTGAGATCTTGATATGGATTTCGTTGCCGCTGTTGGGAATTCCGCCCTGGATGGTGTTCTTTAGCTTTTCGGTGAACTTGATCTACCAGTTCTGGGTACACACCGAGCGGATCGACAAACTGCCGCGGCCATTCGAATTCGTCTTCAACACACCATCGCACCACCGAGTGCACCACGGGATGGACAAGGTCTACCTAGACAAGAACTACGGCGGCATCCTCATCATTTGGGACCGGCTGTTCGGTAGCTTCCAGCCCGAGCTGTTCCGTCCGCATTACGGCCTCACGAAGCAGGTCGACACGTTCAATATCTGGAACCTGCAGACCCGCGAATACGTCGCGATCGCCCGCGACTGGCACTCGGCGAGCCGCCTGCGCGATCGGTTGGGCTACGTCTTCGGACCACCGGGCTGGGCGCCGCGCATAGCCGGCCAAACCGACGACGTCGTCCCGCTGGCTACGCTGTAACGCCGGGTCCGGGACGGCGCGAAAAGTAAGACGCCGGGAAGAGTTACCCCGTAACCTCAAGCTGCGGTCGGTATTTTCGGCCCCGACGGATCGGAGTTCATGGTGCGCCGCCTGGCACTGCCCGCATTCGCCGCGTCGGTTACCGTCGCGGCACTCGCGCCCTGGCTGCAGCCTGTGCCGGCCAGAGCGGACCCCGCGTTGGTGTTCCCGGGCATGGAGATCCACCAGGACAACCACCTCTGCACGTTGGGCTACGTCGACCCGGTCCTGAAAATCGCGTTCACTGCGGGGCACTGCCGGGGTGGGGGAGCCGTCACCGACAAGGACCACAACCTCATCGGCCATCTGGCGACCTTCCGGGACAACACACCCACCGGTTCGACGGTGGCCACCGACCAGTTGATCAGCGACTACGAGGCGATCGTGCTGGATAACAACGTTATGGCGAACAACATCCTGCCGGGCGGACGTCCGCTGGTATCGACCCCGGGCCTGGCCGTCGCGCCCGGACAGCCGGTCTGCCATTTTGGCGTGGTCACCGGTGAAACCTGCGGGACCGTGGAAAGTGTCAACAACGGTTGGTTCACCATGTCCCACAGCGTTCTCAGCCACAATGGTGATTCGGGTGGACCTGTGTACCTGGCACCCAATGGCGGCCCCGGGCAGATCGTCGGGATCTTCAACAGCGTCTGGGGCGACTTTCCGGCGGCGGTGTCATGGCCGTCCACCTCCGAACAGGTTCGGGAGGATCTCGGAGTGCGCAGTAGCCCCCATTAGGCCAATTCAGCGCGAAGCGCCCGCCTTCGCTAGCGCGAACACCGGGATCGTTGGTGCAGCAGCACGCAGCTGCTCATCGCTGGAATCCGGAGTCAACCCGCCGACATGACCCTTGACCTGCCAGTACCACCTGGCCAAATAGCGCCTCAGCAGTTCGGGTTTGGCCGCATCGTCGACCTCGCTGACTCGAGTGCGTTGACTGCGCCAGCGTGGGCCCAGCTCGACGCTGCCCGCGGCCCTGACGTTGCGCGCCCACTGAGTATTACCACGCGGTGAAACGAGATAGTCCACGCCGTCGACGCTTAGCAGGTTGATCACCACTGCGCGTTGTTTTCCGGTTTTGCGGCCACGGACGCGCAGCGCCCGGGTCCCGGCGATGCTGATCCCCATCTCGGCAAGCCAACAGATCGCCGCGTTGGCGGCCCGGGCTGCCCGGTTCGGTTCTTCGTATCGCGTGGGCATCATGCATCCTCTCGGCCGGTCGTCTTGTCTGAGACTTCGGAGAGCGGTGCTCTCGTTATTGGCCACGCTGCCACAGCCCTCACCAAAAAGCAAGAGCAGTGATCTCGGTTGTGTCAGACTGACCGCGTGGGCACACGCCAGGAATCGCGGGAGCAGATCGAGGCGCGGATTGTCGAACTCGGTCGCCGCCAGCTGGTGGATCGCGGCGCAGCCGGGTTGTCGCTGCGTGCGATAGCCCGCGACCTGGGCATGGTGTCCTCGGCTGTCTACCGGTACGTATCCAGCCGCGACGAGCTGCTGACCTTGCTGCTTGTCGACGCCTATTCCGACCTGGCCGATACCGTGGACCGGGCCCGCGAGACCGCGGGCGACCTGTGGAGTAACGACGTCATCGCCATCGCGCGGGCGGCACGACGATGGGCCGTCGCGCACCCGGCCCGCTGGGCTCTGTTGTACGGCAGCCCCGTTCCGGGATATCACGCACCGGCGGAGCGAACGGTCGCAGTCGGCACCCGTGTGGTCGCGGCATTCTTCGACGCCGTGGCCGCCGGGATTGCCACCGGAGACATCAGATTGACCGATTATTTTGCCCCGCAACCGATGTCATCAGACTTCGACCGGATTCGCCAGGAATTTGGCTTTCTCGGCGATGATCAGGTCGTCGCCGGGTGCTTTTTGCTCTGGGCGGGGGTGCTGGGTGCGATCAGCCTGGAGGTGTTCGGGCAGTACGGCGCCGACACCCTGACCGATCCCGAGGTGGTCTTCGACGCTCAGCTTCGGCTGCTGGTGGGCGTGCTGGCCCAGCATTAGCGTGCGTCCGTCGCGCAGGGTCGCACCCAGCAGCCGAGGAGAATTAGAACGTGTTCATTCGACTGTTCCGTGGCCGAAGCGGCTGGTCGCGGCAAAGTCTTCTTGGCCCTTTCTGGCGCCGGCCAAACTGGGCTATTCTGCGAGACGATGACCCTTTCCGTTCAATCACCGACGCAGATCGCATGGGTTACCCCGGACCTGGATGCCACAGAAACGGCCCTCACCGGCTTGTTAGGTGTTCGGAAGTGGGTGCGGATACCCGATGTGCACTTTGCTCCCGACACGTGCAGCTACCTTGGCAGGCCAGCTGATTTCGTCGCCAGCATCTCACTGAGCTATCTCGGGTACATGCAGTTGGAGTTGATCTCGCCGGTCCGCGGCGAGAACGTCTATAGTAACTTTTTGCGGGAATCTGGGCCGGGTTTGCACCACATCTGCATGGAGGCGCAGAGCCCCTGGCGATTCGACGCAGCGCTGGCCGAGGCGGCTGATCACGGCGCGGCGGTTGTGCAGCAGGGCGTGATGCCTGGCGGAATTCAGTTCGCCTATGTGTCAGCGCCGCGGGCGGGAGTGCCGTTTGTGGAGATCGCCTACATCCCGCCTGAGATGAGGGCGTTCTTCGACTACGTCAAGCAGGAGCAGCGGTGTGCACCGAGGTACCAGCAACGGTCAGTGCGGACACAGTGGCGTCTTGGTCGGATGACGTCGACGTGGTGGTGATCGGTTTCGGCATCGCAGGTGGCTGCGCGGCGGTCAGCGCGGCGGCCGCCGGGGCACGGGTGCTGGTTCTCGAGCGCGCCGCCGCGGCGGGCGGCACCACTTCGCTTGCCGGAGGCCACTTTTACCTTGGTGGCGGGACCGCGGTCCAGCAGGCGACCGGTCACCCCGACTCGCCCGAGGAGATGTACAAGTACCTGGTCTCCGTGTCGCGGCAGCCGGATCACGCCAAGATTCGTGCGTACTGCGAAGGCAGCGTCGAGCATTTCAATTGGCTGGAGGATCTGGGTTTCCAGTTCGAGCGCAGCTACTACCCGGGAAAGGCGGTGATTCAGCCCAACACCGAGGGGTTGATGTTCACCGGCAACGAGAAGGTGTGGCCGTTCTTCGAGACGGCGGTGCCCGCCCCGCGTGGGCACAAGGTGCCGGTGCCCGGCGATACCGGCGGTGCGGCCATGGTGATCGACCTCCTGCTCAAGCGTGCCGCCAGCCTCGGCGTGCAGATCCGCTACGAGACCGGCGCTACCGGGCTGATCATGGACGGGTACGCGGTGACAGGGGTGATGTGGAAGCACTTCGCCGAAAGCGGTGCGGTGCGGGCGAAGTCGGTCATCATCGCTGCCGGGGGATTCGTGATGAATGCGGAGATGGTAGCCATGTACGCCCCGAAACTGGCCCAGAAGCCGTTCGTGCTCGGCAATACCTATGACGACGGCCTAGGCATCCGGATGGGCGTATCGGCCGGCGGCGCCACCCAGCACATGGATCAGATCTTCATTACGGCTCCGCCGTACCCACCGTCGATCCTGCTCACCGGGATCATCGTCAACAAGCTCGGACAGCGGTTCGTCGCCGAAGACTCGTACCATTCCAGGACTTCCGGGTTCATCATGGATCAGCCGGACAACGCGGCGTTTTTAATCGTCGACGAGGCGCACTTGGAGCATCCCAAGATGCCGCTGGTCCCGCTGATCGACGGCTGGGAAACCATCGACGAGATGGAAGCCGCGCTGGGCATCCCACCGGGCAACCTGGTCGCGACGCTGAACCGGTACAACACCTACGCCGCGCGCGGCGAGGATCCTGAGTTCCACAAGCAGCCGGAATTCCTTGCGCCGCAAGACAAAGGTCCCTGGGGCGCGTTCGACCTGTCGCTGGGCAAGGCGATGTATGCGGGATTCACCGTCGGGGGGCTGGCCACGTCCGTCGACGGCCAGGTACTGCGCGAGAACGGCAGCGTCATACCCGGCCTGTACGCGGTCGGGGCGTGTGCGTCCAACATCGCCCAAGATGGCAAGGGGTACGCCAGCGGGACCCAGTTGGGTGAGGGGTCGTTCTTCGGCCGTCGCGCCGGAGCGCACGCGGCAGCGGGAGCGCAGGCGCGGTAACGATCCAGTGCCGGAGCGCACGCGGCACGAAATCGCTAAACCCGCACCGGCTGCTGCTCCACCGGGGCCAGCCGCCATTGGCCACCGCCTAGCAATTCGAGCTCTTGTTCGTGGTGCTGCTCGACGGTGTGCCGATGACTGACGCTGACCACGACGCAATCCGGCAATTCGGTGCGCAGCAGCTGGTAGAGCGCGAATTCCAGACCCTCGTCGAGCGCCGAGGTGGACTCGTCGAGGAACACCGCCTTTGGTTTGGTGAGCAGGATGCGCGCAAAAGCGACACGCTGCTGCTCACCGGGGGAGAGCACTTTGGCCCAATCCTGCTCTTCGTCGAGCCGGCTAATCAGCGGGGCGAGAGCCACCTTGGTCAACACGTTCCGCAGTTCATTATCGGAGATGTCGTCCGGCGAGTTCGGGTAGCACACCACGGTACGCAGACTGCCCAGCGGCACATACGGCAACTGCGACAAGAACATCGTCGCGTTATCGCCGTCGGGGCGGCATAGGGTCCCTGAGGTGTAGGGCCACAATTCGGCCAGACTGCGCAGCAGCGTGGTCTTGCCGGCCCCTGAGCGCCCGGTGATCACCAGCGTGTCGCCCTGATCCAGTTGCACGTCGAGCGGGTCGATCAGCTGGTCTCCGCCCGGCGTGCGCACTTCGACATCGCGAAGCTCAACCGTCGCCTCTTCACTCGGTTTGACCAGCATGGTCGGCAGGGCGCGACCCTTTGCGTTGGCATCAACCAGCCCGTGCAACCGGATGATCGACGCCCGAAAGGCCGCAAACGCGTCGTAGTTGTTGCGGAAGAACGACAGCGAGTCCTGAATGTTGCCGAATGCCAATGCGGTCTGGCTGACATCGCCGAAGTCGATCTTGCCGGCGAACAGCCGCGGCGCCTGGATCACCCACGGCAACGGGACAATCGCCTGCGACACCGACCAGTTCCATCCGTTGAAAATGATGGTGCGGCGAACGAACTTGCGGTAGTTGTCGATGATCGGAGTGAAGCGCCGCCACAGTTGGGCCCGCTCGACTCGCTCACCACGGTAGAAGCCCACCGCCTCGGCGGCGTCCCGCAACCGCACCAGGGCATAACGAAACGCGGCGTTGAGCTTCTCGTTGTTAAAGCTGAGCCAAATCAGTGGATGCCCCAGCCAGACCGCGACCACCGTCGCGACCAGCACATAGACCAGAACGGTCCAGAACATCGCGCGCGGTAACTCAAAACCGAAAACATTCAGATTTCCGGAGAGGTGCCACAAGATCGCGGCGAACGAGATCACCGAGGCCACCGCGTTGACAGCCCCAAACAGCAAGGTGCTGCCGGTCCCGTTGGACGGGATGTTCGGGGTGCCGCCGGCATTGGCGGTGAAGATGTCGATGTCCTGCTGGATTCGCTGGTCGGGGTTGTCGATGGTCTTGTCGATAAACAGATCCCGGTAGTAGGCCTTGCCGTCGAGCCAGTCATCGGTGAGATGGCTGGTCAGCCACATGCGCCAGGCGATGATGAATCGTTGCGTCAGGTAGATGTCAATCATGAACCGGATGACAAAAATCGTCGCCAGCACGCTGAAAATCAGGAGCGACATCCAGAAGCCATGAATCCCGGATTGTTTGACCCTGTCGTCGCCGGCTGCAATGCCTTGGACTGCTTTCTGCACCGCCGTAAACAAGTCGTTGCTCTGGTAGCTGAACAACACCACGAGACGCACTGAAAGGAGCACCGACAGCAACAGCACGCCAAGCATCAGCCACACGCGGACGCTGTGTGCCCCAACGAAGTACCCACGGGTGATCCGCCAGAACTGTCGGCCCCAGGGCGTGAGATACCTGAACAGAACCAGCACGACGACGAGACAGACGGCGCTGATGATCCAGGCTATGGCGACCCACCACAAGGAATCCATGGGTGCCGCCGACCAGTTGATCGATGTCGTAAAAGGCTTCGGGCCCAAGGTCGCTGTCTCCTTACGGTCGAGGTGTCCGGACTGCTCCTCAACAGAAATCCTTCGGCGAAGTTACCCGAAGGTTGTGGATAGGCTGCGGAGATGAGCACCGACGCCGTCACCACCCACACCTTGCATGCTGGCCGGCTCGTCGCCCGCCGGCTCAAGGCCAGCGGTGTCGACACCATCTTCACGTTATCTGGCGGCCACCTGTTTTCCATTTACGACGGCTGCCGTGATGAGGCTATCCGGCTGGTCGACACCCGCCACGAGCAGACCGCGGCCTTCGCCGCCGAGGGCTGGTCGAAGGTGACGAGGCTGCCAGGCGTGGCCGTACTCACCGCGGGGCCGGGCGTCACCAACGGGATGAGCGCGATGGCGGCAGCGCAGCAGAACCAGTCGCCCCTGGTGGTGCTGGGCGGCCGGGCCCCCGCGGCGCGATGGGGGATGGGCTCGCTGCAGGAGATCGACCATGTGCCTTTTGTGGCGCCGCTGGCGCGCTTCGCCGCCACCGCACAGTCGCCCGACGCCGCCGGCCGGCTTGTCGACGAAGCATTGCGAGCGGCGGTCACTGCCCCCTCGGGTGTGGGCTTCGTCGATTTCCCGATGGATCACGTGTTTTCTGTGCCGGAGGACCCAGATGCTGGGGACCGCCCCGGAGCTCTCACCGACTTGCCGCCGACCCCCACTCCCGACGGCCTGGATGCCCAAGACCTGGACCGCGCTGCCAGCCTGCTATCGGCGGCACACCGGCCGGTGATCATGGCAGGCACCAACGTCTGGTGGGGACACGCGGAGGCGGCGCTACTGCGTCTTGCCGAGCAACGGCAAATCCCGGTGCTGATGAATGGGATGGCCCGTGGCGCAGTGCCCGCCGACCATCCGTTGGCGTTCTCGCGGGTGCGGGGGAAAGCGTTGGGCGAGGCCGACGTTGCGCTGATCGTCGGCGTGCCGATGGATTTCCGGCTGGGCTTCGGCGGGGTGTTCGGGTCGCAAACCCAGCTCGTCGTGGCAGACCGTGTCGAACCCGACCGCGAATATCCGCGTCCCGTTGCGGCCGGGCTCTACGGGAACCTCACGTCGATCCTCTCGGCGCTGGGCGCGGCGGGTGGGACCGACCATCAGGACTGGATCGACGAGCTTCGGACGGCCGAGACCGCGGCGCGCGGCCAGGAAAAAGCCGAGCTCAGCGACGACCGGAGCCCGCTGCATCCGATGCGGGTGTACGCCGAGCTGGCGCCGCTGCTGGGCCGCGACGCCATCGTCGTCATCGACGCCGGCGATTTCGGGTCCTACGCCGGCCGAGTGATCGACAGCTATCTGCCGGGCTGCTGGCTGGACAGCGGCCCCTTCGGCTGCCTTGGTTCGGGCCCCGGTTACGCCCTGGCCGCCAAGCTGGCCCGACCGGACCGTCAGGTCGTCCTGCTGCAGGGCGACGGCGCATTCGGCTTCAGCGGCATGGAATGGGACACCCTAGTCCGGCACAACGTGCCGGTGGTCTCGGTGATCGGCAACAACGGAATCTGGGGCCTGGAAAAGCATCCAATGGAGATGTTGTACGGCTATTCGGTAGTGGCGGAGTTGCGTCCGGGCACGCGCTACGACGAGGTGGTGCGCGCCCTGGGCGGCCACGGCGAGCTGGTGGCCGCGCCCGCCGAGCTCCGGCCAGCGCTCGAACGCGCCTTCGCCAGTGGCCTGCCCGCCGTTGTGAACGTGCTCACCGACCCCAACGTCGCCTATCCACGCCGATCCAACCTAGCCTGATGGGCCGGCTCCGACTCACGCCGCGTCGCGGCCCGCATCGTCGCCGACCGGCCTGATGGGCCGGGCGCCCCCGCAAGGGGGGTGGGGTACCTTCCTTCCCAAAACCCCGGAACGGACGGCCCGTGAACACGGCCGCAGTCCTGATAGCTCCTACTCGAGCGAGCCGGGCGCGACAAGCCAGTGCGTCGGTTGGTTGGTCACCTTCGCGATGACGTCGTAGTCGCGGTCGTAGTGCAGCACGGTGGCGTCGTTCTGTTGCGCCACGGCGGCGATGATCAGGTCCGGCAGCTTGACCGATCGGTGCTTCGAGGTTTTCGCGAGTGCGAGTTGAGTGGCGAGTACTTGGTCCCACACTTCGTCCGGAGTCGGCAGCCGACGCAGTGCGCGTCGTTCCTCAGTCATCTCTTGTGCCTCGCGTTCGCTGCGCGCGGACACGATCAGCTCGGCGTCGATGATCGCGCAGGTCGCGACCGTGCCGCGGTCCAATTCGACCTGCAAGGCGGCGCGCGCGGCCGGATGCCGCGCCCAATGCCAAACGGACGTATCAGCGAGGTACGGCTCGGTCATCCGGCGTCGCGACGCCACGTGCGGTCGCGTGCCTCTTGCTGCTGCGCCCAATAATCGGGATCGTCGGCAAATCGGTCAAGCATCCGCGCACGCACATCGCGCAAGCCGACCTCGCGAAGAGCCGCATTGATGGTGTCCTTCTTCGTCGACGTCTTGAGCACCTTCGCAGCGGCAGCAAGAGCCTGGTCGTCGATATCCACAACCGTGCGCGCCATATATACTCCAAGTTGGCCTGCTAGTATATCGCCAGTATATATTGCACCGGCAGGATGTGTGCGCAGTCGAGCCGCTCGTCGATTCGGTGCGGACGACTTCACCATGAGGCGCCGACGGTTATCCGGCGAGCCCGCGTACCGTTGATCTGTGTCAAAGACCACCCACGCTCAACCCGGCCGCCTGAGCAGCCGATTTTGGCGATTGCTCGGCGCCAGTACGGAAAAGAACCGAACCCGTTCCCTCGCCGCGGTTACCGCCTCATCGGAATACGACGAGGAAGCCGCCGATCTCTCCGACGAGCAGCTGCTCAAGGCGGCTGGGTTGCTCAAACTTGACGATCTCGCCGAGTCCGATGACATCCCGCAGTTCCTCGCGATCGCCCGGGAAGCGGCGGAAAGGACGACGGCGCTCCGTCCATTTGACGTGCAGTTGCTGGGTGCGCTGCGCATGCTCGCCGGCGACGTGATCGAGATGGCCACCGGTGAGGGCAAAACCCTCGCCGGCGCCATCGCGGCAGCCGGATACGCCCTTGCCGGGCGACACGTACACGTGGTGACCATCAACGATTACCTGGCCCGCCGCGATGCCGAGTGGATGGGCCCACTGCTGGAGGCCATGGGCCTGACGGTCGGCTGGATCACCGCGGAGTCGACGAGCGAGGATCGCCGGGCCGCCTACGACTGCGACGTCACCTACGCCTCGGTCAACGAGATCGGCTTCGACGTTCTGCGCGACCAGTTGGTCACCGACGTCGCCGACCTGGTGTCACCCAATCCTGACGTGGCGCTGATCGACGAAGCTGACTCCGTGCTGGTCGACGAGGCGTTGGTGCCTCTCGTGCTGGCCGGCACCACCCACCGCGAGACGCCGCGGCTGGAGATCATCAAGCTGGTCGGCGAGCTTGTCGGCGACAGCGACGCCGACGAGTACTTTGCCGCCGACTCCGACAGCCGCAACGTCCACTTGACCGAGACGGGCGCCCGCAAAGTCGAGAAAGCGCTCGGCGGCATCGACCTGTACTCCGAGGAGCACGTCGGTACCACGCTGACCGAGGTCAACGTTGCACTGCACGCACATGTGCTGTTGCAGCGCGACGTGCACTACATCGTCCGCGACGACGCGGTGCACCTGATCAACGCCTCGCGCGGGCGCATCGCGCAACTGCAGCGCTGGCCGGACGGACTGCAGGCCGCCGTCGAGGCGAAGGAGGGCATCGAGACCACCGAAACCGGCGAGGTACTCGATACCATCACAGTGCAAGCGCTGATCAACCGCTACGCAACCGTGTGCGGCATGACCGGCACCGCGCTGGCCGCCGGTGAGCAACTGCGCCAGTTCTACAAGCTCGGTGTGTCACCAATTCCGCCGAATACCCCCAACATTCGCGACGACGAGTCCGACCGGGTCTACATCACCGCCGCCGCTAAGAACGACGCGATCGTCGCGCACATCGCCGACGTGCACGAGACCGGACAGCCGGTGCTGGTCGGCACTCGCGACGTGGCCGAATCCGAGGAGCTGCACGAGCGGCTGCTGCGCCGCCGCATACCCGCGGTCGTGCTCAACGCGAAGAACGACGCCGAGGAGGCGAAGGTGATCGCCGAGGCCGGCGAATTCGGCAGGGTCACGGTGTCCACCCAAATGGCTGGGCGCGGCACCGATATCCGGCTCGGCGGATCCGACGAAGCCGACCACGACCGAGTCGCCGAACTGGGCGGGCTGCACGTAGTCGGCACCGGCCGGCATCACACCGAGCGGCTCGACAACCAGTTGCGCGGCCGGGCCGGACGGCAGGGCGATCCGGGGTCGTCGGTGTTCTTCTCGACCTGGGAAGACGACGTCGTCACGGCCAACCTCGACCGCAACAAGCTGCCAATGCAGACGGATGAGGACGGCCGCATCGTCAGCGCCAAGGCAGCCGGGCTGCTCGACCACGCCCAGCGGGTCGCCGAGGGCCGGATGCTGGACGTGCACGCCAACACCTGGCGCTACAACCAGTTGATCGCCCAGCAGCGCGCCATCATCGTCGATCGGCGCAACACGTTGCTGCGCACCGCAACCGCTCGCCAGGAACTCGCCGAGCTGGCGCCCAAGCGGTACGACGAGCTGTCCGAAGAACTCTCCGTGGGGGCACGCCCCCAAAGGGAGGGGTCCCCGCTCCGCAGGGGAGTACCCCCACCCACTTGCGGGGAAGAACGCCTCGAGACCATCTGCCGGCTGATCATGCTGTATCACCTCGACCGCGGCTGGGCCGACCATCTGGCGTATCTGGCCGACATCCGGGAAAGCATCCACTTGCGCGCGCTGGGCCGGCAAAACCCGCTGGACGAGTTCCATCGGTTGGCAGTCGACGCGTTCGCGTCGCTGGCCGCGGACGCGATCGAGGCGGCTCAACAGACGTTTGAGACCGCGAACGTCCTCGAAGAGGAGCCGGGGCTGGATCTGTCCAAACTGGCACGACCGACTTCGACGTGGACATACATGGTCAACGACAACCCGCTGGCTGACGACACACTCTCGACCCTGAGTCTGCCCGGGGTGTTCCGCTAAACCCGATTGCCCGGCTCTGCCTCCGTCCGTCGTGCGGACCGCAACGTCGCCGGGCTGGGCCTGATTGCCCGGCTCTCCCCCGCAAGCGGGCGGTACCCCCACCTCAGTCCGCGCTGCGGACTGCATCGTCGCCGAGCTAAGGTCACGGCTCATGGAGCAGGTGTCTCCGCCCAACCGGGTGCTGACCGTACCCAACGCGCTGAGCGCCATCCGCTTGGTGCTTATCCCGGTATTCGTCTACGTCCTGCTGTTCGCGCACGCCAACGGCTGGGCTGTGGCGATCCTGGTGTTCAGCGGCGCCTCCGACTGGGCCGACGGCAAGATCGCCCGGACGCTGAACCAGTCTTCGCGGTTGGGCGTGCTACTGGACCCCGCGGTTGATCGCCTCTACATGGTGGCCGTGCCCGTCGCGTTGGCGCTGAGCGGGATCGTGCCGTGGTGGTTCGTCATCATCCTGCTGGCGCGCGACGCGCTCTTGGCTGCGATGCTGCCGTTGCTTTGGAGTCGCGGACTGTCGGCGCTGCCGGTGACCTACATCGGCAAGGCCGCAACCTTCGGCTTGATGGCCGGCTTCCCGCTCGTGCTGCTGGGAACGTGGGACGCGTTGTGGAGCCGAGTACTGGGGGCCTGCGGTTGGGCGTTCCTGATCTGGGGTATTTGTGCGTACCTATGGGCGTTCGTACTGTACGTGGTGCAGATGACGTTGGTGATGCGCCGAATGCCCAAGCTCAAACAGCGTGCCCGTCAGCCAGTCGGCCGAAAAGCAGGTGAGCATGGCTGACGCTGACCGCCTACTCGGCGGCTATGAACCCAACGCCGGCCGCAGCGCCCACGCGGCGGCGCGGCCAAAACAGATCCCGGTGCCCTCCCTGCTGCGCACTTTGCTGTCGGAGCACCTGGATTCCGGGTACGCCGCGGCAGCCGCCAAACGTAGCCGCCCTGCCACACCACAGAGTGCGCGAGAACGCGCTTTCGGCTGGCTCTGGCAGGCTCTGGCGGCGCTCCTGATCGCCACGGTATTTGCCGCCGCTGTCGCGCAGGCCCGCTCGGTTGCACCCGGTGTGCGCACGGCGCAACAGCTGCTGGTGCAAAGTGTGCGTTCGACGGAAGCCGCTGCAGCCAAGTTGGCCCAGCGGCGCAGCATGCTGTCGACTCGAGTCGACGACGTGCAGCGCCTCGCGCTGGCAGACGACGCCGAGGGGCAGCGGTTGTTGACCCGTCTGGACGCACTCAGCCTCGCAGCGGCCAGCACACCGATCATTGGCCCCGGTCTGACGGTGACGGTGACCGATCCGGGTGTCAGCCCGAATCTTTCCGACGTGTCCAAGCAGCGGGTCAACGGCAGCAGGCAAATCATCCTGGACCGCGATCTGCAGCTGGTCGTCAACTCGTTGTGGGCGAGCGGCGCCGAGGCCATATCAGTCGGTGGCGTCCGGATCGGGCCGAACGTCGCCATCCGCCAGGCCGGCGGAGCGATCCTGGTTGACAACAATCCCACCAGCAGCCCCTACACGATCCTTGCGGTCGGGCCGCCGCACGCGATGCGAGACGTTTTCGACCACAGCCCCGGCCTACGCCGTCTTAGGCTGCTAGAGGTCTCATACGGTGTCGTCGTCACCGTGAACGTCGCCGTCGGTCTCTCGCTGCCTGCCGGATCGATCCGGGACGTCAAGTTTGCCAAACAGATTGGGCCGTAGTGAGAACAGTCCTCCTGAAACAGATTCCCTTCTTGGGGGAAATGCGGACGGGAAAGCGAGCATGATCGGTATCGCAGCGCTTGCGATTGGCATCGTGCTGGGCCTGGTTTTTCACCCCGCAGTGCCCGAGGTCATCCAGCCCTATTTGCCGATCGCGGTGGTCGCTGCGCTAGACGCGGTGTTCGGTGGGCTGCGTGCTTACCTCGAACGGATCTTTGACCCGAAGGTCTTCGTAGTTTCGTTCGTGTTCAACGTCTTCGTGGCTGCCCTGATCGTCTTTGTCGGTGACCAACTGGGCGTCGGCACGCAGTTGTCCACGGCCATCATCGTCGTGTTGGGTATCCGTATCTTCGGCAACGCCGCCGCGCTGCGGCGCCGGCTGTTCGGGGCATGACGGAAATGAGACCAGCGTGAGCCAAGACCCGGCAGATCGCGCCGCCGACGAAAGTCGTGACACGCCAACCCGGCACGGTCACGCAGAAGCGAATGAAGGTGCGCAGCGTAGCCACCACGAATTACCGGCGAAGCGTCCGTGCCCGCAGATCGGCGCGGTGCGCCGGACCGGATTGTCCGCACTGCTGCGGGGCGGTCGCTCCCGTCTGGTGTTCGGAACGCTGGCAATCCTGTTGTGCCTGGTCTTGGGGATCGCCATCGTCACCCAGGTCCGCCAGACCCGGTCGGGCGATTCGCTGGACACGGCCCGCCCCGCAGACCTGTTAGTGCTGTTGGATTCGTTGCGGCAGCGCGAAGCCACACTCAACACCGAAGTGAGCGAACTTCAGAACACACTGAATTCGTTGCAGGCCTCCGGCAACACCGATCAGGCGGCCATCCAGAGCGCCCAGGCCAGGCTGGCTGCGCTATCCATCCTGGTCGGCGCTGTGGGCGCCACCGGGCCGGGCGTCACTATCACGATCGAGGACCCCGGACCCGGGGTGTCACCGGAAGCGATGCTCGACGTGATCAACGAGTTGCGTGCCGCCGGCGCCGAGGCGATGGAGATCGACGATGCACACCAGTCCGTGCGAGTGGGTGTGGATACCTGGGTAGTGGGTACGCCTGGCTCGTTGACTATCGACAGCAAGACGCTGTCGCCCCCGTATTCGATTCTGGCGATTGGCGATCCGCCCACGCTGGCCGCGGCGATGAACATTCCCGGTGGTGCGGAGGACAGCATCAAGCGCGTTGGCGCGCGGATGTCGGTGCAGCAGGCCGACCGCGTGGACGTGACCACCTTGCGACAACCAAAACCACACCAATACGCTCAGCCCGTCAAGTGAGCAACGCCCGACCAGAAGAGGATTACTCGTGAGCGATATCCCGTCCGATTTGCGCTACACCGCCGAACATGAGTGGGTTCGCCGAAGCGGTGATGACACCGCGCGGGTCGGGATCACCGACTTCGCGCAGTCTGCACTGGGCGATGTGGTTTTCGTTCAGTTGCCCGATGTGGGCACCGAGGTGACCGCAGGCGAATCCTTCGGCGAGGTGGAATCGACGAAATCGGTATCGGACGTGTACGCGCCGGTCTCGGGCAAAGTGTCTGCGGTCAATAGCGATCTGTTAGTCAGTCCAGAGCTGGTCAACTCAGATCCGTACGGGGCCGGCTGGCTGGTGGATGTCCAGGTCTCGGACGTCGCTGAGTTGGAGTCAGCCCTTTCGAGGCTGCTCGACGCTGAGGCCTACCGCGGAACACTGACCGAATGACCGGTAAAAACGTAGCGCGCAAGTCGTGCCCTTCAGAGCGCGGTAAGCGCCTCGGTGATATGTCGGCGGGGACTGCCACGGTCATGGCCACAACTGAATCCCCCGGAGAGATCCCGAGGTCAGGACGTCGACCGGCGTCGGGGAAAGTAACCAATAAGGCCGCTGGCATTGCAGGTGTGGCGCCCGCAAGGGACAGAGTTGGTCGGCGTGAACGCAAACGCCCCCGGCCTACGGCGGTGCTGTGATGGGCACCGAGACAGCCGGACATCGGCACGCGGGAATCCCACGCCGTCAGGCGGGGGAGGATGTCAAGATTGCTAATGTCCCTGCCAGCCCCGCGCGGCGACGATGCGGGCGGTACAGCGGGCCCGAGGCGGGGGTCCCCCCACTTGCGGGGGTGGCGGTAGTCCGAGCAATTGGGCTTCCGATCCCGCGGTGGTGCGCACATTGCGGATCACTGCGCGGTACGGTCGAAACATCGACATTAGAAAGCACCAGACAGTAATCGGCAATACGGGGTGAAGAATCTAGTGGGAAGCCGGCCCGAGCGGCCCGGTCGGACAACGCCACAGCGGCCAGTGAGGAGCAGCGCGTGACGGACATGGACAAGGACCAGACTTCTGACGAAGTCACAGTGGAGACGACTTCTGTCTTCCGTGCCGACTTCCTCAACGAGCTGGACGCCCCCGCGCAGGCGGGGGCCGAGAGCGCGGTATCCGGGGTCGAAGGACTCCCGGCGGGCTCGGCGCTGCTGGTCGTCAAGCGGGGACCGAACGCTGGATCTCGCTTTCTGCTCGACCAGCACATCACGTCCGCCGGTCGGCATCCCGACAGCGACATCTTCCTCGACGATGTCACCGTCAGCCGTCGCCACGCCGAATTCAGGTTGGAAAACAACGAATTTCACGTCGTTGACGTCGGTAGCCTCAACGGCACCTACGTCAACCGTGAGCCGGTGGATTCGGCGGTACTGTCAAACGGCGACGAAGTGCAGATCGGCAAGTTCCGCTTGGTGTTTTTGACAGGGCCCAAGCAAGGTGACAGGGACGGAGGATCTTCAGGCTAGTGAGCGCACCCGATAGCCCGGCACTGGCCGGGATGTCGATCGGGGCGGTCCTGGACCTGCTCAGGCCGGATTTCCCCGATGTCACGATCTCCAAGATTCGCTTCTTGGAGGCTGAGGGACTGGTGACGCCGCGGCGCGCCGCATCGGGATACCGGAGGTTCAGCGCATACGACTGCGCGCGGCTGCGGTTCATCCTCACCGCCCAGCGGGATCATTACCTACCGCTGAAGGTGATTAGGGCACAGCTGGACGCCCAGCCCGACGGTGAGCTGCCGCCATTCGGATCGCCTTACGGCGTACCGCGATTGGTGTCAGTTGCGGGCAGCGGGGGAACCGGCGTCGGAATTGGGGCTGGTTCCGACGCGGCGGCGGTGGCTCCTACCCGTATCCGGCTGAGTCGAGAGGACCTTCTGGAGCGCTCGGGAGTGGACGACGAACTGCTGACGGCGCTTCTCAAAGCCGGAGTGATCACCACGGGACCGGGCGGTTTCTTCGACGAACACGCCGTCGTGATCCTGCAATGTGCGCGGGCGCTGTCCAAATACGGCGTCGAGCCGCGGCATCTGCGCGCCTTTCGCTCGGCAGCCGACAGGCAGTCCGACTTGATCGCTCAAATCGCCGGGCCGGTAGTCAAAGCCGGCAAGGCCGGTGCCCGCGATCGTGCCGACGACCTGGCGCGTGAGGTCGCGGCGCTCGCCATCACACTGCACACCTCGTTGATCAAGTCCGCAGTTCGCGACGTTCTGCACCGCTGAGGACTAGACTTCGTTCGACAGCTTGGTGTGCGGCGGGATAGAGAGGCATCCGTCGTCGCGCCAGGTATGAATGAGACCACGGCGGCAGGTGCGGAGGGCAGACACAGATGGCTGAAGTTCGTGTTGTCGGCATTCGTGTAGAGCAGCCCCAGAACCAGCCGGTGCTGCTACTGCGCGAGGCCAACGGTGACCGGTATCTGCCAATCTGGATCGGTCAGTCTGAGGCTGCCGCGATCGCCCTTCAGCAGCAAGGCATTGAACCGCCCCGCCCGCTGACGCATGATCTGATCAGAGATGTCATTGCCGCGCTTGGGCATTCGCTGAAAGAAGTGCGGATCGTCGATCTCCAGGAAGGCACTTTCTACGCCGACCTGGTCTTCGATCGCAACATAACCGTATCGGCGCGCCCCTCGGACTCGGTGGCGATAGCACTGCGGGTCGGCGTTCCGATCTATGTCGAGGAGGCCGTGCTTGCCCAGGCCGGGCTGCTTATCCCCGACGAGAGCGACGAGGAAGGCAGCACCACTGCCCGGGAGGACGAGGTGGAGAAGTTCAAGGAGTTTCTCGACAGCGTGTCTCCTGACGATTTCAAGGCCACCTAGCCCGCCGACGATGCAGCCCGCGTAGCGGGGTGAGGTGGGGTCCCCCCAACCGTTGCAGCGGCCAGGGGGAGAGGCGGGCAATCCAGCTCAGCCAGGCCTAGCTTGGCGACGATGCGGGCCAGGATGGCCGCGCGTATGGCTATTAGGTTGGGCATCGGTATCACGGATGCATCTCATCTAGTACAGCGATGTCGACACGCCTGGCGAATAGCGCGCCCACTTGGCCTCGGACCGGCGATACTTTGATTACGAGTTAACGCGCAGCAGCTATCGAACAGCGTAAGCTCTCTAGCACTCGGGCCTGAGCAGGCGCGGCTGCGGTGCAGCCAGTGACGCAGCTGGTAACGAGACCGCGATCGGCGAGAGGAACCACCGTGAGCGAGCAGCCACGTCAAGAACAGCTGGACCTAGCTGACCACGCGAACACCGCGAGCAGTGACCACAGCGTCACCGCGCCGAGCGGGCCCGTACAACCCGGCCTCTTCCCCGACGATTCCGTGCCTGATGAGCTGGTCGGCTACCGGGGGCCGAGTGCTTGCCAGATTGCCGGGATCACGTACCGCCAGCTGGACTACTGGGCACGTACGTCGTTGGTGGTTCCGTCGATCCGCAGCGCGGCAGGCTCCGGCAGCCAGCGGCTCTACTCGTTTAAGGACATCCTGGTTCTCAAGATCGTCAAGCGGCTGCTCGATACCGGTATCTCGCTGCACAACATCCGGGTTGCGGTCGACCATCTGCGCCAGCGCGGCGTCCAGGATCTGGCCAACATCACCTTGTTCTCCGATGGCACCACGGTTTACGAGTGCACATCGGCTGAAGAGGTCGTCGACCTGCTGCAAGGCGGGCAGGGCGTGTTCGGCATCGCCGTGTCCGGCGCCATGCGTGAGCTGACCGGCGTTATCGCCGACTTCCATGGTGAGCGCGCTGACGGCGGTGAGTCGATTGCGACCCCGGAAGACGAGCTGGCGTCCCGGCGCAAGCATCGCGACCGCAAGATCGGCTGAATCCGAGACTGCCCGGCTTGCCCCCGCAAGCCGGGGGTACCCCCACCTCGGGCCAGTTTCACGGCCCGCATCGTCGCCGGGCGGCCTGCGCCGTCGCGCGGAGCGATCGGTAAGATCGGCTACGCATCGCCCTCGTGCGGGAGAGTTCCGTGACCGCCAGTCACGGACGCCGAAGGAGCAACACCTCTCCGTCAACCTCTCAGGCACCCGGACCGCGCCAGGCTCGATGCCTCTGGAAAGCGGTGGCCCGCCTGTTGGGTTCACCCGCCCACGGGGAAAGGCCAGCCAGTCGCAGGGTGTGGCCGAATCTCTCAGGCGCCCGGCTCGGGTCGATGACAGAGGGAGAGGAACTTGCCGGTTCCGCTCTGACGTCAGGAGTCCGAAGTGCCCGACCCTCACGCACTCAACAGCCCGCCGGGTTTCGCTGACCGGCACATCGGCCCGAACCGTCACGATATCGCGGCCATGCTCGCCGTCATCGGGGTCGGCTCGCTCGACGATCTGGCGGCCAAGGCGGTCCCGGCGGGCATCCTTGACGCGCTGACGGACATCGGTGCGGCCCCTGGTCTGGACCGGCTGCCGCCAGCTGCCAGCGAGGCCGAGGCGCTGGCCGAGCTGCGGGCCTTGGCCGAGGCCAACACCGTCGCGGTGTCGATGATCGGCCAGGGCTACTACGACACGCTCACGCCGCCGGTGCTGCTGCGCAACATTCTTCAGAACCCGGCCTGGTACACCGCCTACACGCCATACCAGCCGGAGATCAGCCAGGGCCGGCTGGAAGCGCTGCTGAGCTTTCAGACCATGGTCGCCGACCTCACCGGCCTGGAGGTCGCGAATGCGTCGCTGCTCGACGAGGGCACCGCGGCTGCGGAAGCGATGACGCTGATGCACCGCGCGGTGCGGGGGACGGCGAATCGGGTGGCCGTCGACGTCGACCTGTTCACCCAGACCGCCGCAGTGCTGGCCACCCACGCCGAGCCCTTGGGCATCGAGATCGTCACCGCCGACCTGCGCGACGGCCTCCCGGAAGGTGAGTTTTTCGGCGTCATCACCCAGCTGCCCGGCGCCAGCGGCCGGATCACGGATTGGACCGCACTGGTGGCGCAGGCCCACGACCGAGGCGCGCTGGTCGCCGTCGGCGCCGACCTGTTGGCATTGACGTTGATCACCCCACCCGGGGAGATCGGCGTTGACGTTGCGTTCGGCACCACGCAACGATTCGGTGTGCCAATGGGATTCGGCGGCCCGCACGCCGGATACCTGGCCGTGCACTCCAAGCATGCCCGTCAGCTGCCGGGCCGGCTGGTCGGGGTGTCGGTGGACGCCGACGGGTCGCCGGCCTATCGGCTGGCGTTGCAGACCCGCGAGCAGCACATCCGCCGCGACAAGGCGACCAGCAACATCTGCACCGCACAGGTGCTGCTGGCGGTTATGGTCGCGATGTACGCCAGCTACCACGGCGCCGACGGGCTGACCGTCATCGCGCGCCGCGTGCACTCGCATGCCCGCGACTTGGCGGCCGGTTTGTCCGCCGCCGGGGTGGAGGTGGTGCACCGGGACTTCTTCGACACCGTGCTGGCCCGGGTGCCGGGCGGGGCGACGCAGGTGCAGGCCGCCGCCAAGGAGCGCGGCATCAACATCTGGCGGGCCGATGAAGACCACGTGTCGGTGGCCTGCGATGAGGTGACCACCGATAAGCATGTCGCCGCCGTGCTGGCCGCGTTCGGGGCGGCGCCGGCGGGAGACACCGCGGACTTCCACAGCCCCGGTATCGCCACCCGCACATCGGAGTTCCTGACACACCCGGCGTTCACCGGTTACCGCACCGAGACGTCGATGATGCGCTACCTGCGCACGCTGGCCGATAAGGACCTCGCCCTGGACCGCAGCATGATTCCGCTCGGCTCGTGCACGATGAAACTCAACGCCGCCGCCGAGATGGAGCCGATCACCTGGCCGGAGTTCGCGCGCCTGCACCCGTTCGCCCCGGTCTCCGACACCCCGGGCCTGCGCCGGCTCATCGACCAGCTGGGTACCTGGCTGGTACAGCTCAGCGGCTACGACGCGGTTTCGCTGCAGCCCAACGCGGGCTCGCAGGGCGAGTACGCGGGCCTGCTGGCGATCCACGCTTACCACGCCAGCCGCGGGGAACCGCACCGCGACGTCTGCCTGATCCCGTCGAGCGCGCACGGCACCAACGCCGCGTCGGCGGCGCTGGCCGGCCTGCGGGTGGTCGTGGTGGCCTGCCGCGACAACGGCGACGTCGACCTCGACGACCTGCGCGCCAAGGTCAGCGAGCATGCGGACCAGCTGTCGGCGCTGATGATCACCTATCCGTCCACGCATGGCGTGTACGAGCACGACATCGCCGAGATCTGCGCGGCCGTGCACCACACCGGTGGCCAGGTGTACGTCGACGGCGCCAACCTCAATGCGCTGATCGGCCTGGCCCGGCCAGGGAAATTCGGCGGCGACGTCAGCCACCTCAACCTGCACAAGACGTTCTGCATCCCGCACGGGGGCGGTGGACCCGGCGTCGGCCCGCTCGTGGCGCGCTCGCACCTGGCGCCGTTCCTGCCCGGCCACCCGCTGGCTCCCGAGCTGCCGCACGGGCGCGCGGTGTCGTCAGCGCCCTACGGCTCGGCGTCGATCCTGCCGATCAGCTGGGCCTACCTCAGAATGATGGGCGCGGACGGCCTGCGTAAGGCATCGCTGACCGCGATCGCGTCCGCCAACTACATCGCGCGTCGGCTCGATGAGTACTACCCGGTGCTGTATACCGGCGAGAACGGGATGGTCGCCCACGAGTGCATCCTCGATCTGCGGGGCATCACCAAGTCGACCGGTGTGACCGTCGACGATGTCGCGAAACGCTTGGCGGACTACGGTTTTCACGCGCCCACGATGAGCTTCCCGGTGGCCGGCACGCTGATGGTGGAGCCCACCGAGAGTGAGAGCCTGGCCGAAGTCGACGCATTCTGCGAGGCCATGATCGCCATCCGCGGCGAGATCGACCGCGTCGGCGCGGGGGAGTGGCCCGCCGACGACAATCCGCTGCGGGGCGCACCACACACCGCTGAGTGCCTGCTGGTCTGCGACTGGGATCACCCGTACACCCGGGAACAGGCCGCCTATCCGCTCGGCAAGTACTTCCGGCCCAAAGTGTGGCCGCCGGTGCGTCGCATCGACGGCGCCTACGGCGACCGCCACCTTGTCTGCTCGTGCCCGCCGGTGGAGGCGTTCGCTTAAAACTTAAAGCGATGTAATTCGTCAACCGAAGCGCTCGATGATCGCCTCGGCGATCTCGTCGGGCGCATCCTCCTGGATGAAGTGTTTGGCCCGAGGCAGCTCGACCAGGACATGGTCGGGAAAAGTCGCTCGTATCCGCGGGATCGTCGGGCCGGGTCTGAATGCGAAGTCCTTCATTCCCCAGACCAACAGGGCAGGCTTGCCGCCTAACTTGGCCGGCACTTCCCGGGCGAGCCGCGCCAGCAGTGGACGGGCGGCCAAGAGCTGCTTGGGCATCTCGGCCACGCCTTTACGCGCCTCTGCAGTGGGCTGCACGGCTCGGTAGTGCTCCATCACCGCGGCGCTTGGCCGATGTGCGGTTCCCAGGGGGATCAGCCGCTCGACGAAGTAATTGCGCTGCAGGATGGCCCGCTGCAGCGGGGGGCTGGACATCACCCTGCTGAAGATCTTCGTCGTCAGCACGTCCGTCGGCCAGAACCAGGTGTTGCCCAACACGACGCCGCGTACCCGATCAGCGCGCTCCACGTCGACGGCCATGCTGATCGGCCCACCCCAGTCCTGACCCATCGTCAGGTAGCCATCCAGGCCGAGGTGATCGACGAATTCGCCGACCACGCCGGCGTGCTCGTCGATCTTGTACCCGAACCCTGCGGGACGATCCGACAGCCCGAAACCGAGATAATCCGCTGCGATGCAACGGAACCGGTCGCGCAGCGCGGCGATGATGTTCCGGTAAAGAAAGCTCCATGTCGGGTTGCCGTGGCATAGCAGAATCGGCGGGCCTTCACCTTCGTCGATGTAGTGGATGCGTCCCTGCGAGCTGTCGAACCAGCGCGACTCGAATGGATACAACTGGGGATCCGGAGTGAAATCGATGCTCATCAGGCTCCTAATCCTGCTGCTGCACGGCTATCCCGGGCCGCCGGGTTCAGCTCAAAAACACGTTGACTGCCGTGGCAAGGTCAGGGGACGCCGATGTGGCGAGGTTCTGGTAGCCACCGCCGCTGAGCTGGGCGACGGCTTCCCAGGTTGCCCGGTCCGGGTCGGCGCCGAAGTCGATGATATTGACCGCGATCGGTTTGGCCGGGTCGGCGCTTTTGCGGATGAAATCTTGCAGACCCGGGCCGTCGAGGGTTTGGTCGGTGTGTGGCCCCGCCGTGATCACCAATATCGAATTCGTTTGGCCGGCATGGTAATTGGTCTGCATGTCTGGGTAAATCATGCGCAGCGTGGTGAACGAAACCGCACCGCCAGCCGATGAATACTGTTTGTCCAGCGCGGCCATCAATGCCGCCGAGCGCGGCTGGCCGTTAATGGCGTCGGCCAGCGGCCCGCTCGTCACCTCCGCGCGACCCTCACGGCCGTCGAAAGTCCACAGCCCCAGGACGGAGCTGGGCGGCAGCGCTTTGATCTTGTCTTCGAGCGCCCCGAGCACGTTTGCCAGCCGGGTTTTTCCGCCTTCCTCCATGGGCATCGATTGGTCGAGCATGATGGTCGCCGCCAGTCCGCTGGACGGGGTGGCCATGGCTTCGGCCATTGTGGCGCGCATCCCATCGTCACCGACCGACAGGGTGGAGGGCAGCGCCGCGAAAGTGGTGACCGGGCTGCTCGGCGGTTTGACCCCGTTAACCCGGAAGCCGGCTTTGGCCAGCTTCGCGAGTTGTTCGGGCCTGTGTATGAAGCGGGCAAACTCGCTGGCCGCCGCGGTCTGCTCCTGCGACAGCCACGAGCCGTTGAGCAGCACCGTGGGATAGTCGGCGACCGGCACCGGCCCGGGCGGTAGCCAGGAACCCAGCGTGGTCTTGGCATCTGACAACGACTGGCCGCGCTGGAACAGCTGCTGCTCGGTGGTGATCACCGCGTGCACCGGCGCGGTCGCCACGTCACCGGGCTTGAGGAGCGTGTTCATCGCCTCTGCCAGCGAGTTGTCCGCCAATTTGGGTTGTGCGTTCAGCAGCGCGCGCACTGCGCCGGCGCCCTGGGTTGCCGGTGCGCCGGCAGGTGCCGACGCAGCTGCCACCGCCTCTCCGGCCAAAAACGATGCGTCGCCGTTGCCGTTCATCGGCAGCGCCAGTCGCAGCGATCCCCACGCCGGCAAGTTCAATCCCGCCAATGCGTTCGGGTTGGTTTGCAGGCCGGGCAGTGCCGCCCAGTTCTGGTTGGCCAGGGCTTGCTCGAGTTCTGGCCGGACGGCGAGCAACACTGGCGACGTCACCAGTGAACGGCTGTCAGTGATCGTTTTCTGACCCGCGGCTGCAGCGAGCCGCGCGGCGGAGACCGAGCTGCCCGGGATCCACAGTGCCGGCTGGCCGCCCAATTCGGCGGGCCACTTGCCGACGAAACCGCTGAGGACGGCGTCGGAGCCGGCCGGTTTGACGCTCACCGCCATGCAGTGGTCACCGATCGGGCCGGCGGATGAGGTGTAGCTTTCCGCGAACTGCTGCACGGGATCTGCGATCGACGGGTCGACAATGACGGCGACTGTCTCTTTGCCTCCTACACAGCGTCCAGCGGCCGTGTGCGAGCGGTTGGACAACGCGTCACCGAAGAAACTCCACAAGATCGCGGTGCCCACCACCACGACAACGGCGATGAGGGCCACGATCACACCGATGCTGACGCCTCGGCGCCCGCCGTCACTGCGATGACCGCCGCGCCAATCGCCGAGTCCCCGGCGCCCGGCGCGGAATAGCGACTGCAGGGAGGTCGGTGGCGGCGAGCTTGTCGCGCCCGCCTGCCGCGGCAGAAATTCCGGGTACTCGTCGGCGGTGCCGGCTGCGAACGCGCCGTTCGCGGGGTGGAGGTTCTCGCCGGCGGGGAAATCGTCTTCATCCGGATAGTGATCGCCGCCGCCGGGGAGGTGTTCATCCGGGTAGTCGTCCTCGTCGGCCGGGAAGTCCTCCTCGTCCGGGTAGTGACCCTCGTCCGAGTAGGGGCGGTAATCGGCCGAGTCAACGTCCTGGTCGTCGCGAGCCGAATGGCGACCTGTCTCGTCACCCCGGGACGGATCGTCGGCACGGTATTCGTCAGACGGTTCGTCGACGGAACCCTCAGGGTCGGACGAGCTGTGCCTACCCATGTCGGTGCCCGCCGCCTTTCCGTTGATCCATCACGTGACCTGTTGTGAACTCGGCGCAGAGTCTAGTCATCAGCTGCATTACCGCATGTCGAGCCGGATTCAGGCACGCAGGCGGGCCTTGAGCTCACGCCGACGGCGATGCAGGATCGGTTCGGTGTAGCCATTGGGCTGCTGCCCGCCGGACAAGATCAGCTCTTGGGCGGCCAGGAAGGCGATGCTGTCGTCGAAGTTGGGCGCCATCGGCCGATATGCGGAGTCGCCTGCGTTTTGCTGATCGACCATCGGGGCCATCCGTTCCAAGCTGGCCCGGACATCCTCGCTGGTAATCACGCCGTGGTGCAGCCAGTTGGCCAGCAACTGGCTGGAGATTCGCAGGGTGGCGCGGTCTTCCATAAGCGCTATGTTGTGGATGTCGGGCACCTTCGAGCACCCGACACCCTCGTCGATCCAGCGCACCACGTAGCCGAGGATGGACTGACAGTTGTTGTCCACCTCTTCACGGATCTCCTCGGGAGCCCAGGCCAGTTCCTTGGCCAGCGGAACAGTCAGCAGCGCCTCGATCGTTGCGCGTTTCTGGCCGGCCAGCTCCTTTTGCACAGCGACTACGTCGACCTGGTGGTAGTGCAGCGCGTGCAGGGTGGCCGCGGTCGGGGAGGGCACCCAGGCGGTGCTGGCGCCGGCGCGCGGCTGGGCGATTTTCTGCTCAACCATGTCGGCCATCAGCTCGGTCATCGTCCACATGCCTTTGCCGATTTGGGCATGGCCGGTGAATCCGGCGGCCAGACCCGTGTCGACATTGTTGTCCTCGTAGGCCAGGATCCACGGCTGGCTCTTCATGGTGCCCTTGCGCACCATCGGGCCGGCCTCCATCGAGGTGTGGATCTCGTCGCCGGTGCGGTCCAGGAAGCCGGTATTGATGAACACGACTCGGCCCGCGGCGGCCTTGATGCACGCCTTCAAGTTCAGCGTGGTACGCCGCTCCTCGTCCATGATGCCGATCTTTATGGTGCCCTGCGGCAGCCCCAGGACATCTTCGACGCGGCTGAACAACTCGGCGGTGAACGCGACCTCGTCGGGACCATGCATCTTCGGCTTGACGACATAGATGGAACCGGTGCGGCTGTTCACCAACGGCCCGTTGGCGTCGCTGGCTTTCAGTCCGTGAATCGCGGTCAGGCCGGTGAACAGCGCGTCCATGATGCCTTCGAACACGTCGTTGCCGTCGGCGTCTACGATCGCGTCGTTGGTCATCAGGTGGCCCATATTGCGGACGAACATCAGGCTGCGGCCGGGCAGCGTGAGCTCGCTGCCGTCGGGAGCAGTGTAGCGGCGGTCGCCGTTGAGCACCCGGGTGAAGGTCTTGCCGTCCTTGGTGACTTCTTCGGCCAGGTCGCCCTTGTTCAGGCCCAGCCAGTTGCGATAGCCGAGCACTTTGTCGTCGGCGTCGACGGCGGCCACCGAGTCTTCGAGGTCCATGATCGTGGTGACCGCCGATTCCAAGATGACGTCTTTGATGCCCGCGCGGTCGGTCTTGCCGATCGGTGACTCCGGGTCGATCAGGATCTCAATGTGCAGACCGTGGTTGACCAGCAACACCGACCAGTTGGGGGAGCCGAGCTCGCCGCTGTACCCGACGAACTTCTCCGGGCTGGCCAACCCGGTGGACTCCGCACCGATGGCGATCTGCAGGTGGCCGTCGACGATGCTCAAGCCCGTCGCGTCCGACCACGAGCCCGACGACAGGGGCACGGCCTCGTCGAGGAACTTGCGGGCATAGGCGATCACCTTGTCGCCGCGGACCTTGTTGTAGCTGGTGCCCTTTTCGGCGCCGTCGCTTTCCGGGATGACGTCGGTGCCGTACAGGGCGTCGTAGACCGAGCCCCAGCGAGCGTTGGCCGCGTTCAGCGCAAACCGCGCGTTGAGTACCGGCACCACCAGCTGCGGGCCGGCCGTCGTCGTGATCTCGGGATCGACGCCGGACGTGGTTATGGTGAAGTCGTCGGGTTCGGGTAGCAGATAACCAATCTCGGTGAGGAACTGACGGTAGGCCTCCGGGTCTAGGGGCTCGATCACGCGAAGCCGGTGCCATTTGTCGATCTGGGCCTGCAGCTGATCGCGACGGTTCAGCAAATCTTGATTCTGCGGAGTGAGGTCGGTGACGACTTTGTCGACGCCCGCCCAGAAGCTGTCCGGGTCGATATCGGTGCCGGGCAGGGCCTCATTGTTCACGAAGTCGTAAAGCACTCGGGCGACGCGCAAGTTCCCCGCCGACACGCGATCAGTCATGTTTCTCCTCCAAAATGGGCCTACTGGCCCCACCAGCTATGACATCAGCCTACCGACCAGCAGCCTGACGAGCGTTATCCGACCGACCTGCAACAGCAGGTCACGCCACGCTAACAGCTCCAACGAGGGCGCCGCCGCGAGCCCTGAGGACCGCTTTCGGGCAACGCAGGTAACGCGGGCCAGGGATCCTCTGCACCCAGCACTCTTTGACCGGTAGCCGTTCAAATCATACGGGCTCCGCGCAGCCCTACCCGCCAGGCCGTCTCGCTATACGTCGCGCATCGTACCGACCAGGTCTTCCACCAGGTCTTCCATCGCCACCATCGCAACCACAGCGCCACGGTCGTCGGTCAGCAGTGCCAGATGGCTGTTGCTGCGGCGCATCCGCGACAGGGCATCGGCCAGCGGCAGCGACTCGGGAACCCGCGGAAGGGGTCGCACCAGCGTCAGATCGATTACCGTCCGTGGATCGTCGCCGAGCATCAACACGTCCTTGATGTGCAGGTAGCCAATGAACTTACCGTCGAGATTCGCGACAGGAAACCGGGAGTAACCGGTCTGGGCCAAGGCTTGTTTGACTGCGCGGACCGTCGGCCCGGAGCCCGCCGCAGCCACCGGTACCGCCCGAATACCGGCGAGCGGAACCGCCACATCGCCGACCACTCTGGTGCGAATCTGCAGCGCCCGGGTCAGCCTGGAGTGCTCCTCGGGATCCAGCAGACCTTCGGACAGAGATTCGGCGATCATCTCGCTCAGCTCGACAGTGGAGACGGTGATGTCGAGTTCGTCCTTGGGCTCGACGCGCAGCGCGCGCATCACCAGGTTGGCACATTCGTTGAAGAACACGATGAAGGGTCGGACGGCTCGCACATAGGCCAGGTATGGCGGGACGAGCAGCATCGCCGTGCGCTCCGGTCCGGCCAGCGCGATGTTCTTCGGCACCATCTCGCCCAGCAACACATGCAGCGTGACCACAATCGCGAGCGCGATCGCGAACGACAGCGTGTGCAGCAGCGCCGGGTGCATACCGGTCAGGCCAAGCATCGTCCGCAGCAGATCGGAGACCGCTGACTCGCCGATCCGGCCGAGCAGGAGCGAGGCCACGGTGACGCCCAACTGGGCACCGGCCAGCATGGAAGAGAGCTGCTCGCCGGCGCGGATCACCGTGACGGCTCTCGCTCTGCCCTGTTCGGCCAACGCTTCGAGGCGGTCGCGTCGGGCCGAGATCAGCGAGAATTCCGCTCCGACGAAGAACGCGTTCACCCCGATCAGCAGGATCGCCAGCAGCACTCCGAGGGTGTCGTTCATCACTGACCCTGTCCGGCGGGCGTTTCAGCACGATTGCCCAGTTCGCTCAACTCGAGCAAGTCGATACGGCGACCGTCCATCCGGACCACCGTCGCCTGCCAGCGCATCGAGGTATCCAACAGGCCGTCGGGGTCTAACGCGGTCAGCTCTACCGCTTCACCGGCCACCGGGATATGGCCGAGTTCGCGGAGCACCAGCCCGCCGATCGTGTCGTATGGCCCCTCGGGAGCTCGATATCCCGTCGCTGCGGCCACCTCATCGATGCGCAGCAGGCCCGATACCCGCCAGCCGCTGCCGGCTGCCACCACATCCGGGGTTGCGTCGTCGTGTTCATCGCGGACGTCACCCACGATCTCTTCGATCAAGTCCTCGACGGTCACCATGCCCGCGGTGCCGCCGTATTCATCGACGACCATCGCGGTTTGCAGATTGTTGGCGCGGATCTGCGCCATCACCGCATCACCGTCCAGCGTTGACGGCACCACCGGAACGGGTTGCGCGACCGTGGTCAGCAGCGTGTGCGCGCGATCGGCCGGCGGAATCGCGAACACCTGTTTGACGTGGACGATGCCGACGGTCTCGTCGAGATCACCGTCGACGATGGGGAACCGGGAGAAGCCGGACTCGGCGGCCGCGGCAACCAAGTCGGCGACAGTGTCGTCGGTCTGCAGTGCCACGATCTTCGACCTGGGCGTCATCAGTTCTTCGGCGGTCAGAGTGCCGAATTGCAGCGATCGCCGCACCAGGGAGGCGGTGGCGGCGTCCAGGGCGCCGCTGCGCGCCGAGGTACGCACCAGTGACAGCAGTTCCTGTGGTGACCGGGCCGATCGCAGCTCCTCGGCAGGCTCGATGCCCAGCTTGCGAACGATCCAGTTCGCCGCGCCGTTCGTCAATCGGATTGCCGGGGTGAGTAGCAGCGAGAACAGCAGCTGGGGGCCCGCGACGGCGCGGGCGGTCGACAGCGGGCGCGCCACGGCGAGATATTTCGGGACCAGCTCGCCGAACACCATCGACACCGCTGTCACGATCACCAGCACCAGGAACGCGATGATCCCGTCGGCTAGCCGGTCCGGTATTCCGATCGCGTCCAACGCCGGATGCGGCAGGTCGGCCACCATCGGCTCGGTCAGGTAACCAGTGGCCAGTGTGGTGGTGGAGATACCCAATTGAGCACCCGAAAGCTGAAACGACAGCCTGTGCTGGGCGCGCTGGATGAAGCGGTCCCGGCGCGCGCCGCCGCGAGCGTTAGCCTCCACAGTGCTGCGGTCCAGCGCGGTCAGCGAGAATTCGGCTGCGACGAAGACCCCGTTGCCGAAGATGAGCAGCGCGATGGCCAGCACGCTGACCACGGTGACCGTGATGTTCATGACGGGTTCGGTCGCCGCGATGGTCTTAGCGATGCCAGAGGCCCCGGGAACGCTGCGGGGTGCCGGTCCGTCCGGAAGCCAACGCCCTCGATACGTGCCTGCGGCACGTCATCCTTTCGCTCGATGCCGCGCAGCGCTTTGCTGCGCGTGAATTCACATGCTAGCCAAGACGTCCGGCCGACTGGGTGTCTGCCATTCGTAGTCACCAGCCCGCGGGCAGCGGATGGCCCTCGGCGAAGCCCGCGGCCGACTGGACACCCACGATGGCCCGCTCATGCAGCTCCGCCAGGGTCGAGGCGCCGACATAGGTGCAGGTGCTGCGCACGCCCGAGGTGATGTGGTCGATCAGGTCTTCGACACCGCCGCGGGCGGGATCCAGCTCCATCCGCGACGTCGAGATGCCCTCCTCGAACAACGCCTTGCGGGCGCGATCGAACGCGGTTTCGGCGCCGGTGCGGGCGACCACCGCCCGTTTGGATGCCATGCCGTAGCTCTCCTTGTATGGCTGGTCGTCACGGTCTCGCATTAGGTCTCCGGGCGACTCGTAGGTGCCGGCGAACCAGGACCCGATCATGACGTTCGACGCCCCGGCGGCCAGTGCCAGCGCCACATCCCGGGGATGGCGGATCCCACCGTCAGCCCACACGTGTCCTCCGAGTGATCTTGCGGCAGAAGCACATTCGAGCACGGCGGAGAATTGCGGACGGCCCACACCGGTCATCATCCGGGTGGTGCACATCGCGCCTGGTCCGACACCGACCTTGACGATGCTCGCCCCGGCAGCGAGCAGATCCCGGGTACCCTCCGCCGACACCACGTTGCCCGCTGCCAGCGGCACACCCAAGTCCAGCGATGAGACCGCCCTGATCGCGTCCAGAGTCTTGACCTGATGTCCGTGCGCGGTATCGATGACCAGCACGTCGACACCGGCCTCGGCCAGCGACCGGGCCTTGGCCCCCACATCGCCGCTGATTCCGACGGCCGCGCCGATCCGCAGCCGCCCGCGCGCGTCGGTGGCCGGGGTATAGATGCCCGCGCGGATCGCCCCGGTGCGGGTCAGCACTCCGGCCAGCTTGCCGTCTGCGTTGGTCACCACGGCAACGTCGATCTGGGCGTGCTCGAGCAGGTCGAAGGTCTTGCGCGGCTCCGCGCCCACCGGGGCGGTCACGTAGTCGGTCACCGCCACGTCGCGCACTCTGGTGAAGCGGTCCACGCCTAGGCACGACGATTCGCTCACCAAACCGATTGGGCGGCTCTCGAAGACCACGACGGCGACACCGTGGGCGCGCTTCTGAATCAACGCGATCGCGTCCGACACCGAATCGTCGGGCTCCAGCACCACCGGAGTGTCGAGAACCAGGTCGCGGCTCTTGACGAACTCCACCGTCTGCTCCACCGCCGTGATCGGGAGATCCTGCGGCAGGATCACGATGCCGCCGCGCCGCGCCACCGTCTCAGCCATCCGCCGCCCGGCCACCGCCGTCATGTTGGCGACCACGACCGGAATGGTGGTGCCCGAGGGGTCGCTGGTGGACAAATCGACGTCGAACCGCGACGCGACTTCAGACCGGTTCGGCACGATGAAAACGTCGTTGTAGGTCAGTTCGTATCCGGGTCGGTGCCCGTCCAGAAATTTCATCGCTGTCGCCCCAACTACTAAAGCCCCCTTTATCCGGTCCAGCTACGCGGGAACTTCGCTGCGGTCTCCGCTCCACAACGTGTGGAACTTCTTGCTAGGGTCCTCGTCGATCCGCCCATAAGTGTGGGCACCGAAAAAGTCCCGCAGGCCTTGGGTCAGCGCGGCGGGCAGCCGCTCGGTGCGAAGCGCATCGTAGTAGGACAGCGCCGAGGAGAACCCTGGGATCGGGATGCCCAACTGCGTGGCGGTCACCACGACACGACGCCAGCCATCGATAGCCGATTCGATGGCGCTGCGGAAATAGGGCGCCACGATCAGCGTCGGCAGGTCGGGGTCGGAATCGAACGCCTCCTTGATGCGGTTGAGGAACTTCGCCCGGATGATGCAGCCACCGCGCCAGATGGTGGCCAGGTCACCGGGTGTGATGCCCCAGTCGTACTCGGCGCTGCCAGCCTGAATCTGGTTGAACCCCTGCGCGTAGGCGATGATCTTCGACGCGTAAAGAGCCTGCCGGACGTCCTCGGTGAACTGCGCTGACTCATATTCGGCGGCGCTTGGCCGCCTGCCCAGTTGACCCGAAGCCAGCCCACTGGTGGCCTCGCGCTGGGCCACCGAACCCGACAGCGCGCGAGCAAACACCGCCTCGGCGATACCGGTGACCGGAACACCGAGGTCTAGGGCCGACTTCACCGTCCAGCGGCCCGTGCCCTTCTGCTCGGCTTCGTCGAGGATCACGTCGACGAGCGGCTTTCCGGTCTTGGCGTCGGTCTGGCGCAACACCTGTGCGGTGATCTCGACGAGGAAGCTGTCCAGGTCGCCTTTGTTCCACTCGTCGAACACGTCGGCGATCTGATCAGCGGTCTTGCCGAGCCCGTCGCGCAGCAGCTGGTAAGCCTCGCCAATCAACTGCATGTCGGAATACTCGATGCCGTTATGCACCATCTTGACGAAGTGGCCGGCGCCGTCGGGGCCGATGTGGGTGCAGCACGGCACGCCGTCGACGTGCGCGGAGATCTCCTCGAGTAGCGGGCCCAACGATTTGTACGACTCGGCCGGACCGCCCGGCATGATCGAGGGGCCGTTGAGCGCACCCTCCTCACCGCCGGAAATACCGGCGCCGACGAAGTGCAGGCCGCGCCCACGCATCGCCTTCTCGCGGCGGATGGTGTCGGTGTACAGCGCGTTGCCGCCGTCGATGATGATGTCGCCTTCCTCCATGGCATCGGCGAGCTCGTTGATGACGGCGTCGGTGGGGTCGCCGGCCTTGACCATGATGAGCACCCGCCGCGGCTTCTCAAGTGCGTCCAGGAATTCCGCAATGGTCTCTGATCGCACGAACTTGCCCTCGTCACCGTGCTCTTTGAGTAGCGCGTCGGTCTTGGCGATCGACCGGTTGTGCAGCGCCACCGTGTAGCCGTGACGGGCGAAATTACGAGCGATGTTCGAACCCATTACGGCAAGACCGGTGACGCCGATCTGCGCGGTAGCGGTCTTCGAATCCGACGAACTCATGTCTTCGCCTCCCAGGTTGGAGAACTTTTGCCTAAAGCTTTTCGAAAGCAATTCCGACCACACTGTGGCACAGCGGACTGGTGGTCCTCCAAGGTGTTTCGCCCTGCGTTGCGCTAAAGGTTGAACAGGCGCTGCAGCTCCGTGAGCCACGGTACGGCCAGCGCGACGGTGGGCACCACAAATACGGCCGCCGCGGCCAGGTATGCGGCCGCTGACAGCGTCAGGCTGTTGCCACGTCCGGACAGCCGCCGGACCCGCAGCACCGTGCTGGGTCCCCCCGCGGCCAGTGCGCCGGACGGCGCAAGCCCGGACGCGCAGGCGACCAACGCTCGGGCCAGGGGAGTGCGCCCGGCGGCACGAACCGCGGCGTCATCGGCCAGCAGCTCGACGAGCAACTGCACCGCGCGCAACGCGTTGGCGCTGCGGACGAGCCGTGGGAAGGCGGCGTGCACCGCGGTGAACGCTTCCAGAACAAGGTCATGGCGGGCTCGCAGATGAGCCCGCTCGTGGGTGAGGATGGCCGCGACTTCGGCGCCGGTGAGCGTGGTCAGCGTTCCTTCGCTGACCACAACCCGGCTGCGCACCCCGGGCAGACAGTACGCAAGCGGTTGCGGAACGTCCAAGACACGAAGGTCGCGCGTCCGGGCGCACGGCTGGACCAGGGCCGCATCGTGTCCGACTCCGACCAGATCGACGACCATGCGGTGGTGCGCCCGCCGGCGCCGGTTGGCGATGACCACCCGCACCACGGCGATCATCAGCCGGGCGCCGACCAGCACAGTCAGCGCGAAGACTGCGATGTATGCCGACCACAGCGGCCACCCGAGCCGGGCGGCGGCGCCGATGATGCTGGCCGTGGGCCGCCCGTCGGGGCCCGGCATGAGCAGCCGGCTGGCGATCGCGATGCCCGCGCTGAACACCGAGAGCACCGCCGCCAGGGCAATGGCCTGCCATAGCACCGTCGCGGCGCGCGGGGCGCGTAACGGCCATGTCGCTTGTGCCAACCAGGCCGGCGCCGGGCCGACCAGCAGCACCGCGAGGATGGTGAAGGCCAGCGCGGACACGCTGCTAGTCTCCCTCAGTCCTCCACTGGTGCGCCAGCAGAGGGCGTGTTGCTCTGGTGTGCTTCCAGTTCGGCGAGTGCGCGCCGAAGCGCCTCCGCCTCGTCGGCGCCCACACGCTCGACAAAATGCACCAGAGCGGCCTGTCTGCTCCCGGAGTCCTCAGCCTGGGCCAACGCATCGACCATCAGCCCGGCGACCAGCTCGTCGCGGCCATGCACGGGTGCGTACCGGTGGGCCCGGTCGTCGCGAATCTGGGAGACCAGATTCTTCTTGGCCAACCGTTGCAGCACCGTCATGACCGTCGTGTAAGCAAGCTCGCGTCGCGCCGACAACGCTTCGTGGACCTGGCGAACAGTTTGCGGATCCGCCGTGGACCACAAATGATCCATCACGGCGCGTTCCAAATCCCCTAGCCGTGTCAGCTTGGCCATAGTTCATCTCCTGTGCGTTGAAATAAGCCTACTCCGCGTTACTACCGGCCGTCGTACCGAAAGCTGGCCAATCCTGGTGGCCGGCCCCCGGTGCGCGAGCGCCAGCCGACGTGAGTTACACACACGGACCGAACCCTTGCGAAATTAGGGCAGCCTTGCCTATTCTGGCTTGGGTCGAGCGACAACGACCGCGGCAGAGTCCTGAGGGCTGCAGCGACCCCCGGTCTACTCGATCGGCGAGCCCCGTGCCTTAGCGCACGGGGCTCGCCCGTTTCCGGGCCGGCAATTCCGCCCCATGGCGGATTCACCAATGGTGTAGACACATGAGCGTGCCACCGCCGCAGGAAGCGATCACCCCGCCGAACTTCACCGCGCCGTTCGACAGCGAGTTGGGGCTGCAATTCACCGAACTTAGCCCCGATGGCGCCCGCGCCCAACTCGAGGTCACGCCCAAACTGTTGCAGCCGATGGGCCTCGTGCATGGCGGTGTCTACTGCTCGATGGTCGAGAGCATCGCCAGCGTGGCCGCCTACACCTGGCTCGCCATGCACAGCGGCGGGAATGTCGTGGGCGTCAACAACAACACCGATTTCCTGCGGTCGATCAAGTCGGGGATGGTGTACGGCACCGCCGAACCGATTCACCGCGGTCGACGTCAGCAGCTGTGGTTGGTCACGATCACCGACGCAACCGACCGCGTGGTAGCCCGGGGTCAGGTGCGGCTGCAGAACCTGGAGCACGGCGGAGCTACCTGAAAAACCCTTTTTCCCAAGCCTTCTGAGCCTTCACCCCCTCCCTGATGAACGGGGTGAAGAGCACGATGTTGAGGATCAGCCAATTGACGAACGAGGCCGGGAAACGCAGCGGCTTCACGAAGTCGACGAACAGTACGACACGGGTCTGCTCGGAGCGATTCCAAGCCTCGTGCTCGTATGAGTCATCGAAGATCAGGACTTTTCCTTCCTCCCACTGGCAGACCTCGTTGTCGACCCGAATTGCGACCGTCCGCGGCGGCGTATCGGGCACGATCAGGCCGAAATGGAGGCGGAGCACGCCGTTGTAGGGTCCGCGATGCGGCTTGAGGTGCTTTCCGGGTTCAAAGACTGAGAACATGGCCGTCTTCATCCCGGGAATCCTCTGCAGGATGCGCCATGTTTGCGGGCACAGACGGATGGCTTGCTCCGACTTAACGCCATAGGCGGCGAAGATAAAGGTCTTCCAACCGCGATCGGTACTGACCGAGCGCACCTCGCTGCTGATCTCATGGAGGGCGGGCAGCTCCTCCTTGCGAGTGAGCAGGTTATCGAGTTCGGCGCGGACCAGGTGCCACTCGCGCTCGACGTCCATCGCCCACGCAAACTCACCGACGTCATAGACAGGTCGATTGCCGAGTTTCGGGTACTTCTCATTGAGTCTCTCAGCCCATTCGATTACACCCATCAGCGCCCGGTTCACGAGCCCGGGGCGGCTCATTGTGTCTTCGACACCTACAGTTCGCTGGACCCGACCTGCCACCGCCTCGCCCTTCTGCCACCTCCCTGGCCAAAACATGGCGGTGCAGATGTTAATTGCCGTCGGTGAACCACGTCTAAAGCACCGAAAGATGCTGGAGTTGCACCGAAAGAGGAGGCCGATCCTGTCCACGGCCTGCCGCCGCGACCACGCTGCTGCCCGGATCGTTGCGAGTGCCGTCAGCCAGGCGGTGAACTTTTCCCGCGCTGTTGGGAACGTGGCATGGTCGCGCGACTGCCGCAGCGGATCAGCACCGGCACCCGCCGACTGAGGTTGGGGTTATATGCGCTGGCCTGAATGGGGTTGGCGCAGAATCCCACCGCCGCGCAGCGCTGCCACCACGACTCGTAGCCGGGTGAGCAGGCGCGGCGGATCGCCTGCTCTATGGCCGGGGAGCCTGGCGCTAGCCAGTCGCGCAGTGAGGTCGCGGCGAGCGTAAACATGCCCACCCGTTCCTCGCGCTACGCCGGGCCAGCGGGGTGAAGTGGGTGGCCAGCCAGGCGATGTCGGCGTCGGTGACATGAAAGGCCCGCACCCGTTGTATGGCGCTGTTGCCTTCGGTGAGCATGTAGCCCACGCCGGGTGTGGTGTCGGGGATCTCTTCGCAACGCGCGCCCTGCTGAGGGTTCGTGCTCGTACTGTTAGCCACTTGGGCCTCAATAGTGCCTATTGTATCGACAGCCACGTTTGTATCGTTAGTCACATGAATAGAAAACCACGTATGAAGAAAAGCATCGCACGTGTCGCAGCATCGACCGTCGTAATGACCGCGGGCTTGGGGCTCGCCGGTTTGGGAGCGGCTGCCATTGCCCAGGCCCAACCCGCGCCGTTCCCGGACTATCACTGGTGCCCCGGCGAGGGGTGGGATCCGGGCTGGGGTTCCAACTGGGACTACGGCCGCTGCCACGACGACCACTGGTACGACGGCGAAGCCCGCGACTCAGGCCACTGGCACGGCTATGGAGATCCACGCAACGATGGTTGGAACCACGACCCCGATGGTTGGAACCACGACCACGATGGTTGGAACCACGACCACTAATCGGGCTGACGCTCTCGCTGGCGCGACTTGATGTCATTCGTGGCCACCCCAGACCGAGGGGAGGCGATCAGCCATTGGGAACCAGATCGCCCTAGCTAGCTAGTCCGCGTCTGATAGCTGTTCGGGCCGTCCCTGCTCTCCTCGGGGCGGCGCGTCACTGTGGCGGCGCTGGTCGATCAGCGAGGGAACACGCGCAGATCGTTGATCCCCCCGCGCATCGTGTCGGCGTCGGTGATCTCGCGCAGCGAATCGGCCCGAGCTACTTGGTGTGGGGTCTTGCCGGTGACGCCGGAATGCTCCTTCTAGTCCCTCACCTTCCTCGACCTTTCACGTAATAACGACGTCAGGTCCAGCAGTCCCACCCCTGCTCTGGCGGGCTAAGGGTTATCAGCACCCGTATCCTCAGCTGCCACTCAAGATTGGAGCCGCGATATTTCCTGCCGGCCAGAATTTCGGCCTCGATTTCATCGGCCTCGTAGCCCTCCTCGCGTACCGGGGAGACCACCAGGTTCAATGTGGCGATCGGGTCCTGCCCGGGCATTGGGTGAGGGATCACGACGCGGGTGGAACCTCCGGTGTGAACCTCGCTTAACGCGTCCCTGACCTTGCGCTGAACGAGGACTTCCCACTCCGTCATGAGCCGCGCCGACGTCTCCTGCTTGAGCAGGCGCGTATCGGCCTCGGTGGGCAGCCAATCGCTGGTTCGGCCAGCGTCGTCCCGGCGCTCGACCCTCTGGTAAAAGTCTTCTCTATCCTCGTGGTCGCCGAGGGCGAGACCGGCCACCAACAACCAGTGAACGCCGGTTTCCGGATCCCGCCACGCGCCGGCCCGCCATTGCGAGCTTTTGACCTCCAGCAGGCGCAACTCCCTGCTCCACGCAATTACACCGACGACGTTGTCGACAACAGTGCCAGTTTCGTCAAGCCTTTCTGTCTCTCTTACCGGCACGAATTTTGGCCGCAAACCTCGAGCGAAGACGGGTTGAGCGGTTGGTGTTTAAGGCTTGTCGGCAAGAGTCGCCATCGGTTACGCGTAGGTGGGCGATCACATGGCACCACGCGAACATCCGTCAGGGTGTCCCGTTGGTATCCGGCCATTCAGGGATGACGGCGCGAATGTGTTCGATCGTCCGGCCTTCCTATTCAATACGTTTTTCCAAGACCAGCGGATCCTTCAGGCCAACAGACGCGAATATTCCGCCGAGGTCCTGGCTGGCGGCGGTGTTCATCTGCTCGGACAACTGGAGAAGTTCCCATTCGCCTACCCCGTTGGGCAGACTGTAGGCCAGCTTCCGTAGCGCGACAGCGTACTCGCGCAACCCCCGGCGCACCCACGCCTCGAGCGCGGTTACCACCTCGCTACGCGGCTGCGCTGCGCCGAGAAGCGATCGTCTGCGCGGGCCC
>DATJBA010000411.1:0-2204 GCA_035515675.1 Mycobacterium sp.
GTGCGCATTACCCATCGCGACGCTGTGGCCGGCCCAGATCAGCAGCGGCACGTCGTTGGGCATGTCACCGAACGCGACCACGTCGTCGGCGGCGATGTCGAGCGGCGCGGCCACCTCCTGGACACCGGTGGCCTTGCTGATGCCCAGCGGGACGATCTCGATCAGGCCGTTGTTCGTGGAATAGGTGATGTCGCCCTCGATGCCGATGTGCTTGCGTAATTCGGCCGCCATGTCGGCGCTGCGGGCGCCGGGCTTGCGGAGGAGCAACTTGACAGCGGGTGCGCTCAGCAGGTCCGCCAGCGAAACCTCGGTGTTGTCCGGGTTCAGCCAGGCATGCTCGTAGCCGGGCGAGCTGACGAACTGCGGGGTGGCGGCGTCGTGTGCACTGCGGCCGACCCTCTCGACAGCCAGCCCGGCGCCGGGGATCGCCCGCGCCGCCACCTCGGCCAGCTCGCCGAGCACCTCGGCCGACAGCGTGCGCGCCGACACGATCCGATCGGTGTCCGGGTCGTACACCACCGCGCCGTTGCCTCCTTTGGAGGCGACGTAGCGGGCGCGTTGGGGGGCGGATTGGGCGCTGAGGGACGGCGTCGTCGACGATGGCGGCCGGCAGCCACCTTCGTGCCGCAACCTCTCCGGTGTCCACTCGCATGCGCAGTTCGCCTACACCATGGGCACTTGGCTGGCCGTTCGGTTCAATTGTGGTGCTTGCGTTGGTGACCGGCATCTGGCTCGTGATCATCGGGATCGCGGGAATCATCTCGGCGTTTCGGACGCGGAGAGCCGGTGAAGCCGTCAAGGAAGGTGTCGAGCGGCTGCGAGGGTCGTCAGGTAGCCACGCAGCTCGGTGACAACTAAGCCTTAAGCCCCGCCCATAGCGGGCGGGCCTCAGTCTTGAGCCGGGTTCTTGAGGCCCGCCCACATCGGGATCGGGCGGGCGTCAAGTGTCTAGCAGTCGGCGCCCTCCAGCTGGGTCAGTTCCCAGTCGAACCACCCGGCTGCATAGCGGATTTGCTTTCTTGATGTGGTCGACTGCATCCGCCTTGCCTGTCCTAGCACATTTCGAGGCAGAGAATCGGCAGGATGTCGCGGCGACGCTCGCGACATTCAAACCCGGCGCCGCGCGAATGGAATTGCCCGGCGGAGAGGTCGCCGACGGCCCCGATGCGGTCGCCGGCACCTATCGTGAACTCTTCACCGCTCTTCCAGACATGCACTTCGACGTCAAACCCGGCTCGCTGTGTCACCACGGCGACTGCGTGATCAGCGAGACGCGCGTGCACGGCGCCCACCGGGGACCTTTTCGGGGCTGCCCGCGACCGGCCGCCGGGTCGCCTGCCGATAGTGTTCGTCTTCCAGTTCGACGACCCCGACCTGCTCTGTGAACGCGCCTACTACGACCGCCTCACCCCATCAGTGGCCTCAGGTCGCAGGTGGTCCCTTCCTCGTGGCAGACGACAGACTGACTGCGGACCGGTCCGGGCGCTGCCGCGCCGCAGCGGAGCCCGCCAGCAGGCGGGAGGCGGTGGTGAGCCATGGCGTCCTGGAACCCCGGTCGGGATAGCCAGCACGTGCCACTCCGGCTTCCACTCGGCGACGCCCCCCGAGCGCCGCGCCGCCACCCTTATTGCGGCAGGACTGTGGTCCTGTGCAACCGAGACAATTCGTCGCACTCAAGCCGAACCTGCCCGTCCGCGTGTGCCAGTGCAGCTACAGAAATGAACGACGATCGGGTGGATCTACGCTTGAACGACCACGTCGCGACGATCGTCGGCAACGCGACGATGATCGAGGCCAGCTGTCAACAGGGGGCACAACGACCGCCGTCATGGCATCGCCTCGGCCCACTTCATGTGCCCCTCGAAGCCATGCGATGTCGCCATCGCGCGGTAGCGATCTCGATAGTCTCGGTAGCCAGCCTCGTCACCGGCGGGCGCTGACCAGGAAGGCGACTATCACCGCCACCGACGCGGCGATGATTGCTGCGCTCAGTTGGATCACGGGCCAAGTGTCTGATACCTCCGGCGTAATTGGGCGCGGCTACAGCCCCATCGGGCTATGCGAGACTTTCCGCTATGGGGTTCAAGGTCTACGGGTACAAGTCCGAGTCCTTCGACGAGTTTGGCGACCAGGACAGGTACAAGGTCATCGAAGGCGGCGCACTCGAGATATGGCTCGAGGACGGGTCGAAGTTGACCATCAGC
>DATJBA010000412.1:0-2067 GCA_035515675.1 Mycobacterium sp.
GTTTGCTTTCAGCCACATCCGGCAGCACTTTCGGCCCCGTCGTCATCTGATCAGTGCACCCCAATGGCGAACCGAGATGACCGCCAGCTTCGCGGTCTGGGACGAAGTCATTGCCACCGCAGCGGCATGAAAGACCGAGTAAGCCACTATATTTGGCCACCGGACAAACTAACATCAACTGCGCCACAATCATTTTCAAACAACTTGACGATGCCCGTTGGGGAGCGCTCTGCGATGTCGCATGCGTATGCCGGTCATCGAGCGTTCTCTCGGTCACCGGCGTACATAGCCCGCAACTACTTTGGCGCGGGGCCTAACCCCACGCCTGTGGAAGTATCCGCCCTAGCCGAGCGCTACCCGGTTTTTCTCATCGAACCTTGATTTGTAATTGGGGCCAGGACTTTTCGCGGATCACGCGCCGGTTCATGCGGTGGATGTGCGCCGGAACTTCGTGCAATAGATCCTGGCTCGCACGGAAGCGCCCAAAGGGGTGGCAGTCTTCATTGCCGGCTGCCTGGCCCGTGACAGTTACCTGCTGACCGGCCACAATGCGCGCCCACAACCGCAGCACTGCTCGGTGTCGATGAGCCAGCAGCAGTGGCCAAGCGGGCTGCCGAGCTAACAGCTAACGGCGATGGCCGCGCCCAGGTCATCACGCTGGCGTTGGTGCTCGGTGCGCTGGAGGCGCGCACGCCCAAGGACGCCTGGCGCCACACCGCAACCAGCCAGTGGTCCCACTTCGTCAGCAACGCCGACTATCTGCGCTGGCTGGCCGACAACGGTTACCCCTGGCCGCTGTGGAGCAAGTCGTCACCGGGGCCAAAGATTCCGAAGGAGTGTATTCAGAATTCTGCACCTAGAGGGGCGAAATGCTGTGCGGCGCAACGCCCCGCACAGCCTCCCTCGTTGGATCGGCATAGGAGCTCGGTGTCGTCGGTGGAATCGGAGTCAGCACCCACGGGTAGTGCAATACCCCGGGATATCAGGAAGTCGGTTATCGCATCGCAGCACGCCTTCCCGGCTACAAAGCGCCGGTAATCGTCGTCGGTGAACGGTGAGTGGTCTTCACCGTCACGTGGGGGCCGTCGCGCCAGGTAGTCGTCGAAAAATTGCGTCTAGGCCGCCGCATCAATGGCGGCAGTATCTGTCACGACACCGTCAAGGTGGAAGACAACCGCGTCGTAGTAGCGCGGATCGATCGTCAGCGCCAAGTCATGACCGCCGTCCGGGATTGCGCGGCTAGCGGATTTCCAGCACATCGTCGAGCGGCCGTCGTGGTGTTGCCGCGGGCAGGTCTTCCATCGGCGGTGCTATGCCGACACGGACCAACACTTGGGGCTCCCCGCGTTCGCCGATGAGCCTCCGCACGATGTCGCGGCTCTCGTCCACCTCGATCAGATGGGTCAGCGTGCAGGTCGCCATGCCGGCCATCGTGCATTCCAGCAGGACGGTGGATAGGGCTTCGCCGCAGCCCAACACCTCAGCTCGGTCGTCCTCAGCGGTGGACAGCACAACGATCTTCGACCAATCCACCCCGACGTCGGCACGACGGTCGGCACGGCTGCGAGCAGGGAAATCCCGCGCCACATCGACGCGATGCCGTTCTGACTTGGATGCCAGCGCATCCGGAGGTATGCCTTCGGACAGCGCGAATGGCGATGTCCACCATTCCAGTTCGGCGTGATAGGAGGCGTCGTAACGGCGCAGTTCCTCAGTAAGATGGGAGGCTTTGGCTAGTTGAGGCCGCACCTCATCGGCGAGCACATCGAGCATCGCGACACTCTCGTCGACGCTGCTACGCAACACCGGTTCGAACGACGGCCAGTTTGTCGGACGACCCAGCGGAAGCCGGTCGGTTCGCCGTTGCAGAATCGCCTCGGCGCGTTCGCGCTGAGCGTCGGTGACGAATTCGAGCGCGCTGAATTCGACCGATGCCAAATGGTTTAGGTTAATCGGGTTGGGGAACCGTTCGATGTTCGCCCGCCAACCGGCCGCCGCCATGGCGACGCGAAGGTGATCGAGGACAGCCCCGCAACTGATGATCGCTTCCCGGCCGGAAAGGTCGGC
>DATJBA010000413.1:0-9082 GCA_035515675.1 Mycobacterium sp.
GGAATTCACCGCGGCGCTGCCCGACGGGGCTGGTCTGGTCGTGCTGGACGGCACGGTGACCCCGGAGCTGGAGGCCGAGGGTTGGGCCAAGGACCGGATCCGCGAGCTGCAGGAATTGCGCAAGTCGACCGGGCTGGACGTCTCCGATCGCATCCGCGTGGTGATGTCGGTGCCCGCCGAGCGGGCCGACTGGGCGCGCGCCCATCGTGACCTCATCGCCGGTGAAATCCTGGCCACCAGCTTCGAGCTCGGTGAGCCGGTAGACGGGGCGGAGATCGGCGACGGCGTGCGGGTGGCGATCTGTAAAGCCTGACCGGCGACGATGCGGCCCGCGGCGGGGGCATGTGTAGGAGCCTGCTGAATTACGGGTTGCCGCGGCTTGGCCTGATAGGTGTCTTCAAAAGTGATGTCGCATGCGCTATCGCTTTCTGCGAGACAGTCATCAGGAGTCGACGGGGCTGGCGTGGCTGGTGTGGCCAGTGGGGCGCTAGCGCCCCGTTACGGTTTGACCGCGCGCCAGCGCTGCCTGCCGCCACGGACTTCGACGTCGACGTCACGAAACCCCGCTGCCAACAAGCGATCCGGCAAGTTCTCCGGCCGGATCGGGTTACAGGTGTCGCGGAAATGCAGGATCCGGAACGGCAGGGACGGCACGCTGTCGCTGCCGGCGAAGACTCCGCCGGGACGAAGCACCCGGAAGGCCTCGGCGAACAGCCGGTCTTGCAGTTGCGCGGTCGGGACGTGGTGCAGCATGGTGAACGACACCACCGAGCTGAACTCATCGGTCGGCAATCCGGTGTCGGTGCCGTCGCCGTTGATGATGCACGCCCGGTCTCCGTATAGCTCCTGCAGTCGCTGCGCCATCGGGGTATCGATTTCGACCGAGGTGAGCTTTGGCGTCTTGTCGACTAGCAGCCGCAGAATTGCGCCGTACCCCGGGCCGATCTCGAGGGTGTTGTCGCCCAGTTCCACGTCGGCGAGCACCCATGGCAACAGTTGGTCTTCAACCTCTTTTGCCCAGCGGTTTGAGTTGCAGCACCACCTGTGACAGAGGTTCATGGCCATACTCACCGACGGTAGACCAATAGCATTTGCAGTTGTGGAGTCGCGCTGGGTGCTGCACCTGGACATGGACGCGTTCTTCGCCTCCGTCGAACAACTCACCCGACCGACCCTGCGGGGGCGGCCGGTGCTGGTCGGCGGCTTGGGTGGCCGCGGTGTGGTGGCCGGCGCCAGCTACGAAGCGCGCGTCTTCGGCGCCCGCTCGGCCATGCCGATGCATCAGGCCCGCCGGCTGATCGGCGTGACCGCGGTCGTGCTGCCGCCGCGCGGCGTTGTGTACGGGGTGGCCAGCAGGCGAGTCTTCGACACCGTGCGCGACCTGGTGCCCGTCGTCGAGCAGCTGTCTTTCGATGAGGCGTTCGGGGAGCCGCCCCAGCTCGCGGGTGCGTCGGCCGAGGACGTCGAGGTGTTCTGCGAGGGCTTGCGGCGACGGGTTCGAGAGGAGACGGGTCTGATCGCCTCCGTCGGCGCGGGCTCGGGCAAACAGATCGCCAAGATCGCGTCCGGCTTGGCCAAACCCGACGGCATTCGGGTGATGCGGCGCGCCGAAGAACAATTGCTGCTCGGCCGATTGCCGGTGCGACGGCTGTGGGGCATAGGACCGGTCGCCGAGGAGAAGCTGAATCGGCTCGGCATCGAGACGATTGGACAGCTGGCCGCGCTGACCGACGCCGAGGCGGCCAACATCCTGGGCGCGACAATAGGGCCGGCGCTACACCGCCTGGCCCGCGGTATCGACGACCGCCCCGTCGCCGAGCGTGCCGAAGCCAAGCAGATCAGCTCCGAGTCCACTTTCGCGGTGGATCTGACCAGCCTGGAGCAGTTGCGTGAAGCGATCGACCCAATCGCCGAGCATGCGCATCAACGCCTGCTGCGCGACGGCCGCGGCGCCCGCACCGTCACGGTGAAGCTGAAGAAATCCGACATGAGCACGCTGACCCGTTCAGCGACGCTGCCCTACGCGACAACCGAGGCCGGCGCGCTCATCGCGGTGGCCCGGCGGCTGCTGCTGGATCCACGCCGGATCGGGCCGATTCGCCTACTCGGCGTTGGGTTTTCGGGGTTGAGCGACGTGCGCCAACAGTCGCTGTTCCCGGACTTCGAGCTGTCAGCGCTGGAGTCGGAGGCTTACCAGGCAGTCGACACGCTGCCACCAGCACAAGACGCCGTGGGGTGGCGGGTGGGAGACGATATAGCCCACCGTGATCTCGGGCACGGCTGGGTGCAGGGCGCGGGCCACGGTGTGGTCACCGCGCGGTTCGAGACCCGGAGTTCTGGCCCGGGCCAGGCCCGGACGTTCCCCGCCGATACCTGTGACCTCACCAGAGCCAACGCCGTCGACTCCCTGGATTGGCCGGATTACGTTGGCGCGCTGCAGGCCAACGCTCTTTCAGCCCCACCGGGCGATGACGTCGGCGACCGGTAGCTTCGCGGCCAGCGCGGCCATCACCAGCACCCGGGCCTGAGACGGCCGCAACCTGGGCACCATCACCGCGCCGGCGGTCGCCATATCGTGCCCGGGACCGTAGCTCGCACTGACCCGCCCGCCGGGAACTCGGGTGGACACCGCGACAACGACCCCGTCGCGGCAATGCCGGCGCACTCCGTCGACCACCGCGGTTCCGGTATTGCCCGAACCCAACGCTTCCAGCACCACGGCTTGTGCGCCGGCGGCCACGCACGCATCAAGGGCTACCGCGTCACTTCCCAGATATGCTGCGACGATGTCGACCCGCGGTGCCGTGGTGGCGCTCAGATCGGCGAGGTAGGGCCGCGTCTTCGTGCCTGTCAGCGTCACGCCGCCGTCCACCGTGCCGAGCAGTTCGCCGGCGAAGCCGCTCAGGTCCTCGGTAACCACCTTGCATAGGCCCAGCGGCTGCAACACCCGGCCGGCGAAACACACCAGTACCCCGAGGTCACGGGCGGCCGGGCTGGCCGCCACCGCCAGGGCGTCGCGCAGATTGGCCGGACCATCGGCGTCGGGAGCGTCGGCGCTGCGCATGGCGGCGGTCAACACGACCGGGGCCGTGCCGGCGTAGGTCAGGTCCAACCACAGCGACGTCTCTTCCAGGGTGTCGGTGCCGTGGGTGATGACCACACCGTCGGCGCCGTCATCGATCGCGGCTTGCACGGCACCGCGAATTCGATCCCAATCGGCCGGCGTCAGCTCGGAGCTGTCGAGCGCCATCAGGTCAACTACATCGACGTCGAGGCCCGAGGTCAGATCCGCCCCGCTATAGGTGGGTCGGCGCACCCCATCGGCACCGGCGCTGGTCGATATCGTTCCTCCGGTGGCGATAACGGTGAGACGGGCCATAGTGGAATCATTGCGCACGCCGCTCGCGGGCTCCGGCGAGGCCGCGTCCGTACTAGGGGATGATGGGAGAGTGCCTGAGGAACCAACAGGATCGGCTGAGCCGATGACTTCAGCCGGGCAGGCCGGGGACACCGGGGAGGTCGCCGAACCCGCAGCTCCCGCGCTACGGAGGCCGGCAAGGCGGCTGCGGCTGCTGCTGTCGGTCGCGGCGGTCGTGCTGACGCTGGACATCGTCACCAAGGTGCTTGCCGTCAAGTTGCTGCCTCCCGGCCAGCCGGTATCGATCATCGGTGACACGGTGACCTGGACGTTGGTGCGCAATTCGGGGGCCGCGTTCTCGCTGGCGACCGGGTACACCTGGCTGTTGACCCTGATCGCGACCGCAGTGGTGGTCGGCATCTTCTGGATGGGGCGGCGGCTGGTATCGCCGTGGTGGGCGCTGGGCCTCGGGATGATCCTCGGTGGCGCCATGGGCAACCTGGTCGATCGCTTCTTCCGGGCGCCCGGGCCGCTGCGGGGACATGTCGTGGACTTTTTGTCGGTCGGCTGGTGGCCGGTGTTCAATGTCGCCGATCCGTCGGTGGTGGGTGGTGCGATCCTGCTTGTGGTGCTGTCGGTTTTCGGCTATGACTTCGACGTTGTGGGCCGGCGTAGAGTCGGCGGGGACACCGTCGGCCGGCGAAAGGCCGACCAGCGCTGATGGCCGACCGCTCGATGGCCGACCGCTCGATGGCCGACCGCTCGATGCCCGTCCCGGAGGGATTGGCGGGCATGCGTATTGACGCCGGGCTGGCGCGCCTGTTGGGACTGTCCCGCAGCGCCGCGGCGGCTATCGCCGAAGACGGCGGTGTCGAATTGGACGGCGTACAGGCAGGAAAATCCGACCGGCTGACGCCTGGCGCCTTGTTGCACGTGCGGCTGCCGGAGGCGCCGGCGCCGCTGGAGAACACGCCCGTCGACATCGAGGGCATGACGATTCTTTATTCCGACGACGACATCGTCGCGATCGACAAGCCGGCGGCGGTGGCTGCTCATGCCTCGGTGGGTTGGACCGGGCCCACGGTGCTCGGCGGCTTGGCCGCGGCCGGCTACCGGATCACCACATCCGGGGTGCCCGAGCGGCAGGGCATTGTGCATCGCCTCGACGTCGGCACCTCCGGGGTGATGGTGGTGGCGCTCTCCGAGCGCGCCTACACCGTGCTCAAGCGCGCGTTCAAACAGCGCACCGTCGACAAGCGCTACCACGCGCTGGTACAGGGACATCCGGATCCCTCCAGCGGGACGATCGACGCGCCGATCGGACGGCACCGCGGCCGCGACTGGAAGTTCGCGGTCACCAAGAATGGCCGCCACAGCCTCACCCACTACGACACCCTGGAAGCCTTCGCCGCCGCCAGCCTGCTCGACGTGCATCTGCAAACCGGTCGCACCCATCAGATCCGTGTGCATTTCGCCGCGCTGCATCACCCGTGCTGCGGCGACCTCACCTACGGAGCCGACCCGAAGCTCGCGAAAAGGCTTGGGCTGGAACGTCAATGGTTGCACGCACGTTCGCTGGCATTCGCCCATCCGGCCGACGGCAGGCGGGTGGAGATCGTCAGCCCGTACCCGCCGGATTTACAGCACGCCCTGGATGTGTTGCGGACCGCGGGCTGATCACCCAGGCTTGCGGGCCTCGACGAGGATCCGCGTGGAGTGGGCGACGAACGGCCCGTCGGCCTCGATGCGTTCATGCAGTTCCCGCAGCTGTCGGCGATATCCGTCGACCGTAAAGCCGGGCACGGTCCAGATCACCTTGCGCAAGAAGTAGATAACGGCGCCGATGTCGAAAAACTCGACGCGTAACCGCTCCATGCGCATGTCCACGATCTGCAGCCCGGCGGCTTGTGCCTGCGCGCTTTGGGTATCCGGGTGACACTCGGCTCATTTCTTCGGTTGCGGCCCGATGAAGCGTTCGACCAACTCCGACACCGTTGCGGGTCCGATCTGCTGCGCGAAGTAGGTGCCGCCCGGCCGCAGCACCCGGGCGATCTCACTCCACCGTACGGCGATGGGATGACGGCTGGTCACCAGGTCGAACGCCTCATCGGCAAACGGCAACCGTGGCTCATCGCGAGTCACGACGACCACCACGCCACGCGGATGCAAGCGTTTGGTGGCCAGGGCTGCGTTGGGCGGCCACGATTCCGTCGCGACCATCGTGGGCGGGAATTTCGCAGCGCCCGCGAGCACCTCCCCGCCACCGGTATCGATGTCGCATGCGGCCGACGCGCTCGCCAACTGCTGGCTCATCAGGCGCTGATAACCCCATGACGGGCGTTCCTCGGTCGCACGGCCGTCGAGCCAGGAGAAGCCCCAACCGTCAACGGATACCAAGTCAGCTTCGGCCACCAGATCGTCGAATGTGCGGGGCATGGCTTGCATTCTTGTCAAAGTGTCGATCGGGTGTCGCCTCAATCGTCATAGCGGTGAAACCATCGAGGAGGAAGGGGAACACCAATGCAGTATTGCCTGCTCATGCACCATCAGGAGGGCGGCGAGCTCGGGCTGACCGACGAAGACATGGCGCCCGCGCGGGCGGCGTTCGCCAAGTATGCCGACGATCTCGACGCGGCCGGTGTGTTGATTGGCACCCAGGTGCTGCAATCTGCCGTCGCCTCCACCACCTTCACCGCCCGTGGCGGCACACCCAGGATCCAGGACGGGCCCTTCGCCGATACCAAGGAACGCCTCGGTGGCGTGTTCGTCATCAATGTGCCCGATCTGGATGCCGCGTTGTCCTGGGCGAAGCGATGCCCGGCCGCCGAGTGGGGGTCGATTGAAATCAGGCCCGTTGCAGTCACTTACGCGAGCGGCAAGGGATGGTACAGCCCTGAGTGAGGTGCCGGCCCGGGTGAGTGAGCTGGTTCGCGGGTCCTACGGCCGGCTGCTGGCAGTACTCGCCGCGCCAACCGGCGACATCGCGGCGGCCGAGGATGCCATCGCGGACGCGCTCGAGCGTGCGCTCACCCGGTGGCCGGACCAGGGGATACCGGCCAACCCGGAAGGCTGGCTTCTTACCGTGGCCCGCAACCGGCTGCGCGACCGCTGGAAGTCGCATGCCTATCGAATGACCGATCCGCTGCCTGAACCAGACAGTCCAATGTGGGCCTCCAGCGATGATTCCCCGGACACGCGGGTGATTCCCGATCGCCGCCTGGAGCTGATGCTGGTCTGTGCGCATCCCGCAATCGCCGCCAACTGCCGCACACCGTTGATGCTGCAGACCGTGCTCGGCATCGACTCGGCAGCCATCGCGCGGGCGTTCTCGTTACCGACTGCGACCATGGCGCAGCGCCTGGTGCGTGCGAAACACCGGATTCGCGAAGCCCGTATCCCATTTGTGGTACCGCGCGCGGATCTGGACGAACGGCTGCCCGCCGTGCTGGAGGCTGTTTACGGTGCGTGGGCGATCGATTGGCAGCTGGACCCGCCAGGGTCGCCCATCGAATCGTTGTCCGCCGAGGCGCGGCATCTGGCGTTGGTGCTAGTGGAACTGCTGCCCGACGAGCCCGAGGCGCTGGGGCTGGCGGCGCTCATCTGCCTGTCCGAGTCGCGTCGGCCGGCACGGCGCGCCGGCCGCGGTCAGTTCGTGCCGCTGGACCAGCAAGATACCCGGCTGTGGGATTCGGCGATGATCGCACGGGGCGAGGCGCTGCTGCGTCGCGCTCACGGCTTCAGCTGCCCGGGCCGTTATCAATACGAGGCGGCGATCCAGTCGGCACACTGCGCGCGGGCGCACAGCGGGCACGTCGACTGGATGGCGTTGCGCAAACTGCATCGTGCGCTGCTGCGGGTCGCCCCGTCGTTGGGTGCGGCGGTTGCGCTGGCGGTTGTCGACGGCGAGGTCGATGGGCCGGAGGCCGGATTGCGCGCGCTCGAGGCGATCACCGACCCGGCGCTCGCGCGCTTCCAGCCGGCTTGGACCGCCCGTGCATATTTGCTTGGGAAGGTGGGCCGGCCGGCAGCGGCTGCGGAGGCCTACCGCAGAGCCATCGACCTCACCACCGACTCAGGCCTAGCCGGTTACCTGCGTGGACAACTGGCCGCAGTCGCGGCCCGCTCACCAGGGTGATGACTTGAGGCGCGGGCCCTACGGCATCCTCCATGTTCAGCCGGCCTGCTCGCGCTCGTAAAGGGCGGGAAGGAAATTGGGCAGGTTGCCCATCTCTTCGATGCCGTGCCCGAGCCAGCGCTGGCCCTTGTCTTTGGGATGCCAGTAAAGCGGCGTCAGCCACTTGCCCAGCACCGGCATCGGCGCGCCGGGAATGTAGAGGGTGTGCTCAAAGCGGGTGCCGCCCACGACCTTCTCGTAGACGTGCTCCATTCGTGCCAGGTGCAGACCGGCGATTTCGACGTTGTGGATCATGCACTCGTTATCAAGGCGTTCGAAGGTGGCGACAACTTGGATCTTGTAGCGAGGGTCGCGTTGCAGGTATTCCAGGTTGGCGGCCTGGGCTCCGGGTCCGATCGACCCGTTCGGCGAGCGGCGGATGTACTCGACGTAGACGTGGTCATACGGATGCCACGCCCGGTATTTCGGCACCCGGCGGCCGTCAAGGTCCGTATCGCCGTCGAGGTGGGAAAACCACCACGCCAGCATCTCGGGTGTGATTCCGGCAAGCACTTCGTCGATCCAATATCTGGTGCGGCCGTCCTGCAGTTTGTCGAAGCCCGACTTGGCGGTCGGGTTCTCCTTGAGATCCCAGGGCACCTTCAATGGCACAGGCAGGTGAGCGGTCACCGTAACGTCCTTATCTTTAGCGCCACCCCACCAAGAGCCGGTGATCTGGCTAACGATTCTCAGACCCCTCGCTCGCGCGGGCCGCCCTGGTCTTGAGGTCGGCAGGGAGCCCGTCGCTTTCCCAGTGCTGGAGCACTCGCCGCTGGACCTCTGCAGGGTAGTTGTAAACAAACCCGGCTCGCTTCGGCCGCGTGACGCCCTGGGGCGGAAGGCAGTTCAGCACGAGCCGGTCGAGTTCCCAGCCGGTGGGCACCCGCATGAAGTCCGGGGTTGGTGTACGGCGACATCGGCCACCCGACCGACTTCTGGATGCGCAACTGTCCACGCTCGCTGCGCGAGTTGCGGCCGTCGATCGCCCAGATCAATTCGCGCAGGTTCGACGGATCGATGTCATCCTCGACCACCACGATGGTCTTGATGATGTCACTGACCTTGGCCGAGCAGACGATGTCGCCGACTCTGCGGCAGAACTTTTCCGCGTCGGACTCGATGTCGCGCAATGCGTCGTTCACCGTGACGACCAGCCGACCGCACGACATCTCGACCTCGCTCACCAGTTCGGGCAGCGGCATGGCCGACGTGTAGGTGGCGATGGGCTCCGGCCCGAACGCGATCGCGACCGGCATGTCCTTGCGCGCCTTACGCCATGTCGCGAACACCTTGCCGATGTGCTGGAACGGCATCACGATCCCCGTCGCGCGCCGTGCGTCGAGCGCCATGATCCGTGCGATCGACCAACTCGTCCACGTCCCGTCTACCGTGCGGCAGACGATGGTGCAAAGCGTGTTGAGATAGCGGCCGCCATCGTGGTTGTGGATCATCGGGATTGGCAGCTTCATAATGTCGATGTCATCGCCGAGGCGGAGGTTCTGCTTGCACGGCGCCGAGTCGATGATTACCGGCTCAATCAGATCGGCACG
>DATJBA010000414.1:0-9892 GCA_035515675.1 Mycobacterium sp.
GGTCCATCGTCGAGGCGGTGCGCCGGCGGCTGACCGATGAGGTCCTTCAACTGGCCGGCGATGGACTCCTGGACGCCATCGCCCAAGGCGAGCAGGAAGCCGCTGGACTAGCCGCACAATGCGCGGCGTCGCTGAGGGAGCCGCTTGGGTGGGGGACGAGGAGTTGGCCGACCAACTGGAGGCGATTCTCAACCTGGGTGCGACGCCGATGCTTCGCTGCCGCAGCAGGCTATAGACCGGCGAAGGCCGCCGAACTCTGAGCCGACCGGTCGAGCGCGCAAAATGCCAACTACGGCGGCGTGTCGATGGGCAAACACGCACGTTCGGGCGAGATAGCGGCCGCAGTAGGCTTCCCCAATGCGGGTAGGCGTGCTGGGAGCCAAAGGCAAAGTCGGCTCGACCATGGTGGCGGCGGTGCAGGCCGCTGAGGATCTGACCCTGTCCGCGGAGGTGGACGCCGGTGATCCGCTGAGCCTGCTGACCGAGGGGAACACCGAGGTGGTCATCGACTTCACCCACCCGGACGTGGTGATGAGCAACCTGGAGTTCTGCATCGCCAACAGAATTCACGCCGTGGTAGGTACCACCGGCTTCACCGCCGAACGGCTGCAGCAGGTGGAGTCGTGGCTGGCCGATAAGCCCGGCACATCCGTGCTGATCGCGCCGAATTTCGCGATCGGGGCGGTGCTGTCGATGCATTTCGCGAAGCAGGCCGCGCCCTTCTTCGACTCGGCAGAGGTGATCGAGCTGCATCACCCGCACAAGGCCGACGCCCCGTCGGGCACCGCCGCGCGCACCGCGAAGCTGATCGCCGAGGCGCGAAAAGGCTTGCCGCCCAACCCCGATGCCACCAGCACCAGCCTGCCCGGTGCCCGGGGCGCCGACGTCGACGGCATCCCGGTGCACTCGGTGCGGCTGGCCGGGCTGGTCGCCCACCAGGAGGTGCTGTTCGGAACCGCGGGGGAGACGCTGACCATCCGCCACGACAGCCTCGACCGCACATCATTTGTGCCGGGAGTGCTGTTGGCGGTGCGGCGCATCAAGGAACGCCCTGGCCTCACGGTGGGCATTGAGTCGCTGCTCAACCTGCAATGAACGACATCACGCGCACCGTGCGCATCCAAGCGCTCATCGCATTCATGTGCGCGGCGATGCTGGCGTACTTGGTGCTGCTGGGCCGCATCGCCGTCGCGATGATCGGCTCAGGCCGGGCCGCGGCGATCGGCCTGGGGCTGGCGCTGCTGATCATGCCCGTCATCGGGCTGTGGGCGATGATCGCCACGCTGCGGGCCGGATTCGCGCACCAGAAGCTGGCCCGCCTGATCGCAGCAGACGGAATGGAACTCGACACCAGCGCGCTGCCGCGGCGTCCGTCGGGCCGCATTGAGCGAGATGCGGCCGACGCGCTGTTCGCTACGGTGCGCACCGAGGTGGAAGCCGACCCCGACGACTGGCGACGCTGGTACCGGCTGGCCCGGGCCTACGACTACGCGGGGGACCGTCGGCGAGCGCGGGAAGCCATGAAGACAGCCGTCGAGGTGCAGGGCCGCCGGTGAGCAAGACGCTGCTAATCGTCCACCACACTCCATCTCCGCACATGCAGGAGATGTTTGAGGCGGTGGTGTCCGGCGCCACCGACCCCGAGATTGTGGGCGTGGAGGTCGTGCGGCGACCCGCCCTCACGGTTTCACCGGTGGACATGCTCGAGGCGGACGGCTATCTCCTTGGGACCCCGGCCAACCTGGGTTACATGAGCGGCGCTCTCAAGCACGCCTTCGACGTTTGCTACTACCCGTGCCTGGACGCGACCCGGGGACGACCGTTCGGCCTATACATGCACGGCAACCAAGGCACCGAGGGAGCCGAGCGGGGCGTCACTGCCATCACGACCGGGCTGGGTTGGGTGAAAGCCGCCGAGTACGTAGTGGTGTCCGCCAAGCCGAGCAAAGGCGACCTGGAATCTTGCTGGGAACTCGGCGCGACGGTCGCTGCCCAGTTGATGGAATGAGCGACGCCCCTCGTGGCCACCAGCACACCTCAGGCTCGTAGCCGAATCCGAACTGTTGCGCCGAGTCATTGAACCCCAGCGTGCAGATTTTGACTCGTTGCCTTGCATAATTACGCCAGCTATTTACGCCGCGCAAGCATGAGTAAATACCGTGCGACGCGTCGGAAGAATACGAGAAATGGAGCATACGTATGGAAGCGGTTCAGCTCACAGGTACCTCGATTGACGGCTCTCGGTTGGATGAGGGATCGGGGTGGTGGGATCAGGCGACAGGATGTTGGATTGCCGTGTCCACCCCAGAGGTGGCGCCTGATCTGTGGGAACAGTACCTGAAAGGTGCACTACGCAGTTATCGTCGGCATGGACTGGAATGGGTGCTCGACCTCGACGCGATACGGGATGGCGCCGACACGGCCCTGTTCTTTGCTGCGGTTGATCCCAAGGGCTTAGTCGTAGCAGGCACTCGCGTGGTAGGGCCCTTGCGCTCGCCCGAGGAGTCTCATGCACTCGCGGAGTGGAGCGGTAACAAGGGTTTTGACGCGTTGCACAAGATGATTGCCGACCGACTCGCTTTCGGCGTCGCGGAAGTCAAAGGCGCCTGGGCCGATACCCATGCTTACCGCAGCCGGGCGCTCACCACGGTGTTAGCCCGGACCGCGTTGCCAATAATGACACTGCTGGATGTGCAGTTCGTCATGGCCACCGCGGCAGCACACGTGCTGGAGCAGTGGCGATCCTCCGGGGGTGTCGTGGCCGCGCGGGTACCGGCAGCGGCCTATCCCAATGAAAATTACCGAACCAAACTGATGTGGTGGGACCGTCGCACTCTTGCCACTCATGCCGAACCCGAACAATTTAAACTGATGTTCGCCGAGAACTCCGAAATCCTCCGTCGAGTTTCGGCGCTAAGTGAGCTTGAGTGGTTGCCGATGGGAGTGGGAGGATGAACAATAGCTACGAAGACGAGGCTTACAGTGCGGTGATTCTCGCTGAGCATGTCGCTGGCGAGCGCAATGTGTTGGAACGGCTGAGAGCGACCCCGGGTATCGAGTTCATCGATCAGTTCAACCAAGGGATGACCGGGCGCCAAGAGCAAGCTCAGTCAGGGGTAGATCACGTCGTCGATGACGGCAGACGGTGGGCGTACTACCCGTGGCGCAAAGCAGTCATCAGCATTGCCGGCCCGCACGCGTTCCGGGCTGACCGCCTTGACCGCAACAGACACCTCATCACCTTTTCCGAGCAGCAGCGGCTGCAACGTCAGCGAGTTGGCGTGGTGGGTCTAAGTTCCGGGCACGCGGTTGCGTACTGTCTGGCGGCACAAGGGGTTTGCGGCGCGTTACGGTTGGCTGACTGCGACACCCTCGAGCTGTCTAATCTGAATCGGGTCCCAGCAACCGTTTTCGATCTGGGCACCAACAAGGCTACGGTCGCGGCACGGCGGATCGCAGAACTCGATCCATATCTGAGCGTCGAGGTATTCACCTCCGGAGTGACACCCGAACTCCTAGATCGCTTCCTCGACGGCCTGGACGTGGTTATCGACCAAGCCGATTCCCTTGACATCAAAATAGTGCTGCGTGAGGCGGCGCGGGACCGTCGTATCCCGGTGCTGATGGCGACCAGCGATCGAGGTCAACTCGATGTCGAGCGGTATGACCTTCACCCACAGCGGCCCATCATGCACGGACTACTCGGTGACATCGACACGACGTGTCTGCACGGGTTGTCCACCCGGGACAAACTTCCCTACTTACTGCGTCTCCTCGATGCCGAGCGGCTTTCTGCGCGCGGGGCGGCATCGCTGGTCGAAATCGGACAGACGCTGCGAGGGTGGCCACAGCTGGCCAGCGACATTTGGGTAGGAGCGGCGGCTGTCGTCGAAGCAGCACGCCGGATCGGACTGGGCGAGCCACTCGAGTCCGGGCGCATACAGATCGATATCGCAGACGCACTGAACCGAATCAACCCGCCCGCCGCGCACGGCTCCGACGTGCCATTTCATGGCATCAGCGCCGCAGCTGGCACAAACGTTGGGCACACTGGAGTCTTCGAAGTCGTTGCTAACGCCGCTATCCGTGCACCGTCCGGGGGCAATTGCCAACCATGGCGCATCGTGATGGATGACACGGCGATACAAATCCTGCTGGCAGCGCAGGATTCATCCACGATGGACGTTGAATACCGCGCCAGCGCGGTTGCCCTCGGCGCAGCCATGTTCAATATTCGCGTCGCGGCGGCGGCCCGCGCGGTGTTGGGTTCAGTCAGCTTCGAGGAAAACCACCGACACCCAGCACTTCGCGGGGCGATGGTGTGGGGCCGTGGCGATGACCCCGAACTGGCAAAGCTATATCGGCCGATGCTGGCGCGACAGACCAACCGTCACCGCGGCACCCCCGTGGTGGTCGAACCGGCCACTATCAAGTTGTTGGAGGCCGCTACAGCCGGTGAGGGTGCCCGGCTCCAACTCATAACGGATCGACACGAGATCGCCACCATCTCAGACATACTGGCCCGCGCTGATCGCATCCGTTACCTGACCCCGCGGCTGCACGCGGACATGTTTTCCGAGTTACGGTGGCCGGCTGACCCGTCACCGGAGACAGGCATCGATGTACGTGGCTTGGAACTCGACGCCGGCGAGTTGGCGGCCCTGGGACTCGTACGGCGTCCTGATGTGATGGTTGAGCTTGCGCGCTGGGATGTGGGCGCAGCGCTAGGCGACATCACCCGGGAGCGAGTCACAGCCAGCTCCGCGCTGGCCGTGATCATCATCGACGGTCCTGCGCTCACCGACTACGCCCGCGGGGGAGCGGCTGTGGAAGCGCTATGGATTACCGCCCAAGAATGTGGCTTCGGTGTGCAACCCGTGTCGCCGGTGTTTCTGTATGCGCACAACGACAACGACATGCAGATCCTGTCGCCCGCTCACGCTGGACAGCTACATTCACTCCAGCATGCCTTTCGCGCTTTGTTAGGGATTTCTCCGGGCGAATACGAAGCATTGCTACTGCGGCTCATTACCGGACCGGCGCCATCGGTATCGAGCAGACGCCGTGCTCTCGGCGCCACTCTGTGCGCGGCGACAAGTTAGTGCGCACATGCGAAAGTACACCTCCTCAACTGGTCTGCCCGAGTTTGTCATTTCTGCGGCTACCAAGCTCATGGGCGCTACTACCAGCACCGCTGCGGATGTCAGCACAGAAATTCTGGCCGACCTGGTGGGGTACCTCGACGTAGACGTCAGCTTCTTGAGGTACAACGATCACAGCATCCGCGCCACAGTCTTGGTGGCCGAATGGCCAGTCCGGCAATATAAACCTGACCCCGACCCGCTACAAATCATCTACTTCGCCGACGCCGACCCGATCTTTGCCCTGTGTGAGCACGCCAAAGAACCAGTCGTTCTGCGTCCGGAATCCGCTAACGAGCGCTACCAGCGCACCGTCTCCGAGGCAAGCGGCGTTCCGGCCGTCTCCATTGCGGCGGTCCCGCTATTGTCCGATGGTGTCACCACCGGAGTGCTTGGTTTTGTGAAGTTCGGCGACCGGGAATGGAACCAGAACGAGCTCAACACGCTCACGGTCGTCGCCACGATGTTCGCCCAAGTACAGGCCCGCTTGAGTGTTGAGGATCAGCTGCGCTATCAAGCTGGGCATGATGATCTGACCGCATTGCCTAATCGCCGAACCCTATTAGCGCATCTAGACGATCGCCTCGTCGATGAGCAGCCAGGGCCAGTAGCCGTGTTGTATTTCAATCTTGACCGGCTCAAGGCGATCAACGACTATCTCGGCCACGACGCCGGCGATCAGTTCATCCGTGATTCCGCGACCAGGACTTGGGAAGCGATGGAAGGGCAGGGGGTGATCGCCCGGCTCGGCGGCGACAAGTTCGTCGTGGTCCCTGCATCGGCGATGGAACTCGACACTGCCAGACAGCTCGCCGAGAGGCTGAGCGCGCAGCTGACGGACCACGTGACCATCGGTGGTGAGGTTCTCAACCGCACGGTGAGCATTGGCGTTGCAACCGGTGTCCCCGGGGAAGACTCGAGCTTGGATCTGCTGCGGCGTGCCGATGAAGCGCTGCTGTCCGCCAAAGGAACCGGGGGAGACAACATCGGCGTGTTCTCTGCCGAGATGCTCACCCGGCGCGAGCTTCGTAACGACATCGAACTGCATTTGCCGGCCGGTATCGAAGCAGACGCACTTACCATCGTCTACCTCCCCGAGGTTGACATGCGAACAGGAAAGGTTCTGGCCGTCGAAGCGTTGGTGCGGTGGCAGCACCCCACCCGAGGGCTGCTGCTTCCGGACGAATTCGTCCCGGTGGCCGAATCCATCAACCTCTCAGGAGAACTCGGCAATTGGGTATTGCATGCGGCGTGTGCCGACTTGGCCGAGTGGCGGGCACACGGCGTGGGGCTCGACACAATGCTCCGTATCAATGTTTCACCCGCACAGCTTGTGGCTCACGACTTGGTGAACACCGTTAGGCGCACTCTCGACAAGTTCGGTCTCAACGGCTCATCGATAGGTCTGGAAATCACCGAGAGCATGCTCATTCGAGACCTGGCGAACACCAGGGCCAGCCTGGCCGGGCTCACACAACTTGGTGTCGACATCGCCATCGACGACTTCGGCACCGGGTATAGCGGGATGGGGCTGCTGAGAACGTTGCCGGTCGGTACCTTGAAGATCGATCGCGGATTCGTCCGCGATCTGGCCACGTGTGCTGACGATCTGGCAATCGTGCGGGCAATCATCGGCTTGGCCCGGGCACTCGACCTCGATGTGGTCGCTGAAGGTGTCGAGACCGAAGATGCGGCCCGGGCCCTTCTCAACGAAGGGTGTTCTCGGGCACAAGGATTCTTGTTCTGCCATCCCATCGCCGCGGATGCGACTCAGCGGCTACTGGCCGAGGGTTCCATTCCCATCCGCATTACACCGTCGGCGTCACCACCCTGAGCGCGCGACATCGGCGACAACGACTGGAGCGTTGATTTGGCTCTTACGCGGAGGTGGGAATCGCCACGTGCAGAACGGTGCCGTCGCCCGGCGGGCTGGCAATCTGCATGTGCCCGCCGAGGGCCTCAACTCGGTCGATCAAGCCGATGAGCCCCGATCCATTGCTGCTGTCGGCTCCGCCAATGCCGTCGTCGCGAATCGAAAGCACCAGATCCGACCCGTTCATGAGGACGTCGACATCTATCCCGGAGGCCTGCGCATGCCGCATGGCGTTCGTAAGAGCCTCGGCCACCACGTAATAGGCCGCGACTTCGGCTGACTCCGGTATTGGCCCTTCCAATTCCAGGTGAAGTGTGACCGGAATGGTGCAGCGGCGGGCGAGCATCTTGAGCGCAGGACCGAGACCGCCTTTGGATTCGATTGCGGGATGAATGCCCCGCGCTAGCTCTTGGAGATCAGCCGATGCCGCGTTCAGACCGGCCACAGCGTCGGAGATTTGTTCTTTGAGCGAACCGAGTTCTGAGGGCACCCCAGCCTCGATGGAGCGTAGTTGGACTGCAAGCGACACCAGCCGCTGTTGTGCGCCGTCGTGCAGATCGCGCTCCAGGCGGCGTCGGGCATCATCGGCGGCCGTGACGATGCGGGCGCGAGAGGCGGTGAGCGCTGCGTGGGCTTCGGCATTGGCGATGGCGGTGGCGACGAGTTCGGTGAACTCACTGACCCGCTGCTCGGCGCCGGGCGGCAGTGGCTCCGTTGGGCCAGAGCCGACAACTCCGACTCCCCACAGTCGGCTTTCGACGACGATAGGCGCTCCCACGCCACCGCGTAATCCGAGACGGCGTATCAGCGCCGCCGCGTCACCGCTTGCTTTGTCATGACTATCCATCCGAGCGGGTCGTCCGGAATCGGCCACCATGGCGACTATGTTTTCGCCTCCCAGGGGCCAGCGGCTCCCAACGGGCATCTGCTCCGTCTGTAGTGGGTCATCGCGGGCCGCGACAAGTGTTGCGCTGCCGTCGGGTTCGTAGCGCCAGAGCGATGCGTTGCCGACGCCGAGGCATCGCGCCAGCTCATGCGCCACCGCTGGGAGGATCTCGGATGCGGGGACTCCGCGCGCGACTAGGGTCGCGACCCGGCGCAGCGCGGCTTGTTGCTCGGCCACGACACTGAGCTCTTCACGGCTCACCTCGGCTTCCTGCCTGCGTTGTTCTGCGTCCGCGGCACGGGTTCGTGCAGTGCGAGCCAAGTGGTGCGCGACGAGCGCGACCGCCACGAAGACGAACAAGGCGGTCCAGTCCTGCAGCTGAATCAGCGCCTTACCGAAGTCCGGCCAGCTCCGGAAGCAGTTGAAAGCGATCGCGCTCAGCACCGCCGTAGCAGCCGCCAGCCCGGCACCCCAGCCTGTTGCGAGGACCAGAACACCGATCAGGTAGAGCACACCGAAGGAGTTGTCCGGGGCGAGGGTCTTGAGCAGGAGCATGACAGCGGTCTCCACCGCGATGCAGGCGACCGCAACCGCAAGCCCGAGTGGCGCGGGTAATGGCGCCCGCGACAGCAGCACCGACCCCAACCGAGCCAGCGTCCGCGGGTTAGCTTGTGTCACCGGTCAGCGAGCTTCGAGGAATGTGATGACCGCACGAACGCGACGGTGATCGTCGGGGGTTTCGTGTAGCTCCAATTTGGTCATGATGCTGCGAACGTGCTTTTCGATGGTGCCCTCGGTCACCCACAACCGACGGGCGATGCCAGCATTCGAGCGACCCTCGGCCATCAGGGCAAGCACTTCCCTCTCCCGTGCGCTGAGCACGGCGAGCGGATCGTTGCGCTTGCGCGCGGACACCAACTCGGCAACCAGAGCCGGATCTACGACACACGCGCCTTCGGCGATGCGGCCAAGCGTGTCGAGGAAGTCGGTGACGTCGGTGACCCGGGTTTTCAGTAAGTAACCGATGCCGCGGCCGCTGGCCAGGAGCTGCATCGCATGTTCGACGGCGACGTGCGCCGACAGGATGAGCAGCCCGATCGTCGGCATCTCATCCCGGATGATCAGCGCGGCATCGAGTCCGTCGGTGGTGCCGGTCGGCGGCATCCGGATGTCAACGATCGCCAGGTCGGGTTTCTCGTCACGGACTAGGTCCAGCAGGCTCGTGGCCTCACCGACCTGACCCACGACCTGGTAGCCCGAGCGTGTCAGCAGGCTGGCCAGTCCTTCGCGCAGTAATACGTCGTCGTCGGCGACGACGACCCGCACACCTGCCTGTCCTGGCTGCACTTTGACGCAGCGATCCTCTCGCCTGCGACCCTACCGGCAGTGCCGAGCGTAGCCCTATCGCTGGTGGTCGATGGTGCCGAAACCGCAGTCGCGGCACGATGTGATCCGTACTACTACCGTTCCGGTGAGCATCTGGCTGCCCGATTTCATCGTCGGAATGCGGTGACCGAGATTCCGCGCGGCCACAGCGTGGCGAGATCGCGCTTCGAATCATTCGCACGGCAACCGAACTGGGCATGCAAACGGTCGCGGTTTACGTCGAAGACGACGCCGACAGCCCCCACCTGCACGCGGCTGACGAAGCGATCGGCTTGACCGGCACCGGCGGCAAAGCCTACCTGGATTACGCCGAGATGCTGGCGGCGGCCAAGAAGTCCGGTGCCGAGCTGATCCATCCGGGCTACGGATTCCTTAGCGGGAACGCCGAATTCGCTCGCGCCTGTGCGGCTGCCGGGTGCACCTTCGTGGGGCCGGACGCCGAGGTGCTCGAGCTGGTCGGCAACAAGTCTTCGGCCCGTGCTGCCGCGATTGCCGCGGGGGTGCCGGTGCTGCCCGCAACCGAAGCGCAGAGCAGATCGACAGCGCCTACCACCAGTGCGCCGCGGAGGCGCAACTGGGCTTCGGCGATCCGGCGCTGTTCGCCGA
>DATJBA010000415.1:0-15883 GCA_035515675.1 Mycobacterium sp.
TTCTCCGCGCCTGGATCTTTCGTTCTGTACCGGTAAAGCCGCATATTCGAATCCGTCGTATTCGCTCGTCCGGGCGCGCTGCAGCCGGTGAGGGAATTCGGCTGGTCCGTGAGCGGCACCCTGTCTGGTGGTCTCTCATCGCCCTGTTTGTCTACGTGGGCACCGGGTCTGAGGGCGTGCGGCACCTCATCAGTTCGATGCCGCGATATTGCGCCGCGAGCACCCGGCCAGCGGCCAGCAGCGCTGTGGTGTCGCGCAACGTGCGCGCCAGCACAAAGGTCCCCTCGAGCCCCCCGATCAACGCCAGCGTGACGTCGCGGGCGGTGGCCTCGGCCAGTCCGCGGCTGGCGAAATACACGGTGCCGGCGTCGATCCAGCCGGCGAAGACCCTGGCGCAGGCCGCGCGCAGAGGTTCGACGGTGTCGGCCACCTCGGCCGCGACGCTGGCCACCGGACACATGTTCGCAAAGCCGGTGGCGGCCATGTCCGCAGAGGCCTGGGTGAACACCGCCTCGATCGCGAGGCCCAGGTCGGTGTGCTCGTCAACAATGGACGGGATCAGCAGCCCGTAGGCCTCGCCGGCGTTGATCAGCGCCTCGCGGGCGATCTGGGCCTTGCCGCCCGGAAAATGGTGATACAGCGAGCCGATCGGCGCGCCGGCGGCGGCCACGATGTCCTTCATGCCGACAGCCGCGTAGCCCTTGTGCCGCATCAACTCGGCGGCGGCGGTCAGGATCGTCTCGCGAGTGGATCTTGCCATCGTTGCCTCCATCCGACACACTAGAGCACGCATTCTAGAATATTGATTCTAGCCAAAGGGGTGCGATGAAATACGTCGAGATAGCCGCTGGCACGCTCGAATACCGTGACGAGGGCGACCCGGACGGTCCGCCAGTGGTGCTGCTGCACGGGCTGCTGATGAACGACGCGCAGTGGATCACCACCCTGCCGTTGCTGCCGGCGGGCTTCCGCTACCTGCTGCCGGTGTTGCCGATGGGTGGTCACCGGATCCCGATGCGCAAGGACGCCGACCTGACGATGCCGGGGATGGTCAACATCGTCGCCGACTTCCTCGACGCGCTGGAGTTGACCGATACCACGCTGGTCGTCACCGACTGGGGCGGAGCGCTGTTCCTGACCGACATCGGCCGTGACCACCGTGTCGGTCGCCTGGTGATCTGCCCGTCGGAGGCGTTCGACAACTTCCCGCCCGGCTTGCCCGGCAAGGTGGCCTGGCTAGCCAGCCGCACAACCGCGACGGTGTGGCTGGCCATGCGCCAGCTCAAGATCGGATGGCTGCGCAAGCAGTGGCTGTTGTTCGGACAGATGGCGAAAAAGCCGGTCCGCCAAGACATTGTCGACGCCTGGCTAGCGGCGGGGCTGGCCGATGCACGCATCCGGCGCGATCTGGTGAAATACTGCCGCACCAGGTTCGACAGGGCCGATCTGATCCGCGCCACCACTGCGCTCAGGAAATTCAGCGGCCCGGCGTTGGTGCTGTGGAGCGACAACCCGGTGATGCCCGCTGAACACGGCCAGCGACTGGCCGCATTGCTGCCCAACGGCCAGCTCCGCCAGGTCGAGGACGCCTACGTGCTGACGATGCTCGATCAACCCGAACACACCGCCAAGGAGATCGCTGCTTTCCTGACCGGGTGAGCAGGGGCGAGGGCACCGTCCAAGGGCATGGGCTCTCGGCGGCAACGCAAAGCGCGGCCTGTAAAACCCCAGCTGCCGGCCGGCGGCGAGAGCGACGCGGCCCCGCCCAGCGCAATGCTGATCCGACCCGACGGACGCGTCGCCTGTCGACGGCCAAAACGACCTCCACAGCAGTCTCATCTGATGAATCATTGAATCATCTGATGAATCGCTACCACATCGATGCAGCGTGGTGCAGCACTTCTCAACCGATTCGTTGCGCGTGTTGCGGCGCTGCCGCCGAACACAACTCAGCTGGTCGTCGACTGATGGCGTCAAATACCCTGCTCAGGGCCAGTTTTCGGGCAAGGACATCGCCGACGCACCGCATCGCGCACGAGCAGGCTTTGATTCATCTGATGAAATATGCGGTAATTTTTGGATCTACTGACGTTTCCGTGGGTCGGGTTTTATGTGAGTGACCAGCCCGGTTCGTTCAGTTCGTCGACCCCAACCCCGCCAGGATGCGCCCATCATCAGCTGGGCGATGAATACGCCAAGCATCCCCAGCACGGCCCCGTGTCACGCCGAGCCCTTGAGAGATTGGGGGCTCCAGCATTCGGATCGGGGCTAGGCCGGCCAGGCCAGCGATGGGCGCGGCGATGGTGGTCAGGACGATGCCGATGGCCAAGGTCCAGTGGCTCCACCACTGTGCCGATCCGGGTGGGAGCGAAAGGTGAATTCCGGTATCGCCCGTACGGTGTCGTTGGATCAGCGGCCCGCAGAGTGCATGATGGTCGCCGCCCATGTTTGGGACACGATCGGCGCGCAAAGCGTCGGATTCAGCGCTTTGGTCACCCGCTCCGGCAACGCGCCACTACTGGCCGACGGCCTACCGCAACCGACACTCGTCGTAGGCGATCTCCTCCAGCTCGCTCAAGAGCTAGGCAGGCCGTGACGGGTTGACGGACCCTCGCCCCAGCTGACATCGCCGTTGGCCTGCGCGCCCTGAACGCAGCAGTCGAGAACTATGGGAAGGTCAGCCGACACCTGGGCCATTGGGGTGGCGAAGCGCGACCCTGCCAGCGCTGGCTCGTATTTCGCCGAGATCGGCCTCACCGGCGAGTTCTGGGCACCTAACCATTCATGAGGATGAACTGTGAAACGTGAGGCATTCCGACAGTTGCAATACCTGACAGTCGTAGGTGCGGATGAACAAGGTCTCGGACCCCATTACCGGGCGGTAAAGTTGCTGCCAATCCGATTTGGTGAGCACCTGTCGATGCGCTGCCGGAAGTCTGAAGGCGGTGTTCATTCGTCGCCAGGCCGGCGCTCAGGTTCGGCCAGACGGTGACGCGCTGCACCGTGATGTCTATCGGCACGCGGGTGTAGTAGGTCCGCAGCGCTGTCCTATTCCCCGCTCAAAAATTTGACCAGGATATCCGCGGTCTCCTGCGGGAACTGATCGACGAAGAAGTGCCCGCCCGGAAGCGAGACAGCGCGTACTTCAGCGCAGCGCTTGCGCCATTCAGCGGGGATGTCAAAGCAGCGTGCCATCGTCCCGGCTGCGCCGTAGAGGACAAGCGTCCGGCAAGAGACTTTGCGGTCGAGATCGGTCCCGTCATGGTCGAGGTCAATGGTGGCGGCGGCCCGATAGTCCGAGCATGATCCGTGGATCATCGCGGGATCACGCCAGCACCGCCGGTACTCGGCCAGCATCTCCGGATCGAAGTCCTCGACCCGCGTGGCACCCCACCCAACGAGGCAGGTCTCGTAGAACAGATCAGGATCGTTGCCGATGACGCGCTCGGGAAAAGGTTCCGGCTGGGACAGGAAGTACCAATGCCAGTAGGCGCCGGCAACATGCCGGTTGGTGTCCAGGAACATGGCGTAGGTCGGCACGATATCGAGGACCGCGAGCGACAGCACCGCGTCTGGCTGGTCGAGCGCCATGCGATGTCCCGTGCGCCCACCTCGGTCATGCCCGACCATGTGGAATCGCGGAAAGCCGAGCCGGTTCATCAGCGCCACCTGGTCGGCGGCCATTGCTCGGAAGGCGTAGTTCGAGCGATCGGCGAGGCAGGGCGGCTTCGCGGAGTCGCCGTAACCGCGCAAATCGGCGCAGACCGTCGTGAATCCCGCCTCGGCCAGCAGCGGAGCGATTTTGGCCCACATGGCGAGGTTCTGCGGAAAACCGTGCAGCAACAGAACCGGCGGGCCGCTCCCGCCGATTACACAGTTAATCGCGATGCCGTCGCCGGTGTCTGCTTGCCGGCGCTCAAATGTCTCAAACACTTTCCTTCCCCTTCCGGTGCACACGCTCCACAAATTTGTCGCCATCGATGACGGCGCGCTCATGGAATCCGCGCCCGATCACCTCGACCGCATCGCGGCACTCGACGTGAAAGCGTAGGCGCCGGCCCTCGACGGCGACCAGTTCGACCTCGGCCGTCACTTCCATCCCGACCGGGCTGGCGGCGATGTGGCTCACGTCCACATGCGTACCCACGGTGCGCTGGTGCGCCGCAAGATATGGCCGCACAGCCTCGATGTAGGTCCATTCCACGAAGCCGACCATGAAGGCCGGAGGCATATCGGCAAAGCCGGCGAACCCAGCCGACACGGCCGGTACAGTCAGGGTGTCGCTTACCGTGATTACCTGCCTGTGCCGCAGGCCGGGCTGCGGTCGTTTGGGGTCATATCAATCATTCCATCCGCCCCGTTACCGCGACTGGGCTGCAGCGGCCTACGGAGAGGTAGCGCGCCGGGTGGCTGAAGGCTACGGGCGTGACACCGTGGACGACGCGATCAACGCTTACCTGGATGCGAGGCTGGGATCCCGAAACCCGATGAGAACGACCGAATGCCGGAAGGACTATGAGGGATGCTGGCCTGGCGGAGGCGGCCAACCGGACAGGAGGCGCTGGGGAAGCCGCGGGCTCGCCCGGCACGGCCGGACAGCCGGGCATTGGTGCGCCGATCGGCGGGGTGCCGATGGGGACACCGGGCGGTGGGGGCGGTGGACCAAGGACGCCGGTGCTGAAACACCCCGACCCGCAGATGGACGAGATGCACGGCCGGGTGACCACCGGGCCTGGTGAGGCCGTGCGCGGCGGGACGATCGCGCAGTGGCGCGGCGATGGGGACGCGGCTTAGGCGCCGCTACCTGCGCGTTCTCTGTTTTAGCAAAAATCTCGATCACGTTGGCCTTGCGGCCTCAGGGCTCTCTGTTGGTTGATGGGTTACGCGGTGGCGTCGCGCCGGCGCTGGTATTCGTCGTACCCGTAGAGAGGCTTGACGCGCCGCTTTTCCCGAAAGCGGGCCAGCTCCTCGTCGGCGATGATCCAGCACTCGCCCTGACGGCCGTTGCAACTCGGGCAACCGTGAAATTTTGAGGCCAATGACGTTCATCCGACGGGCTGGCGTGGATATTCCAGGATTTCCCCAGGGAAAAGGTAGCTATCAGAACGAGTTCCCAAATAGCCGCCATTGGTCCTCAAAATAGACGCGAATCCGATGTACTGTGGCTTCCTCGCGTGTTAGATGCCTGGCAATACGTCCCCGGTCACGAAAGAGGTCATCGGCATGGCAGCGCAGCCGGCACAGTCATTGCGTCCCGATCAGTCATCGTCGCAGCCGTTAGTCGGGAGAGGCTGGCTGCAGGGCGTCGCGTTGGTGATGATCTTCGGCTTTTTGGTGATGGGCATACTGGCCTACCGCACCTACTCGGCGTCGATGCCGATGCCGGACAAGGTCGTCAACGAATCCGGCCAGGTTCTGTTCACCGGTGACGACATCACCCGGGGCCAGGAGCTCTACCAGGCCCGCGGACTGATGGAGTACGGGTCGGTGCTGGGCCACGGCGCTTACCTGGGACCCGATTACACCGCCGAATACCTGCGGATGGCAACCAACGATGTTGCCGATCAACTGCGGGCGCAGGGCGTGATCGACCCGCGCGATCAAGTGGTCACCGAATTCCGGACCAACCGTTATAACCCCGCTACCAAGACGCTGGTATTCACCGACCGGCAGGTCGCGGCATTCGGGCGCATCCAGAGCCATTACGCGGCCTACTTCGGTGAGAACTCAACCAAATACGGGCTGCTGCCGCAGATGATGACCGACAAGGCGCAAATCCGCGATCTGACGGCGTTCTTCGCTTGGACGGCTTGGGCAGCGGCGGCCGAACGCCCTGGCCATAAGTACAGCTACACCAACAACTGGCCGGCCGAACCACGGGTCGACAACGGTCCGACCGCACCGGTGATCGTGTGGTCAGCGCTGTCGCTGATCGCCTTGCTGGGCGGCATCGGAATCATGTTCGGGGTTTATGGGCGTTGGAGCCAAAAGGTCGGCTGGCATAGCGCCGAGACGTCCACGCTGTCGTTCCGTCAACCCGGGGAGGTAAGCCTGACGCCAGCCCAGCGGGCCACCCTCTGGTTCTTCGCGATCGTGTCGGTGCTGTTTTTGGCGCAGACACTGCTAGGCGCGGCGGCCGAACACTACCGCGCCGACTTGTCGAACTTCTTCGGTCTGGATCTGGCCCGGCTGCTCCCCTACAACCTGGCCCGGACATGGCATGTGCAACTGTCACTGTTTTGGACCGCGGCGGCTTTTCTGGCCGGTGGCATCTTTTTGGTGCCGTTCATCGCCCGCCGAGAGCCGCGCCGTCAGGGCTTGCTGGCCTATGTGCTGCTGGGGGCGGTCGCGGTGGTGGTGTTCGGCTCGCTGATTTGCGAGGCGCTGTCCATCTACGGGGTTATTCCGCACGGCTCGCTGTTCTCCCAGCAGTGGGAGTATCTCGACCTGCCGCGATTGTTTCAGATCCTGCTGATCGTCGGCATGTTCGTGTGGATCGCGATTATCTTTCGCGGCATGCGTGCCAGGCTCAAAGCCGAGTCGAAGATGAACATGCCGTGGTTGTTCTTCTTCTCCGGGCTTGCGATCCCGGCCTTCTACACCGTGGGGCTGTTGGCCAGCAGCGGCACCCACTACACGGTCGCCGAATTCTGGCGGTTCTGGGTGGTGCACCTGTGGGTGGAGGACTTCCTCGAACTGTTCACCACCGTGATGGTGGCGTATATGTTCGTGTTGCTGGGCGTGGTGCGCGAACGAATCGCGCTGGGTGTGATCTTCCTTGATGTCATCCTGTATTCCGCAGGTGGCGTGATCGGCACCATGCACCACCTGTACTTCTCGGGCACCCCGGTGGAACACATGGCGTTGGGCGCGTTCTTCTCGGCGGCTGAGGTCATTCCGTTGACCTTCCTCACCGTCGAGGCGTGGGCATTCTTGCAGCTGGGTTCGCGCCAGCAGTCTGGCGACAGCAAGCCATTCCCGCATCGCTGGGCGGTGATGTTCCTTGTCGCCGTTGGATTCTGGAACTTCCTGGGCGCAGGCATCTTCGGATTCCTGATCAACCTGCCGGTGGTGTCCTACTACCAGATCGGTACCGCACTGACAGCCAATCATGCGCACGCCGCGATGATGGGGGTCTACGGCATGCTTGCCGTTGGGTTGGCGATGTTCGCGTTCCGCTACGTGATCCCGGCCGACAAGTGGCCGGAGAAGTGGGCGCGAATGTCGTTCTGGTGCATGAACATCGGCCTGGCGTGGATGGTGTTCGTCACCCTGCTGCCGCTGGGTGTGCTGCAGCTTTACCACTCGGTCAGCGACGGCTACTTCGAGGCACGGTCGCTGGGCTATATCACCAAGCCGGGCAACGCGGTGATCGAATGGCTGCGGATGCCCGGTGATCTGATCTTCATCGTCGGCGGTGTGCTGCCGTTCGTCTGGATTGCCTGGACCGCGCTGCGCAATTTCCGTTCCGGTTCGATTGTTCAGGAGTTGCCGGACCATCCGCTTTACACCGAGTCCGGCACCGAAGGCCAGGCGCAGTCGAGAGCCGATTCCGGGGCGAAGGACTGATTCGATGGCACCGCCGGCTATATCGGTGTGGCTGATCGCCGGGTATTCGCTGGCCCTGGTGGCCATCGGGTGGAGTTTCGACGCGATGGCGCGGCGGGCCTCGGTGCGTGCGGCACGGTGGCGCACAGGCCAGTTCGTCTATCGGCCCGATCACGACGCGTGGGTGTGTCCACAGGATCAATGGCTGTGGCCGAGCTCGTTCGATCCGCGCCACCGGGTGATGCGATATCGGGCGTTGCCGGTGGTGTGTAATAGCTGCCCGGTCAAATCTGGTTGCACGGCATCGGATCACGGCCGCGAGATCAGTCGCGACGTCGATCCGTGGCCACATTCGGATGCCGGGCGATTCCACCGCGGGATCGCCTGCTGCGTGGCCACCTTCGGGGTGGTGCTGCCGTTGGCGACGTTGATCGCCAACCACTCGACCAGTGAGGTGCTGGTGCTGGCGGGCACCGTGCTGGTTGTCGTGCTGCTGGGGCTGCCACTGGCCCGCCACCTGTGGAACACCCCGTCCAATGCGCCGGACCACTTGCCGCACCGCACCGCGCTGGAGGATCAGGTGGCCGCAGCCCTCGACCGGTATTCCACCCGCTGGGGCGGTTGGGAAGGCAAGGAGAACAAGACATCGTGACTTCAGTTGTGATCGGCGTCATCGCCGCGGGGATCGTGATACTGGCTGTGGTTGCGTTGCTGTCGCTGGCCGTACTACGCGAATACGAACGCGGGGTGGTGTTCCGGATGGGCCATGTGCGCCCGCTATATCGTCCCGGGCTCCGCTTCTTGATTCCGCTGGTGGACAAGATGATTCGGGTCGACCAGCGGCTAGTGACGCTGACCATCCCCCCACAGGAGGTGATCACCCGTGACAACGTGCCGGCCCGCGTCAACGCCGTCGTCATGTTCCAGGTGCCCGACCCGCTCAAAGCGATTCTGGCGGTGGAGAACTACGCGGTCGCAACCTCGCAGATCGCGCAGACGACGTTGCGTTCGCTGCTGGGCCGCGCCGACCTGGACACCCTGCTGGCACATCGCGAAGATCTCAACAGCGATCTGCGCACGATCATCGAAAAGATGACCCAACCGTGGGGCATCCAGGTTCGGGTGGTGGAGATCAAGGATGTCGAGATTCCCGAGTCGATGCAGCGGGCGATGGCCCGCGAAGCCGAGGCCGAACGCGAGCGCCGCGCCAAAGTCATCAACGCACGCGGGGAACTGCAGGCATCAGAGGAGCTGCGGGAAGCCGCCGAGACCCTGTCCAAGAGCCCGGCGTCACTGCAATTGCGCTATCTGCAAACATTGTTGGAGTTAGGGGCGGACCAGAACTCGACAGTGGTTTTCCCGCTGCCGGTCGACATCATCACGCCGTTTCTGCGGCACCCGGAGATATTGCAGGGCGTCGCCAGTGCAATAAACGACCGCCGCTAAGCGAGGCGAGTCCGACGGATGCGGAATGCCTCACCAGGCCACGGGCAACTGGGCTGAGCGAGTGGGTTTGCGCACACCACGAGCGGGCTGTTTTCAGGAACCGTTGACACAAGCCGAGCCTTCGTCGAAACCCTCCGGAGGGCTCACCTGTCGTCCGCCAATGCTCAGTAGCCAGAAGCTTTGAGCGTGCCTTAGCGAGCGTCTCAACTTCGTTGACCGGCCAACCCATCACACTGAGCTGCGGCACAGCATCACAGGTCGGAGGGACCCGATCTTCTCCGTGAAGGCCGTTGCATTCCTGACCGGGGAACTGTTGCCGCACGCCGCGGCGGAAGAAGAGTGCCTGTACCCGGCCGCCACCCGTACCGACCGCGCCCGGCCCCTGGTCGAATCAATGATCGCGGCGCATCGCATCATCGGCTCCCTCGTCGAGCGCATCCGCACCGAGCCACCGGTGCGCGCGGCCGGGTGCGGCCACGCCCTACGGGTGCTGTTCGACGTGCACCTGACCGACGAGAACGAGCGGATCCTGCCGATCATCGCCGCCGATCCGGAGGTCTCCCTCGTCGAGGTGACCCACGGCATGCACGAGCTTCTCGGTGATCACCAGCCCGCCTTCATTGCTGAGCCGCCACACCAATGCAGCTGCGGCGAATCCGATGCCGACGATCCCGTGCTCGACGTCCGCGAGGTGCCGCACTCGATCCGGCACGCCACCGTGTTCGGCGCATTCGACGCCGTTCCGGTCGGCGGCACGCTGGTGCTGGTGGCTTCCCATGACCCGATTCCCCTGCTGCACCAACTCGACCACCGCACCCCGGGCCGGCTCGACATCGACTACGAGCAGCGCGGGCCAGAGGCGTGGCGGCTGCGGCTGACCAAGCGGTAGGCGCGGCTGCAGGCGCACAGGAGTTATCACGGACTGCATTAAACCGGCTCTGTGACAAATGATTTCGACGATTCGCTGTGATGCGGTCGGTGATACAGCCGGCGCAGCAGAGGATCTGGTCACCGACGCTGGACAACCCTGAACATCACAGTGGCGATCGTTTCGGTCCGGGCAGGTGCAGAAAACAACACAAATCGGCCGCCGACGGACAAGTTTCTGGCCAGTTAGTCTCGATGGCACAAACACGCCCGTGCATTCGAAGACCAATTCGACATCCTGCCGGTGCCAAAGTAATCCGCCAAAAATACCTCTAGTCTTCGCGGGATAGGGCGGCGCGAGGACACCACGCGATGGCCTGCTCGACAAGCGTCTCCTGCTCGACGGGAACGGGGTCGGCGATGACCACGGCGTACTCGTCGCCGTCGAGTTTGAATACCTCCGGCGCGGTTTTCACACAGACGGCATTGCCTTCACAGCGATCGCGGTTTACCACGACGCGCATGACTGCTCCTTTGCTCCGACGTCGGCAAGTCGTCATATGGGCCAGGGGACTGGAACAGTCAACTGGCCTAAAGCCTCACGCACCTGCCTGCCGGCACACCCATCCATCCGGAGTGCGGCCGGTCTCAATGAACCGGGTCAGTTCCGCGCTCGTCTGCGGTGGCAGGTCGGTGTCGGCATGCGGATAGATAATCGGCTCCTCTTTGCAGTTGTGCTGATGAAGTTGATCCAGCAGTTGACGGCAGGTATCCCCCAGCCGCCGGCTGTCGGTTCCGTCAGCGAGCAGATCCGTCAGGGTGTCCATGGTGCGCCACAGCTGACCATGCTCGCCCAACATCACCAAGATCGGCATCACCATCCCGGCCTCCCGGATCGGCGGGAACAGAAGGACCTCTTCTAGGTAGATGTGCCGGCGCAGCGCTTCCAACGCCGCGGTTAGTGGTTCGGGCTGCATGCTGCCACACTCGAGCTTTCCGATGAAAGTCTCTATTCCTGTGTCGATTTCGCGGTGTTCCCGCTGCAGAGCGGCGGATAACGTCAGCCTGGGCATCGTGTTGCTCGTCTCGTCAGTCTGCAGGATGGTCAGCTTCGGTGTTGTCGAGCTCGCTGCGGACGGTGATCTCGGCGCCGGCAAACAATCGCGACACTGGACACAGGGCAGCAGCCTGGTCCAGCACGGCCGCGAGCGCTTCGGCGTCCAGCCCAGCGACCTGCGCCCTGACCGTCAGTCGCGACGTTGTGATTGTCGGGATTGCATCGACCGCATCCAGGGTGACGGTGGCCGTGACATCTATTCGCTGCGGCGGCGCGTGGTTCTCACCCAACTTCAATGCCAACGGCATCGCGAAACACGACGAATGCGCTGCTGCGGCCAATTCCTCCGGACTGGTCTTGCCCCCCGCCTGCTCAGTCCGGGAAGCCCAGGTCAACGGCAGGCCATCGAGTGCTCCGCTGCTGCCCTGCGACAGCGTGCCTTCGCCCGACGCCAGCGGGCCCTGCCACGTGGTCTGCGTGGCCCGTTCCGCAATGCTCATACCCATCGACTCCTTTACCGGCATCCGCCCAGCCACTTTTTACAATCTGACTTGTGCAAACTCTAGACCGTTGCTACGTGCGTTGACCAGAGCGACGGTCAAAGTGATGCGATCGAATCAGGTGGTCGACTTGCAAACTGGCCCAGCGCGATTACGTTTCGCGCTGAGGCATAACCTCTGGCGCCTCAAGGGGGTACTCTGCGAACGTGTACCCGCCGGACAGCGCCGCGGCGTCGCTGGCGCAGGTCACAGCCGGTGACATCATGACCTCGCCGGTGATCACCGTGTCCGCCGATGCCTCGACGCAACGGGTGGCCGAGATCTTGACCCGCCACCGGATCAGCGCGGTGCCTGTAGTGAATGAGGCAGGCACGCTGGTAGGTCCCCAACCTCGTATCATGGTTTTTCGCGTTAGCTCTTCCGCCGCAATATGTCAGTGAGGGGACGCCGCGGCGTGGCCGGCGGCACTTTGTCCAGCGCGGGGGCGACGCCGACCCGGATCAGGACCTGGGGCAGGTCGGTGTGCCCGGTCAGTGCCGCGAGGAGCTCGCGGCTGACCGACAACTCCGTCAGATGCGCCACCGGACAGGTGGCCAAGCCGGCCAACGTGCATTCCAACAAGACGGTCGACAGCGCCTCTCCGCCGGCCGGCCGGAGAGCCGCTTTCGAGACAGCAAACGACTGTTTCCCAAGCCGATCAACATCTCGTCGCAGGTGCTGCTGGACCGCGAGCGGTGTATCTCATGTGTGCGCTGCACCCGGTTCTGCGACCAGATCGCGGGCGACAACTTCATCGACGTGCTGGAGCGGGGTTGGCAGCAACAGATCGGCATCGGCGCCGACGAACCGTTTCAGTCCAACTTCTCCGGCAATACCGTTCAGATCTGCCCGGTTGGTGCGCTGACCGGTGCCGCCCACCGGTTTAGGCCCGCCCGTTCGACCTGGTCTCCAGCCCCAGTGTGTGTGAGCATTGCGCGTCCGGGCGCGCCCAGCGCAGCGACCACCGCCGCGGAAAAGTGCTGCGCCGGCTGGCCGGCAACGACCCCGAGGTCAACGAGGAGTGGAACTGCGACAAGGGCCGGTGGGCATTCACCTACGCCACCCAGCCCGACCGCATCACCACTGCCCTGATCCGCGACGCGGGCGGCTCGCTGGTGCCCGCCCAGTGGTCGCAGGCGCTGACGGCAGCGGCGCGCGGACTGCGATCGGCCTACGGGCGCGCGGGTGTTTTGGTCGGCGGACGAATGACCTGGGAGGACGCCTACGCATACACCAAGTTCGCCCGAATCGGCCTGGGAACCAACGACATCGACTTCCGCGCTCGCCCGCACTCGATGGAGGAGGCCGAGTTCCTGGCGGCGCGGATCGCCGGTCGGCCGATCACCGTCAGCTACTCCGACCTGGAATCCGCGCCCGCGGTGCTGCTCGTCGGCTTCGAGCCGGAGGAGGAGTCGCCGATCGTGTTCCTGCGGTTGCGCAAAGCAGTGCGTAAACATCGGGTGCCGGTGTATGCGGTCGCTCCGTTCGCCACCCGCGGGCTTCAGAAGTTGTCCGGCCGGTTGCTCAAAACCGTACCCGGCGCCGAGGCGTTGGCACTGGACCGGCTCGGCGACGGTGAGGTTGGGCAGCTGTTGCGGGCGCCCGGTGCGGTCATCATGATCGGGGAACGGCTTGCCACCGCGGCGGGCGGATTGTCCGCGGCGGTCCGGCTCGCCGACGCCACCGGGGCCCGACTGGCATGGGTGCCGCGCCGCGCCGGGGAACGCGACGCGTTGGATGCCGGCGCGCTGCCGACGCTGCTGCCCGGTGGGCGCCCGGTGGCCGACGACACCGCCCGCTCGCAGATCTGTGCGGCCTGGCATGTCGACGACCTGCCATCCTCGCCGGGACGCGACACCGACGCGATCCTGGCCGCTGCCGCCGACGGCACGCTGGGGGCGCTGCTGGTCGGCGGTGTCGAACCCGACGATCTGGCCGACCCCGACGCGGCGCTGGCCGCGCTGGAGGCCGTGGGGTTCCTGGTGAGCCTGGAGCTACGGCATAGCGCCGTCACCGAACGCGCCGATGTGGTGTTCCCGATCGCCTCGGCGGCGGAGAAGTCCGGCACCTTCGTCAACTGGGAGGGCCGCTATCGCAGCTTCGGTGTCACCCTGCACGAGGGTGCGGAACCGGATCTGCGGGTGCTCGACGCGCTGGCCGATGCGATGGGTGTCGATCTTGGGCTGCCCACCGCGCAGGCCGCCCGCGACGAGCTCATCAGCTGGGCGCCTGGGACGGCGGCCGCGCCGCCGTCCCAGATATCGCGGCAGCCCAGCCGCCGCGACCGGACCGGGGTGAGGCCGTTTTGGCTAGTTGGCGGATGCTGCTGGATGCCGGCCGTCTCCAGGATGGCGAACCCCATCTGGCCGGCACGGCACGAGCACCGGTGGTGAGGATCTCGGCGGACACCGCTGCTGAGGTCGGAGCCGCCGACGGCGACCTGCTGACAGTCAGCACGCCGCGCGGCTCGATCACCTTGCCGCTGGTCGTGACCGACCTCGCCGAGCGTGTGGTGTGGCTGCCGATGAACTCAGTCAGCTCGGCGGTACACCGGCAACTGGGTGTCACCGCCGGCGCGATGGTGCGGATTAAAACAGCGACACGACCGGTTTCGAGCGGGACATCTGGTGGCTGATCGTGGCCAAGGCGATCGCCGTGTTTACGTTCCTGGTGCTCACCGTGCTGGCCGCGATCCTCATCGAGCGTAAGGTGCTCGGCCGGATGCAGATGCGCCCCGGTCCCAACCGGGTCGGCCCACGTTCCCGACCATCAGCACTCACCACCGGTGAACTGCGATGCAGAGATTTTCGTCAGGTCCCATCGGGCGGTCGACGCCGGTGGGAGTGATGCCTTCCTTGAGGGCCAGCTTGATCCCGTCGGTCAGGCTCTGTAGGTAATCCTTGTGGTGATTGATCACGCCGATTCCGGAACGTGCGCGGCCCAGCCGACCGGGCCGCACGGACGACCTCGTCGCACCACCGTCGCTCAACGTCGGCCGTGCGAAAGGCGTTTCGTTGAGGGGGCCGTACACCATTGGGCCGCCGTTTCCAATCACCCGCCCGGACCGCGCCACCGCCGAACGTGACTGCACCAAAAACCAAGCCTGAGTAAGGATCTCCTACCAGTCTGCGGTCCGGGGCCGGAATCGCCTTTCACATACCCCGCATCGGGTGTAATACAAGAAGAAGTCAAGGCGCTCCCTCCGAGTTGCGTTTCGCGATTTGCGTACGACTTCGTAGGAGTCCTAAGCGTCCTCGTAGGAGTCCAACCCCTAGGAGCGAAAGTGGCAGGAGAAACCATTCCCGGATACACCTACGGCGGGTCAGAAGTCGCGGTATCGCCCGTCACCGCGCGTGATGTCGAACTGCTTAAGGCCACGCTGCTCTGGAGCGACGCCGACGATAGCTACCTGCGGATGGCCGGTACAGTCCTCGCCGACCAGGTCGACGATGTGCTCGAACTATGGTATGGGTTCGTCGGCTCGCACGGCCATCTGCTGCACTACTTCAGCGACCGACAGGGCCAGCCGATCGAGGACTACCTGCAGCGCGTGCGCGCGCGGTTCGCGCAATGGGTGCGTGACGTATGCGGGCGGCCGCACGACGACGACTGGCGCAACTATCAGCACGAGATCGCCCTGCGACACACGCCGGCTAAAAAGAACCAGACCGACCACGCCGACTCCGTCGACCATGTCCCGCTGCGCTACCTCATCGCGTTTGTGTTTCCCATTACCGCCACCATGCGGCAGTTCCTGGCCAACAAGGGCCATGACGCTGCCACCGTCGACGGTATGCACACCGCCTGGTTCAAGGCTGTCGTGCTGCACGTGTGCTTGTGGTCTCAGCCGTATGCTCCGGATGCGTGGTGACCAAGTGCCTGCCCGACGATGACCTTCCCCCGGTGCGCCGCCCGACTGCCGCTCAATGCAGCCTAAAAACTCAAGACAGCTCTCAAAGACTAGCGACTAAGCGGCTAGCTCATACCGAACTCGCACCCTAGGAGAACAGCATGACCGAACCCAGCCTTTCGACCGAGCCACTGCGCGCCGAGCACCGCGATCTGTTGCCCCACCTGCGCGGGCTCGAGACAATCGCCGACGAGGTCGACCGCTGGAATGTCGACGAGGCCGCCCGCGTGCTGGGTGAGATCGTCGGATTCCTGCGCGGGCATCTGGTGCCGCACGCCAAGGCTGAGGAACAAGTGCTATACCCAGCCGTCGAGGAGGCGATGGCCGCCCCCGGAGCCACGGCCACCATGCGCGCCGATCACGCCGAGATCGTCTCCCGCATCGACCGCCTAGCCGACACGGCGGCCACCGTAGCGGACCGATGGCCCGACCCCGCCGTGGCCCGCGACCTCACCCACCAACTCGTGGGTCTGTCCGCCATCCTCTTACTGCACTTCCGCAAAGAGGAAGAAGTGC
>DATJBA010000416.1:0-31698 GCA_035515675.1 Mycobacterium sp.
GCCGCCCTGACCACCGGCCCCGCCGGCGCCGCCGTTGCTGCCGGTACCGCCGACGGCGCCGGTCGCGCCGGCACCGCCGGTGCCGCCGGCACCGCCGGTGCCGCCGGCACCGCCGGTGCCGCCGTTGCCATAAGTGCCCGCGCTGCCCGCGATGGTGCCGCCGGTGCCGCCCGCGGTGGGTGAGGTGCCGGACGTCCCGGTGCTGCCCTGGGCTCCGGCCCGCCGGTGCCGCCCGCACCACCGTTACCGCCGTTGCCATAAGTGCCCGCACTGCCCGCGTTGGTGCCACCGATGCCGGCAGCCCCGCCCGCACCCGCATTACCGCCGGCGCCGCCGGTGCCGCCGTTACCGCCGGCCACGCCGGAACTGGTGGCCGCGGCGCCGGTGCCGCCCTGCCCACCGGTGCCGCCGTTGCCGCCTACCCCGCCGCTGCCGTTGGTGCCGCCCGCACCGGAATCACCGCCGGTGCCGCCAGCACCGCCAGCGCCGCCGCTAAAGCCATTGTCGCCGGCCGTGGTGGCCGTGGCACCGGCCCCACCGGTACCGCCCACACCACCGTTACCGCCGACGCCCGCGTTACCCGCGACACCCGCCGCGCCCACACCGGTACCGGCCGCCCCGCCCGCACCCGCAGCACCGCCGTTACCACCGGCACCGCCGGCCTGGCCGGCGCCGCCCACACCCGCAGCACCGTCGGCGCCGTTACCGCCGGCCCCGCCGTTACCGCCCAGGCCACCATTGCCGTTGATGCCACCCGCGCCGGCCGAACCGCCGGTACCGCCAGCACCGCCGGCGCCGCCGTTAAAGCCATTGTCGCCGGCCGTGGTGGCCGTGGCGCCGGCCCCACCGGTACCACCCACACCACCGTCACCGCCGGTGCCCGCGTTACCCGCGACGCCGGCATTCCCAAACAACAGCGCGTTGTTGGCGCCACCAGCCCCACTGGCGCCGGCGGCACCGCCGTTACCGCCGTCGCCACCGGCACCACCGGCCACACCAGAGCCGACGCCGGAACCACCGGTGCCGCCATCGCCGCCGGTGCCGCCGGTGCCGCCGGCCCCGCCTTTACCGCCGGTTCCGCCCAGCAGCGCGTCGTCGGCGCCACCGGCCCCACCAGTACCGCCAGCACCGCCGTCACCGCCGGTGCCGCCGTCCCCGCCCGCAGTGCCCGTGGTGCCGGCGGCGCCGGCCCCACCAGTACCGCCGGCCCCGCCGGCCCCGCCGGCGCCCTTCAGCGAGAACAGTTGCTTGTTGTCGCCGCCGGCCCCGCCATGGCCGCCGACCCCGCCGTTACCGCCGGCACCACCAGCCCCGCCGTTACCGCCACCGATCAACCCATTGACCCCGCCGTTACCGCCGGCACCACCGGACCCGCTGGCAGCGGGGGCGGCCCCGCCGGCCCCGCCGTCACCGCCATGACCCCACAGGCCGGCCGACCCGCCAGCCCCGCCGGTCCCGAGGTTGCCGTGGCCAAACTCGCCGATCCCGCCGGCACCGCCGGTCCCGCCGTTCCCGATTAGCAGCCCACCATTGCCGCCGGCCCCACCGGTCCCACCGGCCGCGCCCGCCCCACCATTGCCGCCACTACCGAGCAGCCATCCGCCGGGCGCGCCGTTAGCGCCGTTGGGGCTGGGGTTGGCGGCCGTGCCGCCCGCCGCCCCGTTGGCGCCGACGACGAACAGCGAGCGCCCCGTCAGCAACTCAAAGGGCGAGAAGATCCCGAAGGGCTGGGCTGCGGTGACCACGTCGTCGACCACGGTCGTCAGCGGGTTCCCACTCCCCAACGCCTGCAACGGCGACGCGTTGACCGCCTCAGCGGCCGCATACGCCAACCCACCCGAGGACAACGCCTGCACAAACTCCTCATGAAACAGCGCCGTCTGCGCGCTCAGCGCCTGATACTCCTGCGCGTAGCTGCCAAACAAGCTCGCGATCGCCGCCGACACCTCATCTTCGGCCGCGGCCAGGATCTGCGTCGTTGAGCCCGCTGCCGCCGCATTGGCCGCCCTGAGCGCCCATCCGATCCCGGACAAATCCGACGACGCTGCAGCCAAAGCATCGGGTGAGGCGATCACAAAAGACGACATCTGCGACTCTGATCACTGGGAGGGCGACACGATTCTGTTAGGAAAGTTCAAAAGTGTACGCGACTCTGACGGGGCTTCGTCGCGAATTTCGCAAACTTGATTCGATCGATTCGCGTCGCCGCAACAGCCCAGAAACAACAGATTAACGGTCAGCGGTGACTGCGTTTCCGAGCGACGAAGTAACTGGACACAATCGGAGGCGTCCACCCAAGCCGTTGGTGAGCCCACCCATGCCGCCGGAGGTGAACACATGTTCGACAGCTGCGCCGACCGGAACACCGGCGCTTCTTCGGGGGCCACCGGCGACAGGCCAGCAGCGCCGCCGACGAGAGCGAACTCCAGGGCGGCATCCTCGCCCAGCCCCACCACCCAGCTTTGCGGCCGCCCCCACTCCCATTCGGGGCATCGCGTTGGTAAGTTACCTGTGAGTTTGCTTCAAATTATGTGTACGTACCACTATCGCCCCAGGAAGTATGCGTACGCGTGCCTCTACGGCACGGCGACCCGCGTTAGCCACTCACCTGCAGCGGAAGCGAGATCACTCCAGGGCCGCATGTCACCACAATCACCCAACGGCCATTAACAGGCAGGCGTACCTCGATACCGAAGAAGGCGAATCCGATTTCGCCGCCCGCGGCGGCTTCTGGCAACTCGTACGCTACGTTCAGCGGCTCGTCATCCGTCGGAGGCCTGATCTCTATATCGACCCGCCGGTGCGGACTATCAGTCTCAGCCTGCGTCAGCACGACCAGCACAAACTGGGCCATCCGGTCAGGCCCGACCATAAATCTCGACAGCACGCCGCCCGAGACATTGAGCTTGTTATCCACCACCGAAGCCGCTTCGGCCAGGAAGGCCCCGGTAATCACCCCGCCGAAGTTACCGCTTCGTCGGCTGTCAGGAAGGGTCGAAGGAACTGCGGTCCCGATCGCGGATGGTTGGGCAGCGAGCAGCCGCGCAGAGCCGCCATGCTGTCAGCCCCCTCACCTACAGTGACTGCCGTGTTCGTCGCCGGCGACAGCATCGTCTACAGCGCGTCGGATCTTGCCGCCGCCGCCAGCTGCGAGTACGCCCTGTTACGGGATTTCGACGCCAAACTCGGCTGGCGCCCTGCCGTCACCATCGAGGACGAGCTGCTCGCGCGAACGGCCGCCCTCGGTGACGAGCATGAGCTGCGCGAACTCCAACGATTGCGCGACCAGTTCGGGGATGCCGTCGCGATCATCGGGCTCCCGGCCTACACGCTCGCCGGGCTGACAGCCGCCGCCGAGGCCACCCGGCGTGCCGTCGACCGGCGCGCCCAGGTGGTCTATCAAGCAGCCATGTTCGACGGCCGCTTCGTCGGGTTCGCCGACTTCCTGGTACTGGACGGCGAGCACTATCGGGTCGTTGACACCAAGCTGGCCCGCTCGCCCAACGTCACCGCGTTGTTGCAGCTGGCGGCCTACGCCGACGGGCTGGCCGGCTCGGGTGTCCCCGTGGCGCCGGAGGCCGACCTGCACCTGGGCGATGGAACCGTCGTCCGGTATCGCCTCTGCGACCTGATCCCGGTTTTCCGCTCCCAGCGCGCGCTATTGCAGCGGCTACTCGACGACCACCATGCCGGGGGCACCGCGGTGCGCTGGGTAGACCAGGGGGTGGGCGCGTGTTTTCGTTGTCCGTTGTGCATCGAACAGTTGCGTGCAACCGACGATCTGCTGTTGGTCGCTGGCATGCGAGTCAACCAGCGGGACAAGCTGATTGACGTCGGGATCACCACGATCGCCGAACTGGCCGAGCATACCGGATCGGTGCCCGGCCTGGCGTCCGGCGCGCTCGGCAAGCTCACTGCGCAGGCCAAACTGCAGGTCCGCCAACGCGATACGGGCATTGCGCAGTTCGAGATCGTTGACCCGCAGCCGCTGACACTGTTACCCGAGCCAGATCCCGGTGACCTGTTCTTCGACTTCGAAGGCGACCCGCTGTGGACCGCCGACGGCCACGAGTGGGGTCTGGAATATCTGTTCGGCGTCTTGGACGCAGCGGGGACCTTTCGCCCGCTGTGGGCGCATAACTGGGTGGACGAACGCAAGGCGCTGACCGATTTCCTGGCAATGGTGGCCAAGCGCCGTAAGCGCCGCCCTAACATGCACATCTACCATTACGCGCCGTACGAGAAGACGGCGCTGCTCAGGCTCGCCGGGCGGTACGGGGTCGGTGAGGACGAGGTCGACGAACTATTGCGCAGCGGGACGCTGGTCGACCTGTACCCGTTGGTGCGCAAGAGCATTCGCGTGGGCGCGGAGTCGTTCAGCCTGAAGGCGCTAGAGCCGCTCTACATGGGTGCACAGCTGCGCGCTGGTGACGTCACCACAGCCGCCGATTCGATCACCTGCTATGCCCGCTACTGCGAACTGCGGGCGGCCGGCCGCTGCGATGAGGCCGCCTCCGTGCTCAAGGAGATCGAAGACTACAACCACTACGACTGCCGGTCGACCCGCGAATTGCGGAACTGGCTGATGCTACGCGCCTATGAGTCCGGCGTGGTACCGATTGGCGCCCAACCAGTTCCCGAAGGCAACACCGTCGACGACCGTGACCAGCTGGCGGTGGCTTTGTCGACGTTCACCGGCGATGCCGCTGTCTGCGACCGCACTCCCGAACAGACGGCGGTGGCGCTGCTGGCCGCGGCGCGCGGCTACCACCGGCGCGAGGACAAACCGTTCTGGTGGGCGCACTTCGGCCGGCTGAACTTCCCCGTCGACGAGTGGGCAGATAACACCGACGTCTTCGTCGCCGACCACGCGTCGGTCAGCGTCGACTGGCATACGCCTCCCCGCGCGCGTAAGCGGCAGCGACGGGTGCGACTGCGCGGTGAGCTGGCACGCGGCGACCTGATGACGAACGTGTTCGCGCTCTACGAGCCCCCGGCTCCGCCGGGTATGACCGACGATCCCGACCGTCGGGCGGCCGGACGGGCCGAGGTTGTCGAGGCCGACGATCCGATGGTTCCCACCGAAGTGGTCATTGTTGAGCGAGTCGGCAGTGACGGCAACACCTTTCACCAGCTGCCGTTCGCGCTCACCCCGGGGCCACCCGTGCCGACAACAGCACTGCGGGAATCGATCGAATCGACTGCTGCTGCCGTGGCCGCCGGGTTGCCCCAACTGCCCCGCACCGCCGTGGTCGACATCCTGCTGCGCCGCGCGCCCCGCACCCGCAGCGGCACTCCGCTGCCGCGCGGCACCGACACCGTCGCCGACATCACCGCTGCGGCACTGGATCTGGACTCGTCGTACCTGGCGGTGCATGGGCCGCCGGGGACCGGGAAGACGCACACCGCTGCCCGGGTGATCAGGCAACTGGTCACCGACCATGGTTGGCGCATCGGTGTTGTGGCGCAATCGCACGCCACGGTGGAGAACCTGCTGGACTGTGTGGTCGACGCCGGGCTGGACCCGGGACGAGTCGCGAAGAAACGCTACGACCACGACGCTCCGCGCTGGCGGGAGATCGGCGGCAGCGACTACGCCGCATTCATCGCCGACACCGCAGGATGCGTGATCGGCGGTACGGCATGGGATTTCGCCAACGCCAATCGGGTGCTACCGGGCAGCCTGGACCTGCTGGTGATCGACGAAGCGGGCCAGTTCTGTTTGGCGAACACCATCGCCGTGGCACCGGCGGCCGCCAATCTATTGCTGCTCGGGGACCCTCAGCAGCTGCCGCAGGTCAGTCAGGGCACTCATCCCGAACCAGTGGATACTTCCGCGCTGGATTGGCTGGTGGACGGTCGGCGCACGCTGCCCGATGAACGCGGCTACTTTTTGGACCGCTCCTACCGGATGCATCCGGCGGTCTGCGCCGCGGTCTCCACGCTGTCCTACGAGGGCAGGCTGCATTCTCACACCGAGTGCACCGCCGCGCGTCACCTCGACGGGTATCAGCCCGGCGTGCGCGTTATTCCCGTTGGACACCAAGGCAATTCGACCGAAAGCCCAGAGGAGGCCGACGCGATCGCCGCCGAGATCGAGCGACTGCTCGGAACGCCGTGGACCGACGAGCATGGCACCCGGCCGTTGGCCGCCTCCGATGTGCTGGTGCTGGCACCCTACAACGCCCAGGTCGCGCTGCTGCGTCAGCGGTTGACGGGCGCCGGGCTCGACGGGGTCCGGGTCGGAACCGTCGACAAGTTCCAGGGCGGACAGGCGCCGGTGGTCTTCATCTCGATGACAGCCTCGTCCGTTGACCTGGTCCCACACGGAATCTCATTCCTGCTCAACAGGAATCGGCTCAACGTCGCCGTCAGCCGGGCACAGTACGCAGCGATGATCGTGCGCTCGCAGTCGCTGACCGAGTACCTGCCCGCCACGCCCGCGGGCCTGATCGATTTGGGCGCATTTTTGACGTTGACCGAGCCTATGTGAGGCCGAGGGCCCGGCCCAGGAACCGGCCACAGCCTATTTGCCGGACGAGTTCCGGCCATAGCTGGTGGAGTCGTCGTCCGGATCGCGACGGTAATGCTGGCCTCACGGCGCCTGGCTTTCGGCTATCGGACGGAAGCGCTGGCCGGTGTCGACGTGAGAGCCGTTGTGGGCGAAGCAAGCTGTGCCACGAATCGACAGGGCCGCTGTGCCATGCGTCGGCGGGCGCCCGGCGCGGATGGCCGAACCGCTCCGCCAGCGGCTCGATGTCGCTCTCCTCCCGGTACGCCGGTTCGATATCGGCGCGAGGTGGGGGCCCGATGCCCGGCTCGCGACGAAGTATCAACTCGACGTAGTCGTCATCGTCATAGTCATCGTCGATGACGTCGTCACCGTCGGGCAGGTCGCCGCCCTTGCCGTCACGGGTGATCACCCAAGGCGTGAAGCCGACCAAGAACAGCGCAGCAACGATCCCGAACAACGCAATGAACGCCGGCAACAGCACCGACTGCGACATCGCGGCCGAGAACGGCTCGCGCACGAACTCGGGCAGTTGCAAGGTGATGGCGCCATCCCCGCTGCCTCCAATGAGTGGGTGCGGCGGCATCTCGGCACTGATCCGCGATGTCATGAACGCGGCCATGCCGGCACTCCCGAGCACCGCGCCAAGCTGGCGGATCGAGTTGTACGCAGCAGAGCTCGCGCCGGCCAGGTGCGGGGGCAGATTACGGGTCGCACTGGCGGTCAGCGGCGACCATACGAACGCCATCGCGACACCTATGGCGGTAAACGGCAAAACCAGCCGCCAGATCGGCGTGTCCGGGGACATCCCAAATGAAAGCCACGTCAGCGCGATCGCCAGCACCGAAAAGCCGAAACCGAGTACGGACCGCGGGTGGTATCTGTCGACGATCCTGCCGACAAACGGCGCCAGCACACCGTTGCCGATCGCCATCGGCGCGATCAGGAGGGCCGAGCGCGTCGGCGATAGCCCGCAGACCACCTGCGCGTAAAACGTCAGCGGCAGCATCATCGCCGTCGATGCGAACGAAACAATGGCCGCCCCGACGCTGCACAGGCTGAAGTCGCGGTCGCCGAAAATGACCGACGGAATCAGCGGCTCGTGGCTGTTCACTGACTGCCGGCAGACGAAAGCCGAGATGAACCCGGCGCCGGCGACGATCACCGCCCAGAGCCAGGGCTGCCAGTGCGCGGCCCGGCCCTGTTGCAGCCCGAAGACGATCAGAAATATGCCCACCCCGGACAACCCAACGCCGACCGGGTCGAACCGGTGCGGCTGAGTGGGCAGCTCCGGAACCAGCCAAACCGCTAACGCCAGCCCCACGATGCCGATGGGGCGTTAACGGCGCTTTGTGGAGTCGGCGCGACTCGGCCCCGCGCGCCGGGTCCCCCCGGGCGGCCGAGGCGTCGCCGTGGTCATGTACCCACCTTGTTTCAGCTCCCGACGATGGTGTCCGGCCCTGCTCGGCTCTATCTGGCCCTGTCTGGTCGATCGGCTTACTCGCACAAAGGGTGATACACCGCGCCGAGGTCCACCACCAGGACCGACAAACGGCGCCGACCTATACCCAGCCTGCATTATTCCGGGTGAGGCAATCGGCTGCGCAGCCACAGTCCGGAACGCGGAAGACTTGCAGCTCGGTCCGTGTTTTTGCAGAAGGCGCGTTAGCCTAAAAGGACGCCATTTCGCAGGAGAGGCGATATGCGCGCCCGACGGAACAGGTCTTCGAACAGGTATTTGAATATGTCCCAGCCGGAATCGGTGCCGGTCAGCACGGGCGACCGGCCCAAAGCAACCACGCGTGTATTGGCGCAGGTCATCGAGCGCAGCTCGCGGGTACAGGGCCCCGCTGCGGAGGCCTATGTGGCCCGGCTGCGACGGGCCTACCCGGATGCCAGCCCCGTTGAGGTCGTTGCCAAGCTGGAAAAGCATTATCTGGCCGCTCTGACGGCCAGCGGTGCTGCCGTGGGTTCGGCGGCGACGTTCCCCGGGGTCGGGACGTTGGCGGCGGTATCCGCGGGCGCCGGGGAAACCGTGTTCTTCGTCGAGGCCACCGCCGTGTTCGTGCTGGCGAAGGCCGTGGTGTACAGCATCCCGGCCGACCACCGGGAACGGCGCCGCGCCCTGGTGCTCTCCGTCCTGGTCGGAGACGACAGCAGGCGTGCCATCGGCGAACTGATCGGTCCGGCCCGCACCAACGGCGGTTGGCTGGCCGAGGGCATCGCCTCGCTACCCATGCCGACGCTGGCGCGGTTGAACACGCGGATGCTCAAGTACTTCCTCAAGCGGTACACGATGCGACGTGGCGCGCTGATGGTCGGCAAGATGCTGCCGGTCGGCATCGGTGCCGTGGTCGGCGGCGTCGGCAACCGGATGGTGGGTAAGAAGATCGTCCGCAACGCGCGCGAGGCATTCGGCACCCCGCCCGCGCGCTGGCCACGCACCTTGCACCTGTTGCCCCCGATCCACGAAGCCGGCTAGCAGCCGTGCTCCCCCGTCTCTCTGGCGAATTGCCGGCGAAAGGTTAGCCTTTATGAGGCGGAAACCGTCAGGACCGGCGAGGGTGTGAAGTACCCCGCCACCCGGGGTGCAAAAAGTCGCAGGCGTCGCGCGATGCGCCTGCAGAACAAAGGAATTGAGGCGAGCGGCGGCCGTGAGCAACATAAGTTCACCATTCGGGCAAAACGAATGGCTGGTCGAGGAGATGTACCGCAAGTTCCGCGACGATCCCTCATCGGTCGATCCGAGCTGGCACGAGTTCCTAGTTGACTACAACCCCGAACCAACCACTGAATCGGCCCTGAGCACCCCGACCGCCGGTGACGGACAGCCCGCCGCTGCCGCCCCACGGGCAAAGCCTGTCGCAGCGGCCGAGCCGTCCGCTGCAACCACCGAACCCACTGAGCCCTCCAAGTCCGCTGGCACCGCCGGCAACGGCGCCGCCACCGCACCACCGGCCAAAGCCGCCACTGTTCCGCCGGCCGAAGGCGACGAGTTGCAGGTGCTGCGCGGCGCCGCCGCGGCCGTCGTCAAGAAGATGTCCGCGTCGCTGGGCGTGCCGACGGCGACCAGCGTCCGGGCCGTTCCGGCCAAGCTGCTGATCGACAACCGGATCGTCATCAACAACCAGCTCAAGCGCACCCGCGGCGGCAAGATCTCCTTCACCCACGTGCTGGGCTACGCCGTAATGCAGGCGGTCAAGAAGTTCCCCAACATGAACCGGCACTACGCCGAGGTCGACGGCAAGCCCACCGCGGTCACACCGGCTCACACCAACCTCGGCCTGGCGATCGACCTGCAGGGCAAAGACGGCAAACGCTCCCTGGTGGTGGCCGGGATCAAGGGCTGCGAAAGCATGCGGTTCGCGCAATTCGTCACCGCCTACGAAGACGTCGTCCGCCGGGCCCGCGACGGCAAGCTGACCGCCGAAGACTTTGCCGGCGTGACGATTTCGTTGACCAACCCCGGCACCATCGGCACCGTGCAGTCGGTGCCGCGGCTGATGGCAGGCCAGGGCGCCATCATCGGTGTCGGCGCGATGGAGTACCCCGCCGAGTTTCAGGGTGCCAGCGAGGAGCGCATCGCCGAACTGGGTATCGGCAAGCTCATCACCCTGACCTCGACCTACGACCACCGCATCATCCAGGGCGCGGAATCCGGCGACTTCCTGCGCACGATCCACAAAATGCTGCTTTCGGACGGCTTCTGGGACGAGATCTTCCGCGAGCTGGGCAATCCGTACCTGCCGGTGCGGTGGAGCACCGACAACCCGGACTCGATCGTCGACAAGACCGCCCGGGTGATGGAGTTGATCGCGGCCTACCGCAACCGCGGGCACCTGATGGCCGATATCGATCCGCTGCGTTTGGACAACACCAGGTTCCGCAGTCACCCCGACCTCGAAATACTCAACCATGGCCTGACGCTGTGGGACCTCGATCGGGTGTTCAAAGTCAACGGCTTTGCCGGTTGTGAGTACAAGAAGCTGCGCGACGTGCTCGGCCTGCTGCGCGACGCCTACTGCCGCCACATCGGCGTGGAATACACCCACATCCTCGAACCCGAACAACAGAAGTGGCTGCAACAGCGGGTCGAGACCAAGCACGTCAAACCGACTGTGGCCGAACAGAAATACATCCTGAGCAAGCTGAACGCCGCCGAGGCCTTCGAAACATTTTTGCAGACCAAATACGTTGGGCAGAAGCGGTTCTCGCTGGAAGGCGCCGAAAGCTCGATCCCGATGATGGACGCGGCAATCGACCAGTGCGCCGAGCATGGCCTCGACGAAGTGGTCATCGGGATGCCGCACCGCGGCCGGCTCAACGTGCTGGCCAACATCGTCGGCAAGCCGTACAAGCAGATCTTCACCGAATTCGAAGGCAACCTCAACCCGGCGCAGGCGCACGGCTCCGGCGACGTCAAATACCACCTCGGCGCCACCGGCGTGTACCTGCAGATGTTCGGCGACAACGACATTCAGGTGTCGCTGACCGCCAACCCGTCGCACCTGGAAGCCGTAGACCCGGTGCTGGAGGGTCTGGTTCGGGCCAAGCAGGATCTGCTTGACAAGCACGGCCAACAGGCCTTCTCGGTGGTGCCGATGATGCTGCACGGCGACGCCGCCTTCGCCGGCCAGGGAGTGGTCGCCGAGACGCTGAACCTGGCGAACCTGCCCGGTTACCGCGTCGGCGGCACCATCCACATCATCGTCAACAACCAGATCGGCTTCACCACCGCGCCGGAGTTTTCCAGATCCAGCGAGTACTGCACCGACGTCGCCAAGATGATCGGGGCGCCCATCTTCCACGTCAACGGCGACGACCCCGAAGCATGCGTGTGGGTGGCGAAGCTGGCCGTGGACTTCCGGCAGCAGTTCAAGAAGGACGTCGTCATCGACATGCTGTGCTACCGGCGCCGCGGGCACAACGAGGGCGACGACCCGTCTATGACCAACCCCGCCATGTACGACGTCGTCGACATCAAGCGTGGGGTCCGCAAGAGCTACACCGAAGCCCTGATCGGCCGCGGCGACATCTCGATCAAAGAAGCCGAGGACGCCCTGCGCGACTACCAGGGCCAGCTGGAACAGGTGTTCAACGAGGTCCGCGAGCTGGAGAAACGCGCCGCTCAGCCCAGCGAATCGGTCGAGTCCGACCAGATGATCCCCGCGGGGCTATCCACCGGGGTGGACAAAGCGCTGCTGGCCCGCATCGGCGACGCATTTCTGGCCCTACCCGACGGTTTCACCGCGCATCCGCGCGTGCAGCCGGTGCTGGACAAGCGCCGAGAGATGGCCTACGAAGGCAAGATCGACTGGGCTTTCGGCGAGCTGCTGGCGCTGGGTTCGCTGGTGGCCGAAGGCAAGCTGGTACGGCTCTCCGGGCAAGACACCCGGCGCGGCACCTTCTCCCAGCGGCATTCGGTGATCATCGACCGCAACACCGGCGAGGAGTTCACCCCATTGCAGCTGCTGGCGACCAACCCCGACGGCAGCTCCACCGGCGGCAAGTTCCTCGTCTACGACTCACCGCTGTCGGAGTACGCCGCCGTCGGCTTCGAGTACGGCTACACCGTGGGCAACCCGGACGCCCTGGTCTTGTGGGAGGCGCAGTTCGGCGACTTCGTCAACGGCGCACAGTCAATCATCGACGAATTCGTCAGCTCCGGGGAAGCGAAGTGGGGACAGTTGTCCAACGTGGTGCTGCTGCTGCCACACGGACACGAGGGGCAGGGGCCCGACCACACCTCCGGCCGCATCGAACGCTTCCTGCAGCTGTGGGCGGAGGGTTCGATGACCATTGCGATGCCCTCGACACCGTCCAACTACTTCCACCTGTTGCGCCGGCACGCCCTCGACAACATCCAACGCCCGCTGATCGTGTTCACGCCGAAATCGATGTTGCGCAACAAGGCGGCGGTCAGCGACATCAAGGACTTCACCGAGATCAAGTTCCGCTCGGTGCTGGAGGAGCCCACCTACGAAGACGGCATCGGCGATCGCAGCAAGGTCAGAAGGATCCTGCTGACCAGCGGAAAGCTCTACTTCGAGCTGGCGGCGCGCAAGGCCAAGGACAGCCGCGACGACGTCGCGATCGTGCGTATCGAACAGCTTGCTCCGCTGCCGAAACGCCGGCTCGACGAAACGCTGGACCGCTACACCGGCGTCAAGGAGTTCTTCTGGGTGCAGGAGGAGCCGGCCAATCAGGGCGCGTGGCCGCGGTTCGGCCTGGAGCTGTCCGAGCTACTGCCCGACAAGTTGGCCGGGATCAAGCGCATTTCGCGCCGGGCGATGTCGGCTCCGTCGTCAGGTTCGTCGAAGGTGCACGCCGTCGAGCAACAGGAGATCATCGACGAGGCGTTCGGCTGAGCTTGAACGCTCGAGGTGTGTTATCGGTTCGGCACGCGGCAGGCGCTGGCCGTCGAGCTGGCCCGCTCGGGTGCCAAGGTTACGATCAGCGACGGTGACACCGAAGACCTGGCGCAAACCGAGGAGCGGTTGAAGGCGATCGGTACACCGGTCAAGACGGACCGACTCGACGTGACCGAGCGCGAGGCCTTCCTGGCCTACGCCGACGCGGTCAACGAGCACTTCGGCAGGGTGTACCCCGGCGGCATCAAAACCGCGATCGCCCGCAATGCCGGCGCCGCCGAGGGACTCGACCAGGCTGAGCTGGCCAATTTGTTCGACGGCTGGCCATGACCACTCCGCAACGAGCCGCCCAGGTCATCCTGGACGGGGTGCGCAAGAAAAAGGCTCGGGTGTTGGTCGGCGTGGACGCCGAGGTCTTATAGCGTGTTGGTGCGGCTGACGGGTTCGCGATATCAGCAGCTGTTCGGGCCCGTCATGGGCCGGTTGATGCCCAAACAGTGATACTCAACGCCCCAGCGGGTGTTCGCCCAACCATGCGCCTGCCACCGCCTGCGGGTCGGCGCCGCGGGCCACTTGGCGGCGCATCTCGGCCAGCGCCGCGGTGTCCAGCACGCCGGCCACTTCGTTAATCGCCAGTAGTTGGCGATCGCTCAGCGCGTTGCGGCGATAGAGCGGCACCACGTTCTCGGCTTGTATCAGTGCGGGCTTGCCGTCGGCTAGCGCAACCAGGTCGGCGGGGATGGCGGGGTCGGCGGTGGTGGTCCACGCCGTCGTCAGCTCCCCGGCCCGCAGCGCTGCGAACATTGTTGCCTCATCGGGGAATTCGCGCGGAGCGGGTAGCCGGCAAGTGCCGACCGTCGAGGGTGCTGCGAACCCGGCGACAGTGCCGACGACCAGCCCGTCACAGTGTCTTGGCAGCGCGCTCAGGTCTGCGCTGACGTCGCTGCCGCCCCAGGCCTTGGCGGTGGATTGACTCACCAGCAGCACGGGTTTGTCTTCTGCGGCGGTGGTGTAGTCGCCCGCCAAGATCCCCTCGGGCAGCGCCGCGATCATCGCGCGGTAGACCTGGGCATCGGACAGTGCCAATGCTCCGGGCTGCAAGAGCTGCAACATCCGGCCGGTGAAGGCAGGGACGACGGTGAACGCGCCCGAGTCCACTTGCGCCATCGGGTCGACGGCAGTCTCGGCTCGTGCTCCGAAACCGTATGACCGCAGCGCCGCGACGTAGATGCCGGCCAGCAACGTCGACTCGGAGCCGGGCCCGGATCCGACCACCAATTCCGGACGGGCGTGGTGGTCGTTGGTGTCGGTCGCGCAGCCGCCCCAGAAAACCACAGCGAGTGCGGCGGCGAGCAGCGGCGCGGCCAGCCTGCCGATTCTCACCCCGCGGTGTCTGAGGCTTCCGTGGCCAAGGCTACCGCCTTGGTGACCGCTTCCCCGACGCGCAGGTCCAGCGGGCTCGGGACGATCCGGTCGGGAGCGAGGTCATCGCTGACAACGGAGAAGATCGCCTCAGCCGCGGCCACCATCATCTTTTCGGTGATCCGGCGTGCCCCGGCGTCCAGCGCGCCGCGGAAAACCCCGGGGGACGCCAGCACATTGTTGATCTGGTTGGGAAAGTCGCTACGGCCGGTCGCCACCACCGCCGCGTACTTGGTCGCAACGTCGGGATGGATCTCCGGGTCGGGGTTGGACAGCGCGAACACGATCCCGTTAGGTGCCATCGTGGCGATCAGCTCCTCGGGGACCACACCCGCCGACACCCCGAGGAACACGTCGGCCCCATCGAGCGCTTCCGCTATGCCGCCGGTAAGGCCGGCGGGATTGGTGCGCTGCGCCAGCTCGCTCTTGACGCTGTTCATGTCGTCGCGTCCGGTGTGCAGAATGCCGCGCGAGTCGAGCACGGTGATGTCGGAAACCCCCATTGCCAGAAGGAGATTGGCGCAGGCAACACCTGCGGCACCGGTGCCGGAGACCATCACCCGCAGCGAGGTCATGTCACGGCCGAGCAACTTGGTGGCGCCCATGAGTGCGGCCAGCACGACGATCGCCGTGCCGTGCTGGTCGTCGTGCATCACCGGGCAGTCCAGCGCCTCGATGACTCGCCGTTCAATCTCGAAGCAGCGTGGCGCGGAAATGTCCTCGAGGTTGACGGCGCCGAACGTGGGGCGCAGCCGCACCAGGGTTTCGACGATCTCGTCGGGATCCTTGGTGTCCAGCACGATCGAGATCGAGTCCAAGCCGCCGAATGCCTTGAACAGCGCGCACTTGCCCTCCATCACCGGCAGCGCCGCCGCTGCTCCGATGTCACCGAGGCCGAGCACCGCGCTGCCGTCGCTGACCACGGCCACCAGCCGGTTCGCCCAAGTGTAGCGGGCGGCCAGGGTGTGATCGGCGGCGATCGCACGACTGACCTGCGCCACACCCGGGGTGTAGGCGATCGACAAAGCGCGCTGAGTGTCCGGCGGAGCCTTCAGCGCTACCGAAAGCTTCCCGCCTACGTGCGCCCCGAAGATCTCCTCGTCTCCGATGACGACCGGCGGGCTTGCGGCGGGTGAGCATTTCAGGGCTGAGACGATTTCTGGCACCGCATCAGGGTACTGGGCCCAGTGCGAATCCGGCCCCGGGCCGGTTCGGGTACCCGCTCAGATCAGGCCGAGCTCGGTGACCGCGTTGCGCTCGTCGGCCAGCTCAGCGGTCGATTTGTCGATGCGGCCGCGGGAGAACTCGTCGATCTCCAGGCCGCTGACGATCGTCCAGTTGCCGTCCTTAGTGGTCACCGGGAACGAGGAGAAAAGCCCTTCCGGCACGCCGTACGAGCCGTCCGAAATGACAGCCATCGAGACCCAGTTGCCTTCCGGGGTGCCGAGCAGCCAGTCTCGGGCGGCGTCGATGGTCGCCGAGGCGGCCGAAGCGGCCGACGAGGCGCCGCGGGCAGCGATGACCATCGCCCCGCGCTTGGCGACGGTCGGGATGAAATCGTTCTCGATCCAAGCCCGGTCGCCCACGACCTCGGCGGCGTTCTTGCCACCGATCTCGGCGTGAAACACGTCGGGGTACTGAGTGGTCGAGTGGTTGCCCCAGATTGTCATCTTCTTGATGTCACTGACCGCGGCGCCGGTCTTCTTGGCCAGCTGCGAGATCGCCCGGTTGTGGTCGAGGCGGGTGAGCGCGGAAAACCGCTCCCGCGGGATGTCGGGCGCATTGCTCATTGTGATCAGCGCGTTGGTGTTGGCCGGGTTGCCGGTCACGCCGATGCGGATGTCTTCGGCGGCGACCGAGTTGAGGGCCCTGCCCTGCGCGGTGAAGATCGCGCCGTTGGCCGCCAGCAGGTCGCTGCGCTCCATACCCGGGCCGCGCGGACGGGCGCCGACGAGCAGGGCCAGGTTCGCGCCGTCGAAGACCTTGTTCGGATCCACGCCGATTTCGACGCCCGCCAGTAGCGGGAACGCGCAGTCGTTGAGTTCCATTACGACACCCTCGAGCGCCTTGAGCACGGGCTCGATCTCGAGCAGACGCAGCTCGATCGGGCGGTCGGCGCCCAGCAGCGAGCCGCTAGCCAGGCGGAACAACAGGCTGTAGCCGACTTGGCCGGCGGCGCCGCTGACGGCGACCTTGAGAGGACTTGCGCTCACGTCGGTTTGCTCCTTATGGAATAGGTCGGAATGTAAGAGTTTCGGTCCAGAATCAAACTACGTCGAAACTAGCGCACCGTTGCCGACCCGAAACCTCCGGTCCAACACCAGCTGATTTCCCTGGGACCGCTCGATTAACCCAGGGCTGCCGCGCACTTGTTATGCCGTGTTTTGCCCGGACGCGTACCATGGAGCACCGCCCGGTCAGACCAGCGCTGCGATCGGAGGTGGATGTGCCCCAGGGGTTTGACGCATTACCTGAAGCGCTAAGACCAATCGCGCGGCCGCGGGTGGTGCCCCACGTACACCCCGTTCCCAGGCCCGCCGAGCCCTTGGTCGACTGCGGCGTCTACGTCGAAGGCCACCGGCTGCCCGGCAACTACAGCTACGGCGCCGCGCTGAGCAAGGTGCACGAGATCGAGACGATAGGGCAGGAGGCATTCGTCTGGGTCGGGTTGTGCGAGCCTGACACGAGCCAGATGCAGGATGTGGCGGACGTTTTCGGGCTGCACCCATTGGCAGTCGAGGACGCCGTGCACGCCCATCAGCGACCCAAGCTGGAGCGATACGACGAGACGTTGTTCCTTGTCCTGAAGACCGTCAATTACGTCCCGCACGAATCGGTGGTGTTGGCCCGCGAGATCGTCGAAACCGGCGAGGTCATGATCTTCGTCGGCAAGGACTTCGTGATCACTGTCCGCCACGGAGAGCATGGCGGACTATCCGACGTGCGCAAGCGAATGGATGCCGACCCCGAGCATCTGCGGCTAGGTCCGTACGCGGTGATGCACGCCATCTCCGACGACGTGGTGGACCACTACCTCGGGGTGACCAGTCTGATGGAATCCGATATCGACAACATCGAAGAAGTGGCGTTTGGCCCTGGCCGCAAGCTCGACGTCGAACCGATTTATCTGCTCAAACGCGAGGTCGTCGAACTACGCCGCTGCGTGATCCCGCTAGGCGTCGCCTTCCAGCGAATTCAGGCGGAGACCAAGGACCTGATCTCCAAAGAAGTGCGGCGCTACCTGCGCGACGTCGCCGACCACCACACCGAGGCCGCAGACCAGATCGCCAGCTACGACGACATGCTCAACTCACTGATACAGGCGGCATTGGCCCGCGTCGGCATGCAGCAGAACAACGATATGCGCAAAATGGCGGCCGTGGCTGCCATCTTGGCGGTGCCCACCATGATCGCCGCCATCTACGGTATGAACTTCCATTTCATGCCCGAGCTGAACTGGACGTGGAGCTACCCGGTGTTGATGGCCGCAATGGCCCTCGTCTGTCTGGTCCTGTACTTCCAATTCCGAAAAAGGAACTGGCTCTAACCTCGCCAACCTCGCCAACCTCGCCAACCTCGCCAACCTCGCGGCGAGCAGACGCAAAAGCGCCCGATTCTTCGGCGTGTCGGGGGCTTTCGCGTTCCCCCGCAAGCGGGTGGTGCCCCCAGCTCGCGAGCGGGTGGGGGGTCCCTCTTCTGGGGGAGTGCCCCGGCTCTGTGTCACCCAGCGCCCGACGGCGCGATGGTCAGGTTCACCCCGGAGTCGGCGCCGAAAACGGCGAGTTTCGTGGTGTCGAAGGCCAACTCGAACGACTGTCCGATGGCTGCCTTCGACTCAGCAGGAACCCTTGCCACAAACTGGTTTTCGCGCACTTCCCCCTCAGCCTCCAGCTCGTCCAACTGAGCCGAGTGCACAGCCCAACCCGCGGTGGTGCAGTACACGTATTTGTCGGCGCCCAAAGATTCGACCAGCTCAACCTTCGCCTCGAAGGTCAGGGCCGTGATGCGCTGGTAGGCGTCGATCAACGCGGCATCCGCCAGATGCTCGGGCCGCACCCCGACGATGAGGTTTTCCGGCTTCGGGTGCTGGGCGATCACAGCCTGGACTTCTGGAGTCAGCATCACCTCACCGAAGGGCAGGGTCAATCCGATCGACGTCAGCGTGGCGGGGAAGAAGTTCATCGCCGGCGAGCCGATGAAGCCGGCGACGAAGAGATTGGCGGGCCGTTCGTAGAGCTCCGCCGGGGTGCCGATTTGCTGTGCAACACCCCCGTGCATCACCACTACGCGGTCTCCCAGCGTCATGGCCTCGGTTTGGTCGTGGGTGACGTAGACGGTGGTGGTGCCCAGCCTCCGCTGCAGCCGGGCGATCTCGCCGCGCATCTGCACCCGCAGTTTGGCATCCAGGTTGGACAGCGGCTCGTCCATCAGGAATGCCTTGGGATGGCGCACGATTGCCCGGCCCATCGCGACCCGCTGTCGTTGCCCACCCGACAACTGGGAGGGCTTGCGGTGCAGAAGATCGGTCAGGTCAAGGATTTTGGCCGTCTCCTCGACCTTCTGCGCGATCTCGGCCTTCTTCATCTTGGCCAGCGTCAGCGGAAACGCGATGTTCTGCCGCACGGTCATATGCGGGTAAAGGGCGTAAGACTGGAACACCATCGCGATATCGCGATCCTTGGGTGCCTTCTCGTTCACCCGTTCGCCGCCGATGCGCAACTCGCCTGATGAGATATCCTCAAGTCCGGCAATCATATTCAGCGTCGTCGTCTTGCCACAGCCGGAAGGCCCGACCAGAATCAGGAATTCGCCGTCGGCGATAGTGATGTTCAGGTCCTTCACCGCCATCGCGCCGTCGGAGTAGCTCTTGTTGACGTGCTCCAGCACAATCTCGGCCATTGAGCTATCCCTTCACAGCGCCGGAGGTCAACCCGGCCACGATTCGTCGTTGAAAGATTAAAACAAACACGATGATCGGGACCGTGATCACGATGGCACCGGCCGCGATGGACCCAGTCGGCTCCTCGAACTGCGAACTGCCAGTGAAGTTCACGATCGCCACCGGCGCGGTGATCGCCGCCTTGGTGGCAGTCAGGGACAGCGCCAGCAGCAGGTCGTTCCAGGCGAAGATGAACACCAGGATCGCCGCGGTCACCAGTCCGGGCGCCGCCAGCGGGACGATCACCTTACGGAAAGCCTGGCCCGGCGTCGCCCCGTCCATCTTGGCCGCCTTCTCCAAATCCCACGGGATCTCCCGGAAGAACGCCGACAACGTATAGATGGCAAGGGGCAACGCAAACGTGATGTAGGGCAGGATCAGCCCCGGCCAAGTGTCGAACAGACCGATGAAGCGTTCGATGTTGAACAACGGTGTGACCAGCGAGATCGCTGGGAACATGGTGATCAGCAGGGCGGCACCGATAAGCAGGCGCTTGCCGGGAAAGTTCAGCCGGGCAACCGCGTAGGCCGCCATCGCGCCGAGCACCACTGCGATCACCGTGGTGATCAACCCGATCCCGATGGAGTTGATCAGTGCCGAGCTGAAGAAGTCGCCCCGGAAGATGCCGCGGTAGTTGTCGAAGGTCACCGACGACGGAATCAGCTTGCCGTCCTTGACCTTTGACGTCGGTTTGAGCGACAGGCTGAGAATCCACAGCACGGGAAGAAGCGCATACACCACGACCAAGGTGTCGATGACGGCCCAGATCGTGGCGCGCCGCGCGCCCACCGGCTCAGCGGCCATCGACGTCACCACCGGGCGCCGCGGCGCCGAACACCTTGATGAAGACCAGCGCGATGATGCCTACGCAGAGAAAGATCAGCACGCTGATCGCCGAACCGAGTCCGACATTGAAGCCCTTGAACAGGTTGTCGTAGCCCAGGATCGACACCGAGCCGGTGTTGCCGTTGCCCTGGGTCAGCACGTAGATGTTGTCGAAGATCCGGAAGGCGTCCAGCGTCCGAAACAGCAGCGCGACCACGACCGCCGGCTTGATGATCGGCAAGATGATCCTGGTCAGCCGCCGCCAGGCGCTGGCGCCATCGACTTGCGCGGCTTTCAATAAATCCTCTGGAACCAGCGCCAACCCGGCCAACAGCAGCAGCGACATGAACGGCGTGGTCTTCCAGACCTCGGCGATGACGACGATACCCAGCGACGGGATCTGCTCGGTCAGCGGCGCACTGCCGTGCGGCAGCAGGTTGGCCAGATAGCCGGTCCCCGGCGTCCAGGCGTAGTACCAGCTGTACGACGCGACCGCGGTGACGATGCCGTACGGGATAAGCACCGCGGTGCGCACCAGGCCCTTGCCGACCAGGGTGCGGTGCATCACCAGCGCCAGCGCCAAGCCCAGCACGAACTCGATCGACACCGAAACCACCGTGATCGCCAGCGTTACCGCCAACGCCGTCCACCAATACCGGTCGGTCAAGATCGTTTGGTAATTGCCCAAGCCGATGAACGCGGTGTCATGGGGGGTGGCAAGGTTGTTGCGCTGCAGGCTCAGCCACACGGCGTAGCCGATCGGATAGGCCGTCACCGCCAGCATCAGCGTCGCCGCCGGTGCGACCAAGGTGAAGGCCAGTCGCTGTTCTGGCAGCCGGTTTCGGGTGCGGGAGGGCAGCTCGACCGAGGCGTGCTGCGGCGCGCGCGTTTCAGGGGCCGCTGCGGTCACGGCAACAGCCCCTTCCCGTCGATGGCCTTCTGCACCTGCGTGGTGAGCGCGTCGGCCGTCCGCTCCGGGTCGATCTCGGTGATCGGGCTCAGCGCCGCCGCGAGTCGAATGGCTACCGCTTGATAGACGGGTGTCGCCGGACGCACCGCGGCATCGGTGAGCTGCTGGCGAATGACAGTGTACATCGGATACTTGGCCTGGAATTGCGGGTCAGAATACAACGACGTGCGTACCGGGGGCAGGCCGCCTTCGATCGCAACGTACTTCTGACTCTGCAGGCCGCGCAGGCAGCGCACGGCTTCGAACGCCTCCGCGCGGTGACGGGTGGTGCTGGCCACCGCCAGGTTCAACCCGCCGATCGTCACCTTGGCCGGCTGGCCGGGCGCCACACCGGGGTAGGGCGCGAAACCGAAGACCTTCTGGCTGGCGTCATAGGCGATGCGAAATTGCTCGTCGTTGGGCACGAATGTCCCGACGTCGTTGATGCTGCCGGCCAACGCCGGATTCTGGTTGAGCGGCAGGAAGGCCACACCGCCCTTGACCGCGTTCTCCAGCATGGACGCCAGCACATAAGGCCAGTTGACTTCGAGCGCGGCCTTACCCTGTTCGGCCGCCAACCGCGCGGTGCCCTCGTCGGTCCGAGTGATCGATGGATCGGCTCCGGGGGCGGTGGCCACCGACTTGAGGATCCGCAGCGCGTTGACGGTGGCGGCCCGGTGCTTTGGCGTGTCAGTCAAGGTGACGTGGCGGCCGTCCTCGGAGAGCACCTGACCACCCGCGCTCACCAGCAGTGTATTGAACCACACCACCAAACCCTCGCCCTCATTGGCCTGCACGGCGATCCAACTGGGCTGGCCCGCGGCGTGCAGTTTGGTAGCCTCGGCCACCATGCCGTCCCAGTCCGCCGGTGGTTGTTTCACCAAATCTGTTCGGTACCAAAGCAATTGAGTATTGGTGGTGACGGGTGCGGCATACAGCTTGCGCTTCCAACGGGCTGTCGCGAGCGGGCCCGGCAAGGTATCGACAGTGGCGTCGGGTTCGGCCAGCCCCGCCGGGTCGTCGGATAACGGCAGCGCCCAGCCCGCCTCGGCGAATTCGGCGGTCCACACCACGTCCAGCGCCATCACGTCCAGGGTGCGGTCGTGACCGGTCAGCCGCCGGGCCAGCTGCAATCGCTGCTCGCCGGGGGCTCTGGGCAGACTTATTTGCTGAATGGCGAACCGGCCGCCGAGTTGCTTGGTGCAATCCTGTGCGAGCGCAGTAAATGTCGCCCCGTCGGTGGCCGGCGTGGAGAAGCTGATCACCAGCCCGTTGCTGCCGGACCCACAGGCCGACACCGCCGCTGCGATGGTCACCGCCGCCAGCACGGTTGCGCCTACTCGGCGTCCACCCCCACGGCGACTCAACACTAATTCGGCCTCTCGTGCGGGCGTCAGATGGCCAGGCGCGCCAGGAGATCCCGCGCCTTCTCTGCGTTTTGTGGATCGCAGAGTACGTCATAGCGGCCAGCGACTAATTGCATAGTCGAGCTGAAATCCCTTGTGCCACGGGCCATTGCGTACGGAACCGCGGAGGTGATCAATCCGAAGAACACCCCGGCGACCAGACCAGTGACCAGCGCGGCCCATGGATTGGGGCTGAAGAAGCCGAGCACCAACCCGATGAACAGGCCGAGCCAGGCTCCGCTGAGTACGCCGCCGCCGAGCACTTTGGCCCATGTCAGGCGGCCGGTGACACGCTCAACCTGCATGAGATCGACGCCGACGATAGTCACCTGCTGGACCGGGAACTGTTGTTCGGACAGGTAGTCAACAGCGCGCTGCGCCTCGGCATAGGTCGGGTAAGACCCGACCGGCCAGCCCTTAGGCGGCGTCGGTAATCCGGGCACACCATGGCGACGGCCCGGGGGCGTTGCCCCGGGAACTTGTCCAGGCTGGAAAGGAAAAGGATTAGTCATTGATACTCATTGTCCTCCGCCTTGGCCATCGTCTCATCTCCGGCCGTTTCACCCTATCGAGGCGACCTCCAACCAACCTGCGAGCAAACACAGCATCCCGTCTGACCTGGCCTCCCGAGGCGCCGGTGGGATGAGGGCCCGACAGAGCCCCGGCGCCCCCTCCCAAGCCTTCGTGCCGCCGTTTTACCCCACCATGCAGCGGTTGGCGCGTTCGAATTGCGGTGGCATTTGCCAGCAGCGCATAGGTTAGGTTGAACACCATGACAGGTCCCGGCGGTGGCTTCGGCGAGAATGCCCACGACGACGAGGCTAACCCGCCGCCAGCCGGCGGCCGGGCCCCGGAGCAGCCGGCTTGGAAAGCTCCCTGGGATTCGCCGCCAGCCGCCAATCCGCCCCCTAGGTATCCGCAGCCCGGTTATCCGCCTGGCTATCCGGCTGAATACCCACCGCCCGTTCCACCTTCGCCCGGATACGAGCAACCGCCAGGTTATGGCGGGCCGCCGTACCCCCCGGGGCCGCCGCAATTCGGCGGGTCGCCGGCCGGCTATGGGCCGCCTTCCTATCCGGGCGGGTATCCGGGAGGCTATCACCCGACGCCGGATTATCAGGGCGGCTACGGGCCGTCCCAGCCCGGGACGAACGGGCTGGCGATCGCCTCGCTCATCTCGTCGTTCACCGGCTTGTTCTGCTGCATCGGCTCGATTGTGGCTATCGTGCTGGGCACGATCGCGCTCGATCAGATCAAGCGGAGCCGCCAAGATGGTTCCGGCCTGGCCGTCGCCGGCATAGTGATCGGCGTCGCAACTCTGGTGGTGAGTTTGGTCGTCGCGATCTTCGCACTGCATTCGCGCTAGCGGCACTCGCATTAGCGAGGCCAACGCTGGCCATCTGCCATCCGGCCAGCTGCTGCTTAGGCTCTCTCCCATGGGATCGGTCAACAGGGTGTACATCGCGCGGCTCCCGCGGATGTTGGTGTTGGGCCCACTCGGCGAATCCTTCGGGCGCATTCGCGACGTCGTGATCAGCATCAGCATCGTTCGACAGCAACCGCGCGTCCTGGGACTGGTCGTCGATCTGATGACCCGCCGCAGCGTCTTCATTCCGATTCTGCGAGTCGCCGCCATCGAGCCCGACGCGGTGACGCTCAACACAGGCAGCGTGTCCCTGCACCGCTTCGAGCAGCGGCCGGGCGAGGTGCTGGCGATCGGCCAGGTGCTCGACACCGCGCAAGGAATCCCGGTGAGAACCGATCTGACCATTGCGCCACTTTGGTCACAAGAGTTATGTATGGTGATCTAGTTCACGAGGCTAAATAGAGATAGTTTCGTGACCAGCCGGATGCTTAGGACGGTCGAGTGCGCATCGGGGGACGTTGGGGTGCACGCCCAGCCGCGGCGGTGCGGTGGCGGGCGCTTCGCGTAACACGGACGCCGGCGTTCGGTTTAGCGGTGATTACCCCCTTGGTCTTCGCCGGAGCGGTCGGGGGCGCGGCTCCCTCATTCCACGGACAGGTCCCGCCGGTGCGTGCCGCCATTACCCCGGTGGCCGCGGTTTCGCCCGCCGTCCCTGATACCTCCGGCCCGGTTGTCGTCGCCATCGAGCGCGCATCAACCGCGTTCCACGTCGCCAAGGCCGCTCCGTCCGCGCCGCCGCCCCCGATGGTCGTGAATTCACCTGGCGCACTGGGCATTCCGTCGATCGCACTGGCCGCATACCGCAGCGCCGAACAGAAGATGGTTATCGCCGCCCCGGGCTGCGGTGTCAGCTGGAACTTGCTGGCCGGGATCGGGCGCATCGAGTCGGGCCACGCAGGCGGCGGCGCCGTTGACGTACGCGGCACCGCGATCGTCCCGATCTACGGCCCCGCCCTGGACGGCACGCTGCCCGGCAACGAGGTGATCATCCAAAGCAGCGTCGGCAATCGCGTGACCTACGCGCGCGCGATGGGGCCGATGCAGTTCCTGCCCGGCACCTGGGCGCGATACGCCGCCGACGGCAAGGGCGATGGCGTGGCCGATCCGCAGAATATGTTCGACTCCGCGCTGGCGGCAGCCCGATACCTGTGCAGCGGCGGGCTCAACCTGCGCGACCCGTCGCAGGTCATGGCCGCAATCTTGCGCTACAACAACTCGATGGCCTATGCGCAGAACGTGCTCGGCTGGGCCGCGGCGTACGCGACCGGCGTTGTCCCGGTCAACCTGCCACCGATGACCGGGCCGCCACCGCCGCTCGGCAACGCACACGACGAGCATCCGGAGGGACTCGGGCCCGGCCTGCCGATGAACGTCATCGGTCTGCCGATGGACGATCCGCTGGCGCGGATACCGCTGATCGACTTAAGCCAGCCGCAGCCGACCAGTCCGCAGTTCCCGTGGATGGCACCCGCACAGCAGGTACAGACGCAACTGCCTGGCTGCACACTGATCTGCATCGGCCCCCAAAACCCGCCGCCGGCGCTTCCACCGTGGGTAGGCCCCCCGCCACCTGACGCTGTCGCGCCAGGGGGACCGCCGGCCGGCATGCCGCCCGCCCCGCCCGCCGGTACCCCCCCGGGTCCGCTGGCCGGCCCGCCGCTCGGTCCTCCCCTGGGTTCACCACCGGCAACCCCGGGGCCGCCCAAGGCGCCCGGTCCGGCCGGCTGATCAGCCGAGAACCGCGCAGGACTAGACTCGGGGGGTGATGTCCAGTCATGACACTGCCGACCTGAGTGCAGCCATCCGCGCCGCGCTAGGGAAGGTGATCGACCCCGAACTACGGCGTCCCATCACCGAACTCGGGATGGTCAAGAGCATTGACGTCGACCCCGACGGCGGCGTGCACGTAGCGATTTACCTGACTATCGCCAGCTGCCCGAAGAAAGCCGAACTCAACGAGCGCATCACCCAGGCGGTCGCCGACGTTCCCGGGACCGGGGCGGTGAAGGTCAGCTTGGACGTGATGAGCGACGAGCAGCGCACCGAGCTGCGTAAACAGTTGCGCGGCGATGCCCGCGAGCCCGTCATCCCGTTCGCCCAGCCCGGCTCACTGACCCGGGTGTATGCGATCGCGTCCGGCAAAGGCGGAGTCGGAAAGTCCACGGTCACGGTCAACCTGGCGGCGGCGATGGCCACCCGCGGTCTGTCGGTCGGCGTGCTTGACGCCGATATCCACGGCCATTCCATCCCCAGGATGATGGGCAGCAGCGACCGGCCCACCCAGGTTGAGTCGATGATCTTGCCGCCCATCGCTCACGACGTCAAGGTCATCTCGATCGCCCAGTTCACCCAGGGCAACACGCCGGTGGTGTGGCGCGGGCCGATGCTGCACCGGGCATTGCAACAGTTTCTGGCGGACGTCTATTGGGGCGATCTGGACGTCCTTTTGCTCGATCTGCCGCCGGGAACCGGCGACATCGCCATCTCGGTGGCTCAGCTGATCCCCAACGCGGAGATCCTGGTGGTGACCACACCACAGCTGGCCGCGGCCGAGGTTGCCGAACGAGCGGGCAGCATCGCATTGCAGACCCGCCAACGGATCGTCGGCGTCGTGGAGAACATGTCGGGGCTTACGCTGCCGAACGGCTCAACGATGCAGGTATTCGGTGAGGGCGGCGGCCAGCAGGTCGCCGAGCGGTTGTCGCGTGCGGTCGGCGCCGACGTGCCGCTGCTGGGGCAGATCCCGCTGGACCCGGCGCTGGTGGCCGCCGGTGATTCAGGCACTCCGATCGTGCTGAGCGCGCCCGACTCTCCGGTGGGCAAGGAGCTGCGCGGCGTAGCCGACAGCCTGTCGTCACGGCGTCGCGGACTAGCGGGCGTGTCGCTGGGGCTCGACCCGACGCTGCGCTGAGGAGTGGGGCCTGCGGCCGTTTCGGGTCAGGTCGCGTCGGTGTCGAATGGGGCGTGGTCGGGGGCGTGCTGTTCAGCGGCAAACATCGGCCCCCCGATCGCTGCTGTAGCAGGGCCCGCAGGCGGGCGGGCCGGCTCTACCGGCTTGGCCGCAGCTCGATTAACCGGCCTGTCGAAGTTCCCGGTGAAGAAGGAGTCATCGCCGTCCAGGAGGTGCTTGGTCAGCGCGGCGCGTGGTGTCATACCCCGTAGTTTCTGCAGCTCACTGATCGGACCACGCAGTTCGTCGAACTCGGGTCCGATGTCCTCCCGCAGCTGGCTGGTCACAGCGCTGAGGTATTCGCGCGCCTGCCGCAGTGCGTTGGCCGTCCAGTGGATGGCACCCGGGAGCCGCTCCGGGCCAAGAATCACCAACCCGACCACGACGAGTACGAGCATTTCTCCCCAGCCGATGTTGGCGAACATCTAACCGTTATCGGGGTCTGGTTTAACCGTTAGCGTGACGTGCCGACCATCGCGGACCACCTCTATCGGGGCGTCCTGGCCGATGGTCAGCTGTCTTACGGCCACGACGAACTCGTCGGCGTCAGCGACGTTGCGGTTACCAACCTTGACTATCACATCGTTTTCCAGGATTCCGCCCTTCTGCGCGGGACTTCCTGTCTTCACATTGGCGACCTGGGCGCCCGAAGCGATCGCGTTGCTCACTGACCGAGTGCTGATCCCGATAGTCGGGTGCACGATCTTCCCGTCTCTGATCAGGGTTTGCGCAACCGCCTTCACCTCGTTGACCGGGATCGCAAAGCCCAGCCCACTCGCGCTGTCGGACAGCGATTTACCCGCGGTGTTGATACCGATCACCTGGGAATCCATATCGATCAGCGGGCCGCCGGAGTTGCCGTGGTTGATCGAAGCATCGGTCTGAATGGCGTCGATGACGGTGTCGGTGTCAGAGCCCTCCCCCGAGAGCGGGACGGGTCGGTGCAGCGCGCTGGTAATGCCGTGGGTCACGGTGCTGCGCAGCCCCAGCGGCGCGCCGGCGGCGAGGACCTCGTCGCCGACGCGTACCTTGTCGGAATCACCGAGCCGGGCCACGGTCAGATTGTCGACGTTGTCTACCTTGAGCACGGCCAGGTCGGTCTTGGGGTCGCGCCCCACCAGGTTGGCGGGCACGTCCTTGCCATCGTTGAACACCACCGTCGTCTTGAACTGGCTGGGATTGTTCGCCGCCTCGGAAATCACGTGGTTATTGGTGACGATGTAGCCGCGGCCGTCGATGACGACGCCGGAGCCCTGCATGCCTTCCTGGTCGCTCTTCGACTCGATAGTCACCACGGAGTCGGCGGTCGCGGCCGCCACCTTGGCGAACCGGCCGGCCGGTCCTTCAGCATTGTTATTGGTGGCCAGCGTCACCTTCGAGGTGGTAAACGCTTCGACGACCTCGGCCGTCTTGCGACCGATCACACCGCCGGTCGCGCCGATCACCAGCGCGATAAGCAGCAGGACGACCAACGCGAGGTAAGACACCTTGCGTCCGAACAGCACGTCGCGCACACCGAGCTTGCCGCCGTAGCCCAGCACGGTCTGTGGTAGCGGTGGAGCAACGGCCGGGCTTCCCAGAGCGGCCGCAGCCGCGGGGTCACGCCAGGGATCGTCGAGCCCTTCTGGCTCGGCACCGTCTTTCTCGGCAGCCAGCGCACCCGAATCAATAGGATGGCGCTGCAGCGACTCGGAACTGCCGACGGGCCGGCTGAACGCCTCCTGAAGGACCGGATCGGCCGGTTGATCGTGGGGACTGAACTCACCCTGGTCCCGGTAATTCTGCGGGCGCACGCGCTCCGCCACAAAAGACCCCCGGAGCCCATCGGGACGACTGAACGCTTGACGCGATGCGGGGTCGACCGGTGGCCGGGAGATGGGGCGCGGCGCTAAGCGCTGGCCGCTGTTACTGCCGCTGTCGTTGCCGTGGTCGGAGGTCACGTGCTCCTCTTCTAAATCCTTTTCTCAGCGCTTAAGACAGGCCTCTTACGGGGCGATATACGCCGCACCGGCGTTGTCCGTGTCCACCCTAGTATCCACGGTTCGGTGTTGGTCAGCATGAACGCGCGGATGGATGTACGCGCGTCCGCCATCAACCACTTGGTTCCGGCTGGCAGCTGTCAAGCTACCGACGCTTACGCTGGTCACGCGCATCGCGGTCGGTGAAACGGTCGGATACTTGCGATGTCGTGTCGTCCGGCGAACAGTGCGGGATATCAGACAGCATCCCGAGCAATGCGCTGGGGATACGGATAGGGCGGGAGTCGCGCAAGGCCGCACGCGCCCGGCTCTGATCCTCGACTTCGGCCGCGCATTGCGGGCACAGCGAGAGATGATGCGCGGCCCGCAAGTGTGCGTTCATCCGCAGCTCACCATCGACGAAGGCGGCGATCGCCTCGACGGACAGGTGCTCGGTGGAACCGAACCGGCGCGGCGCGCCGACCGGTGCATCAGTCTGGGAGGCGAACTGTGCGGGGAGCCAGGAGAACGCGCGCCGGAACACATGTCCTCGGTCGGCCATCACCAGCTCCCTTCGTTGCCACCTATACCTCGAATGTAGCGCGAGGTGGTGCCCAATACCTCACGACTCTTCAGGGGCCGTTTGGCCCCGCTCGTTCGGGCGGGTTGCCGAGCTAAGCCGATTCGATGTGCGGTGCGTTGGCACGGGTGCCATGTTCGGGGCGTGCGGCCAGATAGTCGCGCAACGCCTGACGTCCGCGGTGTATGCGGCTGCGTACGGTGCCCAGCTTCACGCCCAGGGTGGCACCGATCTCCTCGTAGGACAGACCTTCGATATCACACAGCACAACCGCGGCACGAAATTCCGGCGGCAGCGAATCCAGGGCGGCCTGCAGGTCAGGCCCAAGCCGCGAATCGTGGTAGATCTGCTCGGGGTTGGGCTCATCGGCGGGCACCCGGTCGTAATCCTCGGGCAACGCTTCCATCCGGATGCGGCCGCGTCGGCGCACCATGTCGAGGAACAGGTTGGTCGTGATGCGGTGCAGCCATCCTTCGAAGGTTCCGGGCTGGTAATTCTGGACCGACCGGAAAACCCGGATGAAGGTCTCCTGAGTCAGGTCCTCAGCGTCTTGCTGGCTGCCCGAGAGCCGGTAGGCCAGCCGGTACACGCGGTCGGCGTGCTGGCGCACCAGCTCGTCCCACGACGGCATCGTTGCCTTGTCCCCCGTCGCGTCGAACACCGCGGTGCCCTGTAACGCGTCCGTCGTTTCCACCCAGTCGTCGTCCCGGCAGTCCTGGGGGTGAGACATGGTGGCCGGGCTCAACAGCGCTGTGATGATTGGATCCTCCGAAATTTCCCTGCCCTCCAGGTTCGGCAGTTCGTCGACCGCGTCAACGCGAAGCTGCCACTGTGTATTCCCATTCCGGCGGGATGTATCCCCGGTCCGGCCCACTCCCCGTTCCATACGGATACCGTCGCCCATCGGCGTATGCGGGGCATAGGAGCAATCTGAAGTTTAGCTGAGAAACCATTTCGTTACCTGCGGTGAGCAGGGCGGATCGATGAGTGAGTGAGCTTCGTCGCCCCGCGGGGTCCGGGCGTGTCGGAGCGGTCCGGCTCAGGCGCGCCTGCCCGACCGCGCCGCAAATTGGAATACGCTGCGGGGCATGGAAGCCAGCGACACTAAAACCCCGGCAACCCCCGGCCAGGCGGCCCCCAGCCGGGCCGAGTCACTGTGCGCGCACGCCGAGGCGTCGATATCGGAGGATGCGCTGCTGGCGGCCGCCCGTGAGCGCGCCGTGGAGATCGGCGCCGGGGCGGTGACCCCCGCGGTCGGTGCGCTGCTGAGCCTGCTGGCCAAGCTCAGCGGCGGCAAGGCCGTCGCCGAGGTGGGCACCGGCGCGGGGGTCAGCGGACTCTGGTTGTTGTCGGGCATGAGCGACGACGGCGTCTTGACCACGATCGATATCGAGCCCGAGTATCTGAGGCTCGCCAAGCAGGCATTCTCCGAAGCCGGCGTCGGGCCGTCGCGCACCAGGCTGATCAGCGGCCGCGGTCAGGAGGTGCTCACCCGGCTCGCCGACGAATCCTATGACCTGGTGTTCATCGACGCCGACCCGATCGACCAGCCCGATTACGTCGTCGAGGGGGTCCGGCTGCTGCGCTCCGGCGGCGTCATCGTGGTGCACCGAGCGGCGCTGGGCGGCCGGGCCGGTGATCCCGCGGCCCGCGACGCCGAGGTGACCGCGGTGCGCGAGGCGGCCCGGCTGATCGCCGAGGACGAGCGGCTCACCCCCGCGCTGGTGCCGCTCGGCGACGGTCTGCTGGCCGCGGTCCGGGACTGACCGGACCGCGTCGACAAAACCTTTACGAATTCCTGACGGCGCGCCCCATTGACTGTCGGTTGAACGCGCGTTTAGTGTACTGAACATGCGTTCAGCCGACCTGACCGCCGCCGCCCGGATCCGTGACGCGGCCATCGAGCAGTTTGGCGAGAACGGGTTCGACACCGGCCTGCGAGCGATCGCCGAAGCGGCGGGGGTGAGCGCCGCGCTGGTCATCCACCACTTCGGCTCCAAGGAGAACCTGCGCAAGGCCTGCGACGACTACATCGCCGAAGAGGTCCGCAGCGGCAAGTCGGAGGCGATGCGGTCCACGGATCCCGCCACGTGGTTTGCCCAGATGGCCGAGATCGAGTCCTACGCGCCGTTGATGGCCTACCTGGTGCGCAGCATGCAGGCCGGCGGTGAGTTGGCAAAAGCATTGTGGCAGAAGATGATCGATGACGCCGAGGCATACCTGGACGACGGGGTGCGAACGGGGCTGCTCAAGCCCAGCCGCGACCCCCGCGCCCGGGCGAAATATTTGTCGATGACCGGCGGCGGCGCCTTCCTGCTGTACCTGCAGCTGCATGAAAACCCGACGGATCTGCGTGCCGTC
>DATJBA010000417.1:0-2916 GCA_035515675.1 Mycobacterium sp.
CAGGTAGTAGTAGGTCTGCTTGCCGCGGCGCTTTCCCACGATCGACGCCATATATGGGTAATACACTCCCGTCACACAAACCTCAAGCACCACAACACAAGACACGCCGATCAGCTACGAAGGCCGGAAACTCCCGCTAGCACCTGAGGACGTGGTCGCGTTCAAGCGGCGCGGACGGTTCATGTAGGGCCGGCCGCATGGTGCTGGCTCAGTTCGGGATGGTTGCCCGCGAGGCGACAGAGTAACCCAAAGCCTGGCTGGCGAACCGTGCGGTAACGGGATCGGTACTGGTGAGGTCGCATGATCAGCTGTCGCGAGTTCGTGATTCCCAACCGGACGGCGTCCGTGGTCGCGGGCCTGCGGCGTAGCGGGTCCAGTTGGCGGTGACGTGCGCGGCGACTCGGGTGGTCGTGACGTGGTGGTAGCTGAGGGCGTCGGCGACGACCGGTGCGGGCATCTCGAGGACGTGTTGGTGCATCGCGGCTACGCGACCTGCGACGTTGGGAACACCGAGGGCGGTGATCAGAGCGCTCAGCGTTGATGGGTGCATCGGCTGACCGGCGCGGCGGCCGGGGAACAGCCAACGGCAGTCGCGGTTGGTGGCGGTGTTCATGTTGGTTCGCTGGCCGATCCAGGCTAGCAGCAACTCGACGACCGGGCCGGGGACCGGGGACGGTGGTTCGCCGACGCGCAGGAGTATTTGGTCGCCGTCGTGGATCACGTCGTCGGTAGTGAGGCGGACGATGCGGCTGACGGGCTGGGCGTAGAGCAGCACGATTGTGGCGGCGACCCGAGACCGCAGGGGTTGATCGGTCTGGGTGAGCAGGCGGCCGATTAGGTCGATGCGCTCGCGCTGCGGGATGGGTGTGGCCGGGGGAATCACGGTGGTGGGCAGTCGGAATCGGCGGGTGAGTTTGTTTGCCGCGCACCAGTGCAGGAAGCCCCGCAGATAGGTGCGGGCGTGGGTGCCGTGCTCGGCGTGCCAGGCATCGATGTCAGCCTGGCCGCAATCGTGCAGTGTTCGGTCGTGGGCAGCCAGCCAGCCGAGGAACTGTGTGGCTTGGTTGATTTGGTCGGCGAACCCCCGGCGGCTGGCAGCGGTGAGCGGCTTGCGCTCGGCCCGCGTGCGAAGCCGAGGCAGCACATCCCAGGTGGCGAACCGCCGGATCAGTTTGGCGTGCCCCGCGTCGGTGATGCCGGCCAGGTGCTCGACCAGCCATCTCTCGAACAGGCAGATCTGCTTGTCGACAACCGGCAACACCCCGCAGGCCATCAGCAATTCCCGCAGGTGCGCCGCGGCCCGCCAGGGTTGCAGGGTGTGAAACGCGATGTGGGTCAGCTCGATCTCACCGCGGCCGAGTTCGGCCAGCAAGTCCGCCGGTGTCCGGTCGCGGCCCTTGCGAGGATGCAGCCAGGTCAGACCCGTCAGTGGGTTGTTCATCGCGAGCAGGTGCTCGGCGAGCGGGACGAGTTCAGGTCGGATGGTTCCGCTGCCAGCGGAGAGTACGTTGGTGAGTTCGTCGCAGAAGGTGCAGCGCGTACACAGGTGGCGGGCGTGGAGTTTGCCTTCCTGCCCGCATCGGGCGCAGCGGTAAGACATGGTGAATGCCGCGCAATCGGCGCAGATCGGCGCCTGGTCGCCGGTGCGGATGCCGGGCAGCACCCGCTCGACGTCGCAGCCGGGGCAGCGGCCACGGACTTTGAGCGCCCGGTCGTGGCAGGTGCGGCAGACGTGCCCGTCGGGCCAGGTCGCGGCGGCGAAGCAGCGAAGCCGGCCGCACCGCGCGCAGGTCTTCTTATACCAGCGTTCGAACTGTTCGGCGGTCGCGTAGGCGGGGCTCATGCGTCCGGGAGGATCCGTGCCCGGCGCGGCCGCAGTTTCTCGACGGTGCTCGCTGCGGGCTTCTCGTCGGTCGCGGTGCGGCGGACCCCAGCGTTGTCGGCGGTGGTGACGACCAGGTCCGACGCGGCGCACCCGAGGATGTCGCACAGTGCGGAAAGAACCTGCAACGACAGCCTTTCCGGTGTCCCGGAGACCAGGCGGTGGACCTGGGAGGCGGACAGGTCGATGCCGCGTTCGCGCAGCAGCGGAACCAGTTCGGTGGCGGTGAACTTGCCACGGGTGGCCATCAGTTCGCGTAGCTGCCACTTGTAGCCGACAACACGTGTCATGCCTGCCTGCCTTCCTGGGTTTTCAGCGCGGCAGCGACGATGGAGTCCAGGTGCCGACGCAGAGTGCGGGTGCGGTAGTCCGAGGACACGCAGGTGTAGATGGAGGTCGTGCTGGCGTGCTCATGGCCGACCTGCTCCTGCACGAACCGCGGATCCCAGCCGTCCTCGATCAGATGGGTCACATAGGAACGCCGAAGCCCGTGGAAGTCGAGCCCCGCGTCTAGGCCCAGCGCGTCGCGGTAGGCCGCGAAACGGGAGTCCAGGCGTTGACAGCCGATCCTGGGCCCACGCTCGGACGGCCAGGCCGCCGGATTGCCGTCGACACCCAACAGCGGCCGGATCTCGGTGAACCACTCCTCGAGCACCTCGGCCGCCCAATCCCACACGGTCAACACGCCTCGCCGTTTGGGGGGCGAGCCCTTCTTGGCTTTGCCGTAACGGACCTGGCAGCGGCCGAACCCCCCGAACTCCGGCGCGTGCGGGTTGACACCGAAATCGGCGGCATCCAACATGCGAGTTTCGTTGCGGCGCAACCCGAAAGCGTAAGCTGTCTTCAACAGCGTCGCGTCCCGGAAGGCGGGCAGCCAGCCCTTGCGGCCGAAAGCGCGGATGCGGGCGACCTCGTTGTCGGCGTGCTCGAAGAACGCGTGCAGCTCCGCCTTGGTGAATGCCCGCTTCTTCGGGTCGGACTCGTTGTCCTGCACGTGCACGGCGGTGTTCCACTCGTGCACCACCTGCACCGGG
>DATJBA010000418.1:0-3353 GCA_035515675.1 Mycobacterium sp.
TTGACCGCGATGGCGTGGACGGATTATCCATGCGCCGACTCAGCGACGCGGTGGGCCGGGATCCGACGGTGCTCTACCGTCACCTACCCAACAAGGCTGCAGTGCTCGACGGCGTCGCCGAGATCGTGCTGGGGCAACTAACCGTGGACACCGCAGACCCGGACTGGGCCGCCCAATTGCGCATCGTCGCCCATGACTTTCGCCGGCTGGCCATAACACACCCGAACGTCGTGCCGCTGTTGGTCACTCGGCCCCTGGCCACCCCGCTGGGGCAACGACCGCCGGGAATGCTACGTCCACTCGAAGACGTGCTGACGCTGCTCACCTCCGCCGGATTCACCGGAGTCGACGCGCTGCATATCTACCGGCTGCTGTTCGGCTTCTTGCATGGCCACATCCTCAACGAGCTGCAGGAGGTGGTCGAACGACCCGAGGAAACCGACGACGTACTGCGCCTCGGCCTGCACCGACTGCCGATCACCGAATTCCCCCACCTGCGTGCGCTGGCACCCGCCCTCGCCTCCTACGACGGCGCCGCCGAACTCGACCGCGGCCTCGACCTGCTGCTCACCGGCCTAACCGCAAGCCGGACCCACCCCGGCTCACCCCGGTCCAGGTAAGAAGACACTTGCGGCTTCGCCTGGCGGCTGCTCGTGACCCCGCGGCCCTTCAGCGGATTGACACCAGTTGGTCGATTGAATCCTTGGGTAGGTCGCCGTCAACGACTGCCGTCACTGCGATGTCGTTCAGCGTGATGGCGCCCTTGTGGTTGTCGAGGAAGGCGGTGTCGGCGGCGTCGCGTCCGGTGGTGATGCGCACCAGCGACTGCCGCGGCGCCAGCAGGGTCGCGTCGACGACGCGCCATTGGCCCTCGACGAACGCCTCGGCCACGCGTGGAAGTCCATCGGGGACAGCCCCGGCGCGTACACCGACACCAGGCGGGCGGGTACTTTGACCGCGCGCAGCAGCGCCACCACCAGATGCGCAAAGTCGCGGCATACGCCGACACCGGCGAGTAGGGTGTCGACCGCGCCATCAATCGGGTCGCTGGAGCCCGGCATATAGCTCAGCCGGCCGCCCACCCACGACGACACCTTCTCCAGCAATGTCGTCGAATCGACGTATTCACCGAATTCGGTTGCGGCAAAACCAAAGAACTTGTCGGCTTCGGCGTAGCGGCTGGGCCGCAGGTACATGGACAGGTCATAGTCAGTCACCGGCGCCGGGTCGGTCCGTCCGACGATCGTCGCCCCATAGCCAACTTTGAGGTTGCCGACCGCCACCTCAAACTTATGGATCCGGTTGCCGTGCACGCCGCTGATCTCCATTGCCGTAATTTCCGTTCAAGACGAACGACAATGACTCGAACACCTGGGTGTGGGGATGCGGCGCCACCGCGATCTGCAACTCCAGCGTCGTCGGCGCGCTGATGTCCACGTCGAGCTGCGCGCCCACTACTCGCCTCATGTCGCCGATCATGGCAGCGCCGATCATGCCAGCGGAGTGTGTAGCGGTCCCTGGTGCGTGATCCGCAACTCCGTGCGTGCCGTTCTACCGGTCCGGGTTTGGCATGGGGATCCTGGCGTCCTATCTACGATGTTCGTCAACACCGTTGACAATACCTCCGGCGGGGCGTGTACTGAAGGTCTAGCAGCGACACCGCGTGCTGACCAATACCGCCGCTCACCCGTTGACCGGAAAACGTCGCCTATTCGGCGATCCGGCATCGGGTCGACTGGCACCTTGTTCCTCTTCGGGATCGTGGTCGGCGCGGTGCCGCTGCCCGGGTTTCCGTGCGCTGGGCCTACCGGGTACTGCATTGTGGGCGACTGGACCGGCGACGACGTTTGGCCCGCGGCGCGCCGGGGCTGCGGTGTGATTCGGTCGTCTCGGTGCGGGCAGCGTCGCCGGTTGTCGACGATTGAGCGCCGCCACGACGACGCCGTTGTCCGGCGGCGCCCGATCGACGGGGCTGGGAAGGGCGCGCTGGGGCGGCCTTGGTGGTGGGAGCGTGGTAGGGGGCAAGCTCACCGACCAGCGCATGCACCGCCGCCGAGCAACGGCGACCTGCTGCGGGTTGACATGGATGCCGGCCCTGCGCATCAACGCTTGGGTGTCCTTGCGCTGCTCGGGTAGCACCAAGGTGACGACGTCGCCCGTGCTTCCGGCGCGCGCGGTGCGCCCGGAACGATGGAGGTGGGCCTTGTGCTCACTGGGCGGATCGATATGCACTAGCAACTCGACCTCGTCGATGTGCATGCCCCGCGCGGCGATATCGGTTGCCACCAACACCCGCGCCTCGCCCGCGGTGAACGCCGCGAGGTTGCGGTCGCGCGCGGGCTGAGACAGGTTGCCGTGCAAGTCAACGGACGGAACTCCCGATTCGGTGAGCTGCTTGGCGAGCTTGCGGGCCTGGTGTTTGGTGCGCAGGAACAGGATCCGGCGCCCGGTGCCGGAGGCCAGCCGGTGCGCCAGCTCCTTCTTCGCTTCGGCATCCGCGACGTGGAAGACGTGATGGGTCATCGCGGACACCGGTGCGTTCGGCTCATCGACGGAGTGCAACACCTCGTTCCGGAGGAACCGGTTGACGAGCTTTTTGACGTCGTTGTCGAGAGTCGCAGAGAACAACAGCCGCTGGCCACCCGCCGGTGTGGCGGCCAGGATACGGGTGACCCCCGGCAGAAAACCGAGATCGGCCATGTGATCCGCCTCATCGATCACCGTGATCTCGACGGCGTCGAGGCTGATCAAGCGTCGCTTCATCAGGTCCTCGAGCCGGCCCGGGCAGGCCACCACGATGTCTATGCCGGATTTGAGGGTGGTCACCTGGCGGGTTTGCGGAACGCCGCCAAAGACCGTGGTGACCCGCAGGTCGCACGCGCTGGCCAACGGCTCCAGCGTCGCGGTGATCTGGGTCGCCAACTCGCGGGTGGGCGCCAGCACCAAACCCGACGGTCGCGACGGGCGCCGCTTGCCTCCCGAGAGCCTGCTTACCGTCGGAATCGCGAACGCAAGCGTCTTTCCGCTGCCTGTCTTGCCGCGGCCGAGGACGTCTCGGCCGGCGAGGGAATCGGGGAGCGTCGCGACCTGAATCGGGAAGGGATGTTTGATGTTCTGCGCGGCGAGCACCCTGATCAGTGGTCCGCGCACGCCGAGATCGACGAAGGATTTGTCTGTCGTCACTTTTCGGTGCCTTTCAGGCATCGGGTGTACCCGGGAGTGTCGCGACGACATCGCGCGCGCCATCAGCACAGGCTGGCGAGATTGCCGGTGGGCAAAATCGATCGCCGCAAGACGAGCTTGTGCTGGGTGCACGGATCATCTGAACTCGGTGCTCCAGCCTCGAACTGAGG
>DATJBA010000419.1:0-19428 GCA_035515675.1 Mycobacterium sp.
GGGGTCGGTGAACAGCAAGTCCTCCTTGTTGGCGAAGTATCCGAAAAACGTTCCCGGGCTGATGTCGGCGGCGGCCGTGATGTCGGCAATGGTCGTTTGTAGTAGCCGCGGTGCTCGAACAGGCTCGACTGCGGCGTCGATCAGGGCCTGGCGGGTGCGGGCACGTTTGCGCTCTCGCAACGATGACATCTGCCTACCATAACGGACAGCCCCTCTTTTTATGCAGCTATCGAAATCTTGCGGCCATTGCAGCTAAGCTGTGGGGCGGAGGTGGGTGTACGAGCGCCGAACCGACACCATTCCGCCAAGCTGCCATCTCATACCGACAGGAAGCGAGTAAGCACATGAAGCGCTCCTACCCGGTAATCTGTTTGCTGCGTGCGCTTTTGACGGTACCCATCGTTCTGGCCGGGGCCGTCGCGGCGGCCTATCTGTTCTTGCTCGGCTGGGGGATGCTGCTGCGGGTGCGATGGGTCAGCGACCGCACGCGCCAGCTCTCCAAGCGGGGGAATCGTTTTGCCCGGAAGTTCGCCGGCACCCGCGTGGGAATGCTCTACTTCAACCTCGCCGCGTTGCACCACGTCGGTCGGCGCAGCGGCCGACCCTACATCACTCCATTGAGTGCCTACCCGCTCGGTGATGGTTTCGTGCTGGCGGTGGCATACCCCCATGTGGACTGGTGCGACAACGTGCTCGCCGCCGGGAAATGCACGCTCACCTGGAATGGGCAAGAGTATGCCCTCGAAAGGCCCGAAGTGATCTCCAAGGCGGAGGCGATGAAGGCCTATCCGCTGGTGGTAAGGCCCTTCCTGGCAGGCGGCGCCGGACAGAACAAGTTCCTGTGGCTGCATCGCGCCGCCAACCCACCGGTGGAACTGCGGTAGCGTCAGGGCCGTGGAAGGCGAGCGGGCCCATGAGACTGTGGCGCCCGAGCCCTCGAGCGGCCCGAGTCCGGCACTGGTTTCCGATTCCGTACCTCCTACCCACCGCTGGGGTATTGGTGCCTACCTGCTGGTCGAACTGGTCCGCCTGCTTGCCTCGGCCTCGTTCGCAGTTGTCCTTATCGGTCACGGTCGCCTGTCTGCCGGGATGCTTGCACTGGCGGTAGCCGTTCCCACGGTGATCGCGGCCGGGCTGGCCATGCTCATCACGAAGCTGCGCGGTAATGGCCCCCGCACCGACCTGCGGCTGCACTGGTCGTGGCGTGGGCTGCGGCTCGGGTTGATGTTCGGTTTCGGCGGGTTATTGGTCACGATGCCGGCGTCGCTGGTCTACACCTCGATCGTCGGGCCACACGCGAATTCCGCCGTAGGTAGGGTGTTCGGCGGCGTCCGGGCCTCCTGGCCGTGGGCGGTGGCCGTGTTTCTCATCGTGGTGTTCGTCGCGCCGCTGTGCGAAGAGATCGTCTACCGCGGGCTGCTCTGGGGAGCAGTCGATCGGCGTTGGGGGCGGTGGGTCGCGCTGGTGGTCACCACCGTGGTGTTCGCGTTGGCCCATCTCGAGTTCACCCGAGCCCCGCTGTTGGTGGTGGTGGCCATCCCGATCGCGCTCGCGCGGTTGTACTCCGGTGGTCTATTGGGCAGCATCGTCGCGCACCAGGTGACAAACCTGTTGCCCGGGATCGTATTGATGCTTGGTCTGGCTGGCGTCATGCCTTCAGCCTGAGCAGGCTCAAGGTGGTCTCCCCTATCCCACGTCGATGAAGCGCTACTGCCGCATGAGTCGGCACTGAGATGGCCGCCCGCAGAGCCCCTACGGAAGCGGCTCTGTGCGGTGAGAATGGTGGGTGATGGCATCGTTAAGCAGAGCCGTGGATGGGTTTCGGTTGGCATTCGACCGTTTCGGATCCCCTAACCAGCCACCAGCGGTCTTGTTGCACGGCTGGCCAGGCCATCGTCACGACTACGACCAGGTGGTTAACCAGCTCGCCGACATAGCCGACATCGTGGTCCCCGACCTGCGTGGCTTCGGTGACTCCGACAAGCATCTAGTGCGTGCCTGCCCAGGTCCTTTGGCCAGAGGATGACCCGTTATTCCCGCCCGAGTGGGCTGACCGCCTCGACAGCTATTTCACGCGCGTCGAGGTCTATTTCCGTGGAGAGGCAGGCCATTTCACGCCTGTGGAGTGCGCGACAGAATTCGCCGGTCTGGTGCGCGGCTGTCTCAGCCAGACGCGATGATGAGGGCACAACCCGCTCACCGCCTGCTACCCGCCCGACCCCTTGCTGGGCCGAACACCGTTTCAGCTCAGAGTCTGTCGAAGATGCTGTTGACGATGTCGTCGCCGATGCCGATGCCCGCGCCGGTGACGATCGCCTGGCCGAACCGTCCGCCAAGGAACCGCTGCAGCGCTCCACCGCCGGACGGCGCGGGCTGCTGGTACTGCGGTTGGTACGGGACCTGGTATTGCGGCGGTTGCGCATACTGGGCGGTTGGCGGGTAGTACGGCGGCGCGGACGGCTCGGTGGCCGCGACATGGTTGTCGACGAGGGCGTGAATCGCCTGCAGGAGCTCCGTGGTGGTGCTTTGCTCGTCGCGGATCGCTAACGCGATCTCCTTGAGGTCCAGTCCCCACTCGCGGGCATTAGGGTCGCCTGCGGTGGCCGCGGTGGACAATTTGTCGGCCAGCGTTTGGATCAGCGTTACGGTTTGTTGCGCCTGGTGCTGCAGCGCACTGAATTGGCGGTCCACGGTCTCGGTGTCCACTGCCGCGCTCCCTTCGCTAGGTGTCGGAATTGACTTCTACCATTACAGCAGCCGATATTGCTGAGTCCCGGCTGAACGATTTCGATGATTCGGTTCATCGAGGGCCAAACCACGAGCATTTCCTCCACCGTCTGCCCATCGCAGCACCGGAACCGAGCCAACTACAACGACGTCGTTGAGGGAGATCGGGTGGGGCGCCCCATCAGCGTCCACGATGCCACGGATTTACTCAGCCGAGCAATCTCAAAGCGGATCAGCGGTTAAAGCGATGGCCTCTGCCTAGCGCGTCGTTGCCGAACGGCCGCGATGAAACAGCGGAGGCTGAGGGAACCCGATGCATGGCGGCCTGCTCGACACTCGCGCCCAACCGATTCAGCTGGTTTCAGGAGCACCGGCATGTCAGTTGAGCTGCTGGCGCAGGTCGATGAATCCGACATCAGATAGGTGATGGGATGGTGTGGTCGCACCCCGATATCCGGTTGCGGGCCAACGCAAGTCGATGGGATCCGCGTCATGCAGGCCGTCTCTGCCGCGGTCGGACTGACGCAAATCACCCACCAAATCTTGGTAGTCCCAAACCAAGTCTGCGACTTCCTGGGCGACCCGCCCCAGCGCCGCGGAGACAAGCCCCACAATGCGGCAAAGATGGATAGCGGTCGCGTTCACCGCCTCAAAGGCAACGTCGGTGGCGCGCTCTAACTTTCGCTCTAGCATGCAATCCCCCTCACAAAATGTCTGGATGTGGTATGCAATTGTCCCTATTCTGTTGCTTTACCCAGCACACTCGCCCCGCCGTTGGGAAGAACACCTCGACGCGAGATCACTTGTGAGCTCAGCTATCTCGTTTACCGGCCTGGCTCGTCTGAATCCTGGAGTGTTTCGGCGTTTTCGCGGGCGGCCCGTGCGGCCGGCGAGGACGCTAGGTAGTCCATTGCCATCTGCGTGGATGCCTCGGTGCTGGGGTGATGGCCCGGCCGTAGGTAGCGCAGCGTGACGGCCACAATCAGCTGCCACGGCCCGGGCACCCGGTATTGTCGCGCGGCTCGCAGCCAGTCTCTCCACCGCGGTTTGGCGTCAACGGTCGGGTCGTGCGCCATCAGGAACCGCACCCCCGCCAGCCACCAGAACAAAAACTGCGGCATGGTCAAAAGCATCGACAACGCCCGCAGCGGATAACTTCCGCACACATTCTGATAGACATCGAAGACCAGCGAGCGGTGCTCGATCTCCTCGGCCCCATGCCAGCGCAGTAGATCGAGCATGACCGGGTCGGTGCCCGCATAGTCCAAGCCGCGATTCTGGATCACCCACTGGCCCAACACAGCGGTGAAGTGCTCGAGCGCGGCGACATCGGCCAGGCGCAGATACAGCCACCACCGCTGCAACATCATCGGCCAGCCCGGCTTCTGGTCACCCAGCGCGGACAGCCAGTTCGACAATCGGTCGGTGTAGGGCTTGGTGTCGATGGCCTGCTCGGCCAAATGCTGCAACACCATCTGATGTGCCCACGCGTGCCATGCCTCCTGCTGCACAAACGGTTTGATGGCCGCCTTCAGCTCCTGATCGTCAACCATCGGCGCCGCGTCGTTGACGACCTGAATAAACCACCGCTCGCCGGCTGGCAGCAGCAGATGCAACACATTCATCATGTGCGTGGAGAACGGATCATCGGGCACCCAGTGCAGCGGGGTGTCCGACCAGTCGAAGCGAACCTTGCGGCGATGTGTCGGATATCCGTCGTGAACTGCAACTTCAGTCATCGGCCAAACCCCCTTTGCCGAAACTCCCCAACCCCGGCGCCAGAAACCCACTGCTGAGCAAGTCACGGGTCGGGAACGTACGCCTGTGTAGGTTACCCGGAAGCAGCCGTCTGACGCAACGGTTCGGTGAACGACTGTATGCTGTAGCACTGGTATCAGAAATATCTTGGTCCTGCGCTTACAACCACAGAGTGAGCCAGTGCGTGAACACGTCGGGCCAATACGTCATGGGTGGCCCCCGATGGCGATCGATGAATGGGAGACCGCAGCTGTCCGTCGCCAAACAGAACCGGCTGTCTGGGTCACGCGGCCCGGCGCCTGGGCCGGCTGACGAGGTTCGTCACACGGCAAGGCGGCCATCTACCTGAGACGCCCGAGTGCTGAGGCTCACATCGCCTCGGCCCGCTGTTTCACGCCGAGCAGCATCCGACGCGTCATCACGAACGCCGCCGGCTCCATGGTTCGCATGAACAGCCCCGCGGCAGCGGTGTTCGGGACACGCTCGGTGCCGCGCGAAACCAATCGCGTGTGTTGGTCGTCAAGTGGATAAAGGCCAAACTGCCATACCCACTGCATGCCGCGAGCCTGGTAGCTCAAAGCAAACGCGCGCGGCGGATCCACAATTGACACGGTGAGTTCTCGCGACCCAAGAAAATCTTGTCACCCACGGCGAGTTGCTGAAATTTGGGAAGGATGCAAGTCGCGCTCGGACGATCAAGGAAGCCGAACAGTCAGTCGAGCCAGTCGTAGCTGTACAACCCACCCCGCCGGTAGCCGATCTGCACCAGCCACGGCCAGATATCGCCGGGCCGGCGCATCCACGGTGACCGCGTGAGTCGCCGTGTGCGTGAGATTAGCGATCAGGCCGTCGCCGGGCATCACGCGCGCCAGCTCCTTGGGTGTGGTCCCCCACCGGCTGAACCAGCGGCGGACCTGAACCAGTAGCCCACCACCAGCGCGAGGACGCCGACAAGGACGGGAAACCGGCCCCTCCGCCGCACACGCAACGGCAAGTCCTGGAGACGGGAGCGAGTCGCCATCGGCATCAGCATAAGACTGGCCCGGCTGGCCCCATAGTCGCCACTGGATGAGCCCGAGGATCACGTCGGTACGCGACGCCAAAATTCGCCCGTACCAGGATCATCCGAGATCAGGCGCCGTCTGGATTCACTGCCTGACGCTGTCGCACATGGTTCCGCCCCACCCGCCTTGCCTGGAGCCGGACAGTGATCAGTGTCGCAGGCCGCGCAGAACGGTCGCACTCTCGATGAGCTCGCGCAGTTCGGCACCAAAGCGCGCCGCCGGCGCACCATCAACTATGTTGTGGTCGATGGTCACCGTCAGGTCAAGCACGTCTCGAACTTCGATCTGGCCCTGGATAACTCGGGGCCGTGCGCTCATGCCGCCGACGACGATCTGCAGCGGCATCAGGGTCAGCGGTGCGATCGCGAAACCGCCGCCACGGCCAAACATTCCCACCGCAGTCACAGCGACCGTGCCCGTCACCTGCCGCAGCCGCGGCGACCGAGCCATGAGCGCATACATCGCCGGGATTAGTCCCGGTACCCGAGCACCAATGTGCCCGCCACGAAGAAGCAAGCGTCCGCTGCCACTGGCCGACGGGTCGGTCTTCACGCCACGAAGCTCGCTGGTGAGGTCCACGACGTCACGAATGTCGGCGTCGCGAATCACGTGCGTCAAGGGGAACGGGCCTTGCCGCGTGGCGATCTCGACGATCGTGGTGACATCGACGTGTCGGTGCAAAACGAGCTGCCCGCGCCAGTTCCGATACGCGTGCACCTCCGGGTGCGCCGCGGCAATGCGGGCAACGCTAGCCACGATGAACGCCGTGAACGACAAGACTGGCTCGTGCTCGGCCAGCAGACGCTTCGCTTCAGTCACGTCGACCTCGACAAGACCATGCATCGGCGTGGCTCGCCGGCCCGCCCGCATCGCGGCAGCGACAAGACGCCGATTCGACGGAAATGGTCGCACCTCGACTTCACGCGGCCGATCCTTGGTCACCGTACGACTGTGCCACGAAGTGCTACTCATTTCCTGAACATTGTTGATCGTCAGGGAGTGTTGTTCGCTTACCTCGGCCGTCGGTGCTGATCTGGATTCTCGACGTTAAAACCAGCTGGTCGGGCAGTGTTCCGAAATTCAACCGAAGGCGCCGGCCGCGAACGGCGGTCATCACCGCCAGCCACAGCCGGTTCTTGTTGTCACGTTGCGCATTGCAGGACAGGTTGGCTGCCACGATCAGGCCAGATTTCCTTACTGCCGGCCGCTTGTTGGCGAACGCCTTCCGGCACTGGCAGGCCAGCCACGGGTCGGACAAGCCCGATGCTTCTTATCCGTGCGGCAGTGTCAGTGGGCCCCAATAGGATCGGACACATGCGGCTCACAACGATTGCCACGCGCAAAGCGCTCACCGTGGTCGCTATGGCAACCGTCGCGCTGGCCGTGACGTGCTGCGGCTGCGTGGCCTTCACCACTTCCACAGTGCCGCGCGCACACGCGGTCGATGCGAACTATCAATTGATTCAGCAGCCCGACGCGGGTTACTCCCCCATTATTGGTCTGATCAGCGGCGCAGCCCGCTCGGTACGCATGACCATGTATGAACTCACCGATCCCGCCGCGGTCGACGCGCTCACAGACGCACATCGTCGGGGCGCGGACACCAAGGTCATTCTTGATGCCGCGTTCCACGGCCACGAGACCAACGCCGAGGCCTTCCAAGAGCTCAGCGACGCCGGCGTCGACGTGAAATGGGCCCCTAACGGTGTGATCTACCACCAGAAGACGATCACCGTCGACGACACCACCGCGGCAGTCGGCACCGGCAATCTGACGCCGCAGTACTACTCGACCAGCCGCGACGCCTGGGTGCTGGACACCAACCCCACCGACGTGGCGGCCATCGCCGCGACATTCGATACCGACTACATCACAGCACCATCCGGGCGCGCGCCCGCGGCCACCCCGGCACCTAACCTCATCTGGTCACCGGCAGCGCGCGCCAGCTTCCTGCAGCACATCGACCAAGCTGCCCACAGCGTCGATGTCACCAGCGAGGAACTCAAAGACCGCGCCGTGCTCAGCGCGTTGGACAAAGCCGCGCGCCGCGGTGTGCAATGCCGTATCGTTCTCCCCGATAACCCGGCGTGGGCCAACGCCGTGGCCGAAGTGTCAGCCGCCGGCTGCTCCGTGCACCTGCTACGGGCCACCAACACGGCGCTGTACATGCACGAAAAAATGCTGCTCACCGACAACACCGCGCTCATCATTGGCAGCCAAAACCTCACCACCACAAGTCTTCTGGAAAACCGCGAACTGTCCCTTGCACTGGACGCCACAATCGCGCCGGAAGTTGTTGCCGCCGTCGGCTCCACTTTCGACGCTGACTACGCCGCCGCGTCCGCGCAGTAGTCGACAGCCGGTGCCGCTCGGCTGAAGGGTCATCCTCGCATCTCGCGCTTTGATGATTGGATTCAGTCCGTCGTCGACGCTGGCATCAGGCGATGCTATGCCGGCCAGCGCGATGACGGCACACCCGGCGTCCACGTCGACCAGGCAGGTGCGCCGATAAGGCGGCCGCCGCTCATTTGGGCAACGGTACGGGGACCTTTGAGTGCGCTGTTGTCGAAGACGGTCGCGGAGTCGCAGCGGGTGATCGCTGTTGCCACGAGTGCCCAAAAGCGTTGGTAACGTTCACGAATCTTGTCCTTGGGCACATCATGTCCGCCGGCGTTTACTCTGTATCTGACCCGCTGCACGGCCAACTCTTCGGGGATGAGCAGCACGTGCAGGACGACGGTGTAGCCCGCCGCGTGTGCGGTGTCAATCAGATCAAGTTTGGGGGGTGAGAACACGGTTGCGGCGATGAAGGCTCGACCCAGTTCGATGAGTCTCGTCCTGGTGTCGGCCGCCACCTGGGCGGACTCGTAAGCATGTGCCACCGGATCGGCAGGCCAGTGATGTTTGGCGATCTCGTCGGCGTTGACGAAGACGCTCCCCGACAGCCGCGGCGCGAGGGTGAGTTCAACAAAGGTCGATTTGCCGGCTCCGTTGGGTCCGACTACCAGGTCGAGCCGGTTCATCGGGCCGCAGCGATCACTTCCCGCGTCGTGCGGGTCGGCGCCTGTCCGTCACGAAGAACGAACTACCATCGGGCCGGCACTCGACGATCTCGCCCGCCTCGTTGAGGGCAACGGTCGTGATTAGCCAGCAAGTCGCCGTAGTTGGACTCCGCCAGGTTCTCTTGGATCGCCGCTGTGATCTCGGCGTCGAACACGACACCTTCTTCGACGCTCAGTTCGCGCGGTTCCAAGCCTCCGACCCGCGCTGCCTCCACTCGTCTGCGTGCAGCGGTGTGCTGGCTCGACACTGCGCTCCCCCACGCGTGCCCAGTGATCAAGTCGCCGCCAGCGTTAATCCGTCCCGCTGGACCGCAGTAGGCGGCCCGAACCAAGTGGTGAGCGCGTCAGCGAGCCCAAGGCGAGGTCGGTCCCCCACCCAGGCGACGTATCCGTCGGGCCGCATCAATACGGCGGTGGGCGCGGTGACCGCGCCCAGTACAGGAAGATCCCAGTCGCCAACATATTTCGCGTCGATCAATTGAACTCGATCCGCCCATGGAGCGATGTCGAAGCCGCCGGGCTCGCCGAGGTTGAGCAGCACTGGCCGGGCATCGTGCAGCAGGGTGAATACCCGCAGCGGGCCGTTGGCGGTGACCAGGTCGAGATCGGGCATGCGGCGCCCGAGCAGCGGGTGTCCCTCACCGAGGTCGTAATGGATGTCCAAACCGGACATCATCGCGGCGAATCGCTTGCGAGGCTCGTCCATGCTGAGGAGTTCGGAAATGGTGTCGCGCAAGGCCTTTATGCGGTCGTCTGGGCGGCGAAGAAGCGCGATTTGCGCCATCGTGTTGCGCAGCACGCGCGCACCGACCGGGTGCCGTTCGGCATGGTAGGTATCGAGGAGGCTGTCGGGTGATGTCTGATTGACCACCTGGGCCAGCTTCCATCCCAGATTCACCGCATCCTGCACCCCGGTGTTAAGGCCCTGTCCGCCCACCGGATGATGCACATGTGCGGCGTCGCCGGCCAGCAGGACCCGCCCGTCGCGATAGGACGCGGCCTGCCGCGCCATATCGGTGAACCTGGAAATCCAGGTGGGACTGTGAATCCCGTAATCCGTCCCGTATACGGCTATAAGCGCCTCGCTCAGATCGTGCAAGGCGGGTTCGCTGTTGGGTCCGAGGTACTGCTCGGTCACCATGACCCGCACCGGCCCCCCATCCTCCAACCTGCTGAGCGAATGAACGCCGAGGGCGTCGTGGCGGATGCCCCATTCCGGCGCCCGGCCCGAATCCGGGCCCGTCTCGCAGGCCATTTCGACCTCGGCGATCAGGTAGCTCATTGTCGGATCCCACCCCGGGAACTCGATGCCGGCTGCCTTACGGATCACACTGCGTCCCCCGTCGCAACCGACGAGATACTCCGCCCGCAGCGACTGGCCGTCGGACAGTTGGACGTCGACGCCGGTGTCGTCTTGAGCGAGGCTCATCACCTCACGTCCGCGATAGATCGGCACCGTCAGCTCGCCGACCCAGCTGGCCAGGATGCGCTCGATGTGGTTCTGCCACAGCGCAAGCCCATAGGGGTGCCGGGTGGGAAAGTCGCTGATGTCCAGAGGAATCTGGGAGAACCCTGCGACCTGCGCCACATACCCCTGCGAAAGGAACCGATCAGCGATTCCACGCTGATCGAGGACCTCGATGGTGCGTGAATGCAGACCGCCTGCACGCGAGCCAATCAGGTCCTGGCTGGCGCGCCGTTCGACAATGGCGACGTCGACTCCTGCCAATGCCAACTCACCTGCCAACATCAGCCCTGTCGGGCCGCCTCCGGCAACCACCACCGCATGGTCGGATATCGGTTCGACCTCTCGGCGCAACTTATCCGGTGCCAACAAGAGACGCACTTCGCAACTCCCGATTCAGTGAATTCTGGCTTCGGCCTGCGATTTTGCGGCATGACCCGGGTCTTGCCGCAAGCCCCCAGTTGTGTTATAAGTTGAAAGTGAGACAGTAAATACTGCAGCAACAACTGCATGCCCAGCCGGGCGGTCCGCGCTATCGCGCGCTGGATCACTGTTCACCGCCGAACAGCTCGTTGATATCCGGCCGCATTCGCACGGCAGGCGACACCCTCTTCGACACGGAAGTAACCTCCTTCCTCGGACTTGGCTAGTCTTCGAGGCAACCTCCTACGTCCGAACCTTTTACGTCGCCGCGGGGACACGACCGAGGTGCGCCGTAGAGCTCAAGATGTGGGCTGAAATTGCCTGTTGCACTTAGCGTTCGACGAGGCCGACACACAATCAGTTGCAGCCCAAGACGATTGGATCATCCAAGCCCTCGCCGCGCCAATGCAGTAACGGGGTCCATAGTCCGGCGGCGGCGCTGCCGAATGAGTGCGGACCCATGCCATGTTGGCGAGGTGCACTCAGCCTATACATCGCCAACATGGGAGGCTGTCGTGTCGGTCACACAGATTGACCTTGATGACGAAGCGCTGGCCGAGGTTATGCGGATCGCCGGGGTGCACACTAAGAAGGAAGCGGTGAACCTCGCGATGCGCGATTACGTCGAACGGTTCCGGCGCATCGAGGCGCTGGCCCGGTCCCGCGAGCAGGCGCAAGGCTTGGACTACGAGGGCTGGCTCGCCGCACGGGCCGACGAGAAGGCCGCCGGCACTTGATCTACTTCCTGGTGGATTCCTCTGCGGCCTGGCGTCTCCAACGACAACCGGAACTCACCGAGGCCTGGAACTCCTCGCTTCTCAGCGGGGCCGTCGGATCTGCGAACCACAACGAGCCGAGTTCCGTCGATTGGCGCGGAATGCGGACGAATTCGATCAGATGAACCAGACGTTTCGTGACCTCTTTCCCGACGTGCCAATGCCGAAATCCGTGTGGCGGTGGATAGATTCGGCGCAGCACCGGCTCGCAGGCGCGGGTGCGGTGCGTGCCCTGTAGGTCGTCGATCTGCTGGTCTGTGGCATCGCGGCGGCTAGGGGCCTAGTAGTCCTCCATGACGACGCTGGCTATGAACTCGCAGAACGCCACCTTCCCGACGTCAGAGGGCGGCGCGTCGTCAGCGCCGACCAGTAGTGTCCGCGCTTGGGCCGGAGCAGTCAGTAATGAGTCAGTTGCGCCGCTACTTCGATGCGGGCGCGACGGACGTGGTGATCAACCCCTTGGACCGCTCGGAATCGGTTGACTCCGTCGCACTGTGGAGACTTGCCGCCTCGCTGTGAATCAAGCACCGACTTCGGCCGGCTTGGGCGAGCGCGTGCGCCCAGCCACATTGGTCTCGGTCAGCTAAGCTACCCAAACGCTGATTCGCGTAGCTCGTCCGGGGTGGGGCCGGTGGCGGCGAATGGAGTTGGCACTTTCGTAGGCGGTCTGTTCCTTCCTGTCCGCGACCGGCGCCCGGTTAGCGTTGCTTTGCGACCAGTGAGGGAAGATGTCCTCCGGCGTGGGGAATAACCGGTTAGTGAGGGGTGTTTGGTCACGCGAAGCCGACAGACAGGGGTGACGCGATGAAGTTCGGGATCTCCACGTTCGTCAACGACGACAGTATCGATCCGTTGTCGCTGGCCCGTGCGGTTGAAGAACGGGGATTTGAGTCGTTGGTGATCCCAGAGCATACTCACATTCCGGCCAGCCGCGAATCACCATATCCGGGTGGTGGCGAGTTGCCGCAGTACTATTACCGGACACCCGATCCGTTCGTCACGCTGGCTGCGGCGGCAGCCGTAACGTCGAAGATCGAGCTGTTCACCGGAATTACGCTGCTGATTCAGCGTGACCCGATCATCACCGCTAAGGAAGCCGCGAGCATCGACCTGATTTCGGGCGGCCGGTTCGTGTTCGGCGTGGGCGCCGGCTGGAATATCGAGGAGCTACGCGACCACGGCACCGACCCTAAGACGCGCGGTGCGCTGCTGGACGAGCGCATCGAGGCCATCAAAGCGCTCTGGACCGCCGAACCTGCCGAGTACCACGGCAAGTATGTTGACTTCGCCCCGTCGTACAGCCGCCCCAAGCCGGTGCGGCATCCGCATCCACCTATCTTCATCGGCGGCAACTCCGATGCCACAGTCAAGCGTGTGATCCGACATGACGCAGGCTGGATATCCAACGCGCTCCCAGTGGAGCAGCTCACCCAACGCATAGACCAGTTGCGCGATGGCGCCGGCCACGATGTCCCGCTGGCGATGTTCGGAACGCCCAACCGTCTCGACTACTGGCGCAGCGCTGATGACCTGGGTTTTGACCAGCTTGCGTTGTTTTTGCCCACCCGGCCGCTCGATGAGTCACTGCGACTGCTCGACGAACATGCCGCCCTGGTAAATCGGTATCGCGACTAAACCCTGGCGGACTAAGAGTTGACCCGTAATGGGTCATGCAGCACCAATCGGGCTGGGGCTGGTTGTTTTTCGGCTGGGCCCGCATCGTCCAGGTATATCTGGTCTGTTCGTTTAGGTACGAGTTGATCACGGACGGCGTGGCCGGCGTAGCTCGCCACATCATTCGCTGGGCGCTTGCGCCGCTGCGCGCCGCGCGGGGCGGTTAGGTGCTCTCAGAAGTCTTCGGGATAAGCCAGGCACCTCATTGGCGGCCTTCGGGACGTTGCGACGACGCCGTGCCGGATTCGAGCTCCGCCGTTAGCGCCACCACGATCTGGCCCGACTTGACGAATTCGTGTGCGATGTTGCACTTCAGGTCGATGCTGAGAGCAGCCGTAGCGCGGCCTGGCCTTCGGCTCCTACCGGGTCTCGATGTGCAAGCCAATGTCGTTGGTGGGCAGGATGATTCCGATGCCACGATGAACAGCGTGCAGTTGGGCCATGAGGCCGATGAGCGTCCATCGCGCGCTCGGCAAGTGATCCGCGAGTTCGGCGACATTCAGCCACGGCTTGGGCCAGCCGCCTGGCGCGGCGTCGACGTCGATCGTCGGCCGTTCGACCATAGAGCTGTTGCAGCTGTCGTTCGAGGAAATTCAGTCCAGTCTGGCGCTCCCGAATGTCAACAGATTCGGCGAGGTCGGTCGCTGCTAAAACGAACCGCTGACGCCGCGACAGCGGTGTCGGCGGACCCCATGACGGTCGCCGATTCCACCACCGCCACCGCACCGGACCTGCCACCAGCGTCACCGACACCCCCAGCGCGCCCGTCAACACCGACGCCACCATCACGACAGAACCCATTCCTACACTCCGGCAATGCTTTTCGCGCCAACGTTGCACCTGCCGTAGCTCGACCGGCCTGGTCCGTGGGGCAACCTGCACGCCCTGCTCGCACAGCACGGCGCAGATCGACTCGACGCGGTAACCGGCCGCCCGCATCTGGTCGACGGAGCCGCAGATCAGCAGTGGCGCGGGTCGAGTCCCCGCGCGAAGAAAATCGAGGCCGCCTTCAGAATCTCGCCTCCTTGAGATCCCGCACTTCTGATCCGCTGGGCCTCGGGAGTTGTGACACCGGACCGCTAGGCGGCATCAACCTGAGGCTGCAACACCCATCGGCGCGTGCCATCTCTGTGTACCTGTCTAATCGGTTGAGCCGGACGTTGGATGGTGGGACTGGTGGTGGTGAACCTGATCCGCCGGGCAGATCTGTTCGGAAGTGATCCAAGACCTTCGACGTTTCGGTTGGGCTAGCAGCAGAAGCCGGGTCATGAACGCACTTTGTCGTCCAGCCAGTCACAGATGTCTCGCTGGGCGACCCCGAGCGCGTCGAGCTGACAGTGGGCGCAGCCCGGCCAATGTTCCAGGCGGGTACACCACGAGTGTCTTGTCGGGATAGCCGATGTCGTCGTACACGGCCTGAGCATGCGACACCGGAGCGAGCACATCGCTGCCCCCGTGCAGGATGAGGACCGGCGCCGACAAGCAAGAAAAATGGGTACCTGGCCAGTCGAGACACCGCTCGGCAGACCGGCAGCGTGATCGGCGTTGCCCTGTTTGGCGCCCTCGCCGCCACCCACCTGATCACCGGCCTGCATCACGACCTGATCATCGTCGTGGTCGCCGCGCTTGTCGCAGCCACCCTCGCCACTCGCATCCGTTCGGGTGTCTTGCTGTGAGGCAGGAGTGAACTGTCCATTTTGGCAGCGAAACCATGCGCCGACCCGCGGCCGAGCACTGTGCGCGATGCGGCGCAAACTCATCGGTGCACACGTAAAGCCACGTAGTAGTGGGGCTGAAAGGCGCGGTCGACGGTGTAGCCCACCGCCTTCACCGCAGCATCATGGTCAGAAGCCAACCAGCGCTCGGTGTGCTGGCGTTCAAACTCGGCCCAGGACGGCACGGTGAACCTCTCTAAGACAGTGTCGGGGTCTTCGGCACTGCGATAAAGCCCCCAACTGTGGCCACCCGTTCGCAGGCGTGATCGTCTGACTGCGCTCATCGCCTCAACAAAGTGATCGAGGTTCTCGGCCGACACTCGATAGCCGACGGTCACAAGCACTGGTCCATCGTCAGGGTGTGGTTCAAACACGACCGTCGGTGACGGCCAGGCAGTGGAAATGTCGCGGCTCAGCTGCCCGGTGAATGGCCGCAACGGAAGCGCGGCGACGCTGAGGGCAGCGGCGCCCAGCAACACCGCCGAGCAGATCAGCGCGATGTTAAGCCCCGCCTGCGTAGCGACGACGCCCCACACGTACGAGCCGATTGCCTGAGATCCCGTGAAGACGAGCAGATATATCGCCAACCCGCGGGCCCGAACCCATCGCGGCAAGTGCAGTTGCGCTGCTGCGTTCAACGTTGTCAACGAGATCAGCCAAGACATCCCCGACAACACCAAGGTGGGCGCCGCCGCAGCGAACGGCAGCCAGGCAGCCCCTAGCGGTGCAAGCCCGTACACGGCGGCGCACGCTGCCAACAGCACGTTGGCTGACGCTCTCTGGCGTAACCGTGCGGCAAGCACGACAGCGAGCACCGCGCCGAAACCTATGGCCCCCAACGCCACACCGTAGCCACTGGCTCCGAGATGCCATGTGTGGGCGGCAGCCACCGGCAACAGAGCCAACAGGGCCGAGGCGGGAAACACGAAAAGCGCTGCGCGCAACAATATCCTGCGGAAAATCGGACCGTTACGAACGTATAGCAGTCCGGTGATGATGGCCTGGCCGAGGTGTTCTCGTTCGATCGGCGCGCTTTGCTTTGGTCGTTTCCAGCCTGCCAGGGCAACGATTATTCCTGCGAACGATACTGCATTGATCGCGAAGACCGCTGCGGGTCCGGCCAATACCACGACAACGCCGCCGACCGCCGGTCCAATCGCTCGGGCGGTGTTTACCGAGACGCTGGCCAAAGTCGCGGCGGTCGGTATCTGCCTGCGCGGGACAACCTCGGGCTGAATCGCCTGCCAGGCCGGTGCGGTTAACGCAGAAGCGCAACCAATGGCCACGGTAAACAGCAACAGTGATGCCGGGCCAAGGCGACCCAGGTATGTCAGCACTGCCAGGGCTAGCGCCACGAGCACTGCATACGACTGCAGAAACATCAGTAACCGGCGCCGGTCGAACAGGTCGGCAAGCACTCCGGCGAGCAATCCCAACAGCAGCGTCGGCCCAAGGCTCGCCGTCTGAACCAGTGCCACCATGACGGCACTGCTGTGCTTTTCTACCAAGAACCATTGGGCCGCCACACTTTGCATCCACGTCCCGATATTGGAGACAAACTGCGCGATAAACAAGTTGCGGTAAACCCGATTGCGCAACGGCGTCCGTGCCGACGGTTGCCCACCCACTGTCATCAGTGTCCTGACCCTGCATCACTGTTGAACCGGTTGTCGACAGCCCATCTGCTCGGCCAGTTCGCAACAATGAAGCTGCTTGGCGCCACCCGTTGCCGCGAGGAACAGGCTGAGCGGAATTCCGCCACTCAAAACCAAAACCTACACGAATACTAAAACGTGAGGCATCTGCAGCAGCAGCTGGGCCGCTTCAGCCATGGAACCCAGATGGTGGCTAAAAGTCCGCCAGAGCGAGTCCTGTGAGGCCGGGTCCGAGGTTGATCAGCTCGCGGTCGCTTACTTCAGAGAGGTTGATGACGCGGATCAAGCCGCCAAGGTCGCTGACGTAGTGTGTGACACCATTGGCGGTGGTCAGCCCGATGGCCTCCTTGTAACCGCGCGAGCAGATCTGCGGGCAGCCCACTTCTGGTTTCACGCGTGCTCGGTTGACGGTATTGCCTTGCAGTTCAGCTCCTCGATCCGTCCACACGAGGGTTCCGTCAATAGCGAGGTGCAGGTCGATCGGCTCTGGCGATGCGCCCCATAGCGTTTCGATGTCGTCGCGGTCGGCGGCGGTGCGCCCGCTAGGGATGTCGATCGGCGCACGGCATCCAGCGCGCCGCGCGCCGCGTTGATCCGAACCATTTCGACATACCGGGCAGGGGTGGTGCCCAGCTCGGACCGGAACAGTCTCGTAAGCTGGCGGGTGCTCAAGGCCGCATGTGCTGCAATGCTTTTCACGCTGTGGTCGGCAGCAGGGTTGGCCGCGATCGCATCGGTTACCGCGCGTAGCGCCGATTGGGATGGTGGATTGGCCTTGACGAGCACCGAGAATTGCTATTGCCCTCCGGCTCGCTTGAGGTAAACAACCAACGACCGTGCGACCTCGCGGACGAACTCGGTGCCGTGGTCCTCTTCGACCAAGGCCAGCGCCAGATCGACGCCTGATGACACCCCGGCGGATGTATAAAGCTGTCCGTCGCGGACTAAGATCGCGTCGGGCTCGACCGACACGTCGGGAAGGCGCGGGCAAGAAGGCGTGCGTGTCGGCGGATGGAGGTGATGCGATGCGGTCGGTTACCGCGAAACGCGTCCCGATTGAGGTCGTGACGTCGCGACCGTCGACTAAGGCGATCTTGAGCTGGTAGTGGCCCCCGAATCGATTTGCTTCGGCGAAGACCTCCGCCGGTCCCGCCGCGTCCAGCAGCTTCACCCCATCGAACACGACGATTACCACCACGCGTGGCTTTTGGTGACTACCCGCCACCACGCCATTGTGTCGCATTTTGTGGTATAGATGGCCGACCCGACATGGGCGGTTCTGTGAGCGACGGCCCCACACTGGCCCATAGATAGTTCCCCTACGTCTTGAGGAGTCTTGCTGATGTCTAGTGCCTCCGTCGACACTGTCGCCGATGTTGTCATCCCTAACACCGCCCTGGTACGCGATGTCACCGAGTTCATCCGCGAGGCGGAGGACGACCTGTTGTTCGATCACTCCCGGCGAGTGTTCTTGTTCGGCGCGCTGCAGGGTCGTCGTCGTGGGCTGCAGCCGGATTTGGAGCTGCTGTATGTGGGGGCGATGTTCCATGACATCGGGCTAACCGAGCGGTATCGCACCTCGATGCTGCGTTTCGAGATCGACGGCGCCAACGCGGCACAGGACTTCCTGCGCGATCGCGGTGTCGATGAGGCCTCGGTCCGAAAGGTGTGGCTGAGTATCGCTCTGCACACCACTCCGGGTGTGCCCGAATTCCTTGACCCTGAAATCGCTTGCGTCACAGCTGGCGTCGAGACCGATGTGCTGGGCATCGGGCGCGATGATCTACCGCCGGAGGTTCTTAATGCCGTGACGGCCGCACATCCACGACCCGATTTCAAGCGCCGGATCCTACGCGCCTTCACCGAAGGAAACATGCACCGCCCGCGCAGCACCTTCGGCAACGTCAACGCCGACGTGCTCGCACACTACGACGATTCGTTCGCCCGAGACGACTTTGTCGAGATCATCCTCGGCAGCGGCTGGCCAGACACTCTTGCATGAGCCGCAACAGCTCGCACGCGCTCCACATCACCGCCAACAGGGTTACGTCACCGGGGTGCAAGAGTGGTCGCGACGACGGTGTACATCACGATTTCGCGGAGCGCCGCCGCCAGATGGAATTATGCGATGTGCGGGAGTCAGGCCGGGTGAATTCTGGTGCAGAGAGCGACCGGGAGCTGATGCGGTATGAAGCGAACGTTCGACGAGCTGGTTGCAGAGGCCGATTCAGTATCCGTTGAGGGCTGGGACTTCTCCTGGCTGGACGGTAGGGCCACCGAAGAGCGCCCGTCGTGGGGATACCAACGACTGCTGCGTGGCCGCCTGCCGGAGGTGACGTCGGCGCTGGACATCTACACCGGTGGGGGTGAGGTCTTAGCGGGGGCTGGTCCCACCTTTCCCCCGACGATGGCTGCCACCGAGCCGTGGCCGCCTAACATCGCCTTGGCCACCCGGCTACTGCATCCGCTGGGTGTGGTCGTGGTCGCCACCGGTGACGAGCCGCCACTGCCGTTCGCCGATGCGGCGTTCGATCTGGTGTGCAGTCGGCATCCGTCGGCCGTGTGGTGGGACGAGATTGCCCGAGTGCTCAAACCGGGCGGTACCTACTTTGCCCAGCACGTCGGCGCCATTTACCTCCGCAAACTGATTGAGTACTTCTTGGGGCCGCAACCTGAAAGGCTGATTCGTGGGCAGTTGAACCCGGATACCGTCAGCGCCGCAGTCGCTGCGGCCGGTCTGGACGTGGTCGACCTGCGATACGAGCAGATACGGCTCGAGTTCTTTGATATCGGCGCTGTCATCTACTTCCTGCGCAAGTTGGCGTGGGTGGTTCCGGGCTTCTGCGTCGCCAAATACCGCGACAAGCTGCTCAAACTGCACCAGCAGATCGAAGCCGAGGGAACCTTCGTCACCCACACCTCACGGGTACTGATAGAGGCCCACAAAAGGGGCTGAAGCCGTCGTCTTATCCACTTAGACCCGAACGACCGTCAGTCCCCGGGATAGACGCCTGAGTCTTATCTGACCTTCGAGGTCTTGTTACAGACCGGTGCGGTCTTGAGGGGCTGATGGTTGTTCGCCGGTTGCAGCCCTGCCGTGGCAAACAAA
>DATJBA010000420.1:0-18755 GCA_035515675.1 Mycobacterium sp.
CCACCGGGCCGTCGAAAGCGGTTGCCACGACATGGCACTACCTGTTCTCGGTGGCCGCGACCGTCGCGTCGGCCTGGGAATTCGGCCCGGGGGAGGTGCTGTGGACGGCGATGCCGCTTTTCCACCTGAGCGCGGCGCCCAGCGTGCTGGCCCTGATGCTGGTCGGCGGAACGACCGTGCTGGCGGAGGCCTTCCACCCCGGCGAGGTGTGTGGTGACATACGCGCCCGTGGTGCCATCGGCTTCGCCGGCGCCGGCGCGATGGTTTCGATGCTGCAGAATCTGCCCGCGGATCCCCGCGACGCGCAGCCGCCGCTGCGGTTCATCTCCGCTGCACCCATCGACGCGAACTCCTACCGCGACATCGAAAAGCGTTACGGCTGCCGCATCGTCACGATGTACGGGATGACCGAGGCTTTTCCGATCGCCATCAAAGGCCTGGCCGACGAAGGGGTTCCTGGGACCTCGGGCCGGCCAAATCCCAATTTCGACGTGCGCATCGTCGACGAGCACGGCAATCCGCTGCCCGCAGGCACCGTAGGAGAGATAGCCTGCCGGCCCAGGTACCCGCACGTGATGAGCGAAGGCTATGTAAGTCGGGAGAGTTGCTCGACTTCTGCGCCGCCCGGACGCCGTACTTCTGCGTGCCGCGATTCGTCGAGACGATCAATGAACTTCCGAAGAACAGCATTGGACGAATACGCAAAGACTTATTGCGCACCCGGGGCTTGAATCCGGGCGCGTGGGATCGTGAGAAGCACGCATATATCCTTATCCGTAATGTTACACAAGAGTCAGCAAGTTACGTTACTGTTACATCAGCTCCACTATTGACTTCCTTCCCGAGAGAGGCTGGAGAGCCAAAGATGACCATGACCCATCAGGAACAGCAAATGCTCCACGCCGCTACGAGCCGCGCTGCCATCCTGGATCTGACCGCCCGGTACAACCGGGCCTACTCCGACGGCGACCGTGACCGCTGGATCGCCACGTTCCGTCATTCCGGCGCCAGCTACACCCGCGATGGTGAGCAGTTCAACGATCTGCGCGCAGCTTTTGACGGCGGCGACGGACAGCGCCTGGTCACGCTCGATCACGAGATCCACGTCGACGGGGTCAACGCGATCCAGCGTTGTGTCGCCGTGCTTTTCGCCAGCATGTATGGCGACACCAACCTCCGAGCCACTGGGACATACCGGGACGTGCTGACCTACGAGCGCGGTGGCTGGTACTTCGCTTCCCGTGAACTCGCCTGGGATTCGGTGCCAAGCCGGCATCCGCTCGTAATGTGAGCGGTTAGCGATACGTGGATCAGGGGCTCAGCTACCAACTGGCCTTCGGTACCTACGAGGACGCGCTGCGCATGGTCGGCGCGGCCAGCAAACCGCGAACCGCGGCGACGGCGGTCAGCGGCTCGCGCATCCAATTGTTTGCCGCGATGGTCCACGACGGTAATCGCTCGTATTGGGACGCCGAGTTCGCCCGGCAGAAATGGGGAGGTCTGCTGGCCCCGCCGGCGTTGTTGATGGGGTGGCTGATACCTCCGCCGTGGCAGCCGACGGGCAGCCCGCCGACGGCATCGCTTGTCCTGCGGGTGCCGTTGCCCGGCACCACATTCATCAACGCGGCCAACGACGTTGAGTTTCTGCAGCCCGTCGTCGAGGGCGACCTGCTCACCGTCGTCGAGGAGCTGGTGTCGGTGTCGCCGGAAAAGCAGACCCGGCTGGGTGTCGGTCATTTCGTCCAGACACTGGAGACCTATCGCCGCCAGGATGGGACCGTGGTCGCCAGGTGCCGAAATACCTTGTTCCGCTTTACACCTGGAGCACCCAATGACGGGTGAGGATCTGGACTGGAACAACATCACCGTTCCGGCCGAGTTACCGGAGGTGGTCGACCCCATCAGCTACCAGCGGGTGGTGGAGAACGCGGGAGCAACCTGGGACTATTTCCCCGGCCATTTCGATCCCGGCTATGCCCAAAGCCAGGGAAACCCGACGATTTACGTCAACACCATGCACCTCGCAGGATTTGCCGACCGCGTCGCGACCGATTGGGCAGGCCCGAGCAGCCGCGTGGTGCGCCGCTCCATGCGGCTGGCCGGCTCGATCTATGCCGGCGACACCATGGTCGGCCGAGGCCGGGCGGTCACCAAACAGCGGGACACCTCGGTGCATCCGCCGCGCTATCTTGTCGATATCCAGATCGAGGTGACCAATCAGCACGGTGCGCTGTGCTGCCCGGTCGAGCTCACCCTGCAGATGCCCGAATGCCCTTGATCACCAGCACTTCTCAGCCGGGCCAGGTCGGTGCTAAGGGTGGCATCTTCCCGTTGCACACCACCGACTGCAGCTCTACGTACTCGTCGAGGCCCTCCGGCCCGAACTCCCGCCCGATACCCGACTGCTTGAAGCCGCCGAACGGGGTGCCGATGTCGAGCATGTACATATTGATGCCGTAGGTGCCGGTGCGCACCCCGGCCGCGATCTCGAGGCCGTGGGCGGTGTCGGCGGTCCACACCGAACCGGCCAGACCGTAGTCGCTGTCGTTGGCGATCCGGATCGCGTCGTCCTCACCGCGGTAGCGCAGAACGGTCAAGACCGGGCCGAATATCTCCTCCCGGGCGATGCGCATGTCGTTGGTGGCGTCGGCGAACAGGGTCGGCCGCACATACCAGCCGCGCTCGGCCGGATTGTCCTCGCCGCCGAGGATGACGCGGGCACCTTCCTGCCGCCCGGACCGGATGTAGTCCTGAACCCGACGTTGTTGCCGTTGCGCGACAAGAGGTCCGATATCGGTGGCCTCGTCGGCAGGATCTCCGACACGCAGGCCCGACATCATGTCTGCCAGCGCGTCGACGAACTCGTCGTGCCGCCGTTCGCTGACCAGGATGCGGGTCTGCGCGACGCAGGCTTGCCCGTTGTTCATCAGTCCGGCCGTCTTCAGCCCGGCCACGGTCTTACCAAAGTCGGCGTCGTCGAGAATGATCGCCGCCGACTTGCCGCCCAGTTCCAGGCTCACCCGCTTGAGCTGCTCTCCGCACAAAGCCGCGATCCGGCGCCCGGTGGCACTGGACCCGGTGAATGCGATCTTGTCCACACCCGGATGGCGCACCAGCGCCTCGCCGACATCGGATCCGCCGGGCAGCACCGATACCACCCCTTCGGGCAGGCCCACCTGCTCGATCATCTGGGCCAACCACAAAGCGTCCAGTGGTGTTTCGGGTGCGGGTTTGACAATGACCGTGCAGCCCGCGATCAGGGCCGGGATCAGCTTGGGCATGATCAGGAATTGCGGTACGTTCCACGGCACGATCGCCCCGACCACCCCGACCGGGGCCTTCCGCAGGTGTACCTCGCCGCGCACACCCTGGCGGCGTTCCACCCAGGGAAAGTCGCGGGCGGCTGCCAGCGTGAGGTGCATCATCGACGCCGCGCCTGCCCCTTGGCCCAGTCGGCTGAAACTGCGCGGAGATCCCATCTCGGCAGTGATCAGGTCGGCCATCTCGTCGACATGACCGGCGTAGATCGCGGCGAGCTTTTCGACCTTGGCTATCCGCTCGGTGTGGGCCATCCGCGGCCACGGGCCGTGGTCGAAAGCCTGCCGCGCGGCAGCTACGGCCGTGTCGACGTCCTCGGGGCCGGCCACCTGGACGTGGCCGATGGGCTCTTCGGAGTGCGGGGAAATGACGGCGAGCTGTTGCTGACTGGCGGGTTTGCGCCAGTGTCCGCCGATGAACAATTCGTCATATGAACGGTGGCCGAGTTTTTCCGTCATCGGGGCACTTACCTCGGAGCAGGGGTGAGGGTGCGATCGTAATCTCGTTATTGATGCTAACATAGCAAAAAAGCCGGTGAGGCGTGATATGAATAGCGATTGGCGCAGTTATCCATTTCGGTTGGTGCCCGGTGATAGCCAGCTGGATTTCCCGGCCGCCGAGGGCGAACACCCTGACCAGGAGTCGGACACCTGGTTCATCGCCGGTCAGCTCGACGCCGACGAGACCGACCGGTCATTTGCCTTCCTGACCATCTTCAACAAGAACCGGCCTGGCGCAACGCTGGTCGCGGATTTCTACACGATGGCGCTGTTCGATCTCGAGACCGGCGATTACGGCACCTATACGGATTACGACATGCCCCCGGCCAATATGGAACCGGGTGCGGCGCGCAAACTGGCTATGGCCGTAGGCCATCTCGACATCAGCTACCGGAGCGGCGCAGGCACCGCATCGTGGACCACCTGCCGCGACGCCGACGGAGAATTGCTGCCCTACACCTACCGCGTGAGCCTGGTGGGTGAGGACCAGACCGGCCGTTCCATGCGGCTGGACCTGGTGGTGACACCTACGCGCGCACCGACACCGGTGGGTGCATCAACCTACAACGGCAAGATCGTCTGCTTCGGCCAAAGCGACACGTACTCCTACTTCCAGACCGGAATGACGATGACCGGAACCCTGCGCTGGGGTGGGATGGTCGAGCAGGTCTCCGGTAGCGGTGGGCATGTCGACCGGCAGTGGTTTCCGAAATATGCCGGCGGCGGGGAAACCGGGGGAGAACCGCGGGCCAGGTCTCACGAATGGCGCACCATCAGCTTCGACAACGGTGTCGACTTGAGCATCTGGCGGCAGTTCGACCGCGCGAACGGCAATGCGTTGCAGCCGTTTAGCGGTGTGACGACGAGCTATCCCGACTCGGCTTTCGGGCCGGCCCAGCCGCCGGCATGCGCCGAAGACATCGAGGTCACGGTAAGCAGCTACGTCCGGTGGCCGAACACGGTACGGCCGCTGGTGCGTCCGCCCGCTCCCGCGCGGTACATGCCCGATCGCCACCGGATAAGCTGCGCCACAATGCAACTCGACCTCATCGGAGAGCCGCTGGTGCCTGCGCCGGCACATGGCTTGCCGATCGAATACATGGAAGGACCATACCGCTACCGCGGCACGTTGTGGGGCAAGCCGGTGACCGGCTTTGCGTTCTACGAACGTTCGTTGGCGCTGTACCGGGATTGGGAGCTCGTCGAGGTGCTGGCCACTATTGTCGCCCACGTCGAACCACCGGCCCCGGACCTGCAGGCGACGGTAGATCAGCTGGTGCCGTTGGTGGCCGCCGGTCGTCGCAGTGAGGCGGTTGAGCTGTTGACCAGGCTGCCCCCTGTCCAAAACGAAACGCTTGCAACCATTCTCGATGACCTCATCGCCGTGTTGTCCTCGCCAGCGTCAGCGGGCAACAGCTGACTCTGCCGCAGCAATCGCCTGGTCCCAGCTGATGTGGCGGTGTTGCAGTCCCGGTTCGTTGCGCCCGACCAGCAGGTGATCGCGAGCGCCCGACTCAAGGTCGGCATACGAGTCGAAAACCGTGCAGTTGCTGCGGGCGATAGTGGCAAAGGTCTGCCGGTGCACGTGCACGGTGGCGAAATGGTAGTTCTCCGCGATGGTGTCGACCGCCGGTTTCCAATTGATAGGTGAGTCGAGCACCTTCTCGCCCAGCGGAGACCACCGTCTGATGCCCCACGAGTCGAGCTCATCGGCCAGCGGTCCCAGGTGCGCGGCGACAGCGGCCGCGCACTTCATCGACGAGATCGCCCTTGAGGCAGCTCGCCGCGGTCTGGACGCCGTGAGCGTCATCGTGCTGCCGGCCTCGGGCCCCAGACAGTAACAACGGAGTGATGCGTCAATGTGATACATATGTGATCACTGTGGTTCATGTATCAAATGATGTTTCTGTCGTACCCTGTGGCTTGTGTCGGTCTCGCGGCGTGACGTGCTCAAATTCGCCGCCGCGACCCCGGGCCTGCTGGGACTCGGCGTCGCGGCGGCGTCGTTGCGCGCCGCACCGGCATCGGCTTCTCTCGGCACCCTGTTGGACTACGCGGCGGGAGTCATCCCCGCCAGCCAGATCAGGGCCGCCGGGGCGGTGGGGTCGATCCGGTACGTGTCCGATCGTCGGCCCGGCGGCACCTGGATGCTGGGCAAGCCGATCCAGGTCGATGAAGCGCGCGACCTGAGCAGTAACGGGCTCAAAATTGTTTCGTGCTATCAGTACGGCAAGGGCAGCACCGCCGACTGGCTGGGCGGTGCCAGCGCCGGGCTGAAGCATGCGCAGCGTGGGATGGAGTTGCATGCCGCTGCCGGCGGCCCCGCCACCGCCCCCATCTATGCCTCGATCGACGACGACCCGTCATATGACCAGTACAAACAGCAGATCGCCCCGTACCTGCGGTCCTGGGAGTCGGTGATCGGACACCAGCGCACAGGCGTGTACGCCAATTCAAAAACCATCGACTGGGCGCTGCACGACGGTTTGGGCTCGTACTTCTGGCAGCACAACTGGGGCTCGCCCAAGGGATACGCCCATCCGGCCGCGAATTTGCACCAGGTCGAGATCGACAAACGCAGTGTCGGTGGGGTTGGGGTGGACATCAACGAAATCCTCAAACCCCAATTCGGGCAGTGGGTCTAAGAGTTGACCCGATATGGGTCATGCAGCGCCAATCAGCCTGGGGGCTGGTTGTTTACGGCTGGTCCCGCGACGTCCAGGCTTTCGGCTCGGTCTGTTTGGGGGTGGGCCGAGTGCTGCGTGTTCAGCAGAGGCCACCGGTTGGTGGCTGCCGGCCCTGGCCCACCAGCGACCGCCGCGCACACCGGGACGGCCCTGGAGCCTAACGCTGCCAGTCAGGGCGGTGCTGGTGCTTGTTCATCTGCGCACCAACCTGACCACACGGGCACTGGCGCCGCTGTTTCACACAGCCAATCCACCGTGGACCGCATCGTTCATCACCGGGCCCCCGGTGCTGGCTCGAGCGCTACACCCCGATCCCGCCGGGCACACCGCGCTGTTGATCATCGACGGCACGCTCATCCCTGTGCGCGACCGGTCGGTCACCGCCATCAGCAAGAACTACCGGCGCAGCGTCAACACCCAGATCATCATCTGCGCTCACTGTCGACGCGTCGTGGTAATCGGCCGCTGCTGGCTGGGTAACCGCAACGACGTCCTCGTGGCCCGCCACACCGTGGCGCAGCCGCTCGACGGTCGTGTCGTCCTCGGCGACGGCGGATACCGCGGCATCACCAGGATCACCGCACCGCGTGACCGCGCCAACAGTCCAGCAAACACTCGTTCGCTCATTGCACGGCGCGGCAGACGCCGGCGGCCGGGAAACACCTCGGCCGACGCGCTTCGCGAAGTGCGAATTTTTAATATAACGATTACATAACAAAACTGCCTTGATCAGGGCAGTTATAGCTACCCGACCGTAACCGCCTGCATGCAGCAAGTTTGTTCGCCACACCCGCGCCGCCGGTTAAACCCGGTGTTACCCACGACACGGTTACCCTCGCGTAGAACTCACCAGTAACCGATCAACATGCAAAAAGGGCACTGATCCTTATGACACTCTTAGTACAGCCGATGCAGTCCGTCGCGCCGCTCGACCCACGGGGGCGGTCGTCGACAACACCGGTCAGCCGTTTTGCGGCTGCGATTCGACGCGGAATCGACTTGAACGCACCGCCCTCCGCCAGCCGGTGGTGACCGACCGAATGAACCGATACGTAAAGACACATACAGGGAGATACAGAAGGTGACCATTCACGAGCACGATCGGGTGTCCGCTGACCGCGACGGGAATGCTCCGCAGGCCACGCATACCCATGCTCTGGTGGATCGTCTGACGGCCGGCGAGCCGTACGCTATTGCATTTGGCGGCCAGGGCAGCGCCTGGCTGGAGAACCTCGAAGAACTGGTGTCGTCGGCCGGGATCGAATCCGAGCTGGCAACGCTGGTCGGTGAGGTGGAGCTGCTGCTCGAGCCGGTGGAAAAAGAGCTGGTCGTGGTGCGTCCGATCGGTTTCAAGCCGCTGGCTTGGGTACGTGCACTAGCAGCAGAAGATCCGGTCCCGTCAGACAAGCACCTGACGTCGGCCGCGGTGTCGATACCCGGCGTGCTGCTCACCCAAATCGCGGCCGGGCGTGCGCTGGCGCGGCAGGGCATGGACTGGGGCGCGGCACCGCCAGTGGCGGTCGCCGGGCATTCGCAGGGCGTGCTCGCTGTCGAGGCGTTAAAGGCCGCGGGCGCTCGCGACGTCGAGCTGCTGGCGTTCGCCCAGCTGATCGGTGCGGCCGGGACGCTGGTGGCCCGCCGGCGTGGAATCTGCGTGCTCGGCGAACGTCCGCCGATGGTGTCGGTCACCAACGCCGACCCCGAACGCATTCGCCGGTTGCTCGACGAGTTCGCGCAAGATGTTCGCACCGTACTGCCTCCAGTGCTGTCCATCTGCAACGGCCGCCGTTCGGTCGTCATCACCGGGACCCCCGAGCAGCTATCCCGCTTCGAGCTTTATTGCCGGCAGATCTCCGAGGAGGAAGACGCCGACCGTAAAAACAAGATCCGTGGCGGCGACGTCTTCGCGCCGGTTTTCGATCCGGTGCAGGTGGAAGTCGGCTTCCACACGCCTCGGCTGGCTGACGGCATCGACATCGTCGGAGGCTGGGCCGAGAAGGTCGGCCTCGATGTCGCGTTGGCTCGAGAACTGACCGAGTCCATCTTGGTGCGCCGGGTTGACTGGGTGGACGAGGTTACCCGGGTCCACAAAGCCGGTGCGCGCTGGATTCTTGACCTGGGTCCCGGCGACATCCTGACCCGATTGACCGCGCCGGTGATCCGCGGCCTCGGCATCGGCATCGTGCCCGCGGCAACCCGCGGTGGTCAGCGCAACCTGTTCACCGTCGGGGCCGTCCCTGAGGTGGCCCGGCCCTGGTCGAGTTACGCCCCGACCGTGGTTCGCCTCCCCGACGGCAGGGTCAAGCTCTCCACGAAGTTCACCCGGCTGACCGGGCGGTCACCGATCCTGCTCGCCGGCATGACCCCGACCACCGTCGACGCCAAGATCGTCGCCGCTGCGGCCAACGCCGGCCACTGGGCCGAGCTTGCCGGCGGCGGGCAGGTCACCGAAGAAATCTTCGCCAACCGCATCGAGCAGCTGTCCGGCCTGCTCGAGCCCGGCCGCACCTATCAGTTCAACGCGCTGTTCCTCGACCCGTACCTGTGGAAGCTCCAGGTCGGTGCCAAGCGGCTGGTGCAGAAGGCCCGTCAGTCCGGCGCAGCGATCGACGGTCTGGTGATCAGCGCCGGTATCCCGGACCTCGAGGATGCCGTCGAGCTGATCGACGAGCTCAACGACATCGGCATCAGCCACGTCGTGTTCAAGCCCGGCACGATCGAGCAGATCCGCTCAGTCATCCGCATCGCGACCGAGGTTCCCACCAAGCCGGTGATCATGCACGTCGAGGGTGGGCGTGCCGGCGGCCACCATTCCTGGGAAGACCTGGACGACTTGCTGCTGGCGACCTACTCGGAGTTGCGGTCGCGCCCCAACATCACCGTCTGCGTCGGCGGCGGCGTCGGCACCCCTAAGCGGGCAGCCGAATACCTGTCCGGGCGCTGGGCCGAGTCCTACGGCTTCCCGTTGATGCCCATCGACGGCATTCTGGTCGGCACCGCGGCGATGGCGACCAAGGAGTCCACCACGTCGCCGTCGGTCAAGCGGATGCTGGTCGAGACGCAAGGCACCGACCAGTGGATCAGTGCCGGAACAGCCCAGGGCGGCATGGCTTCCAGCCGTAGCCAACTGGGTGCGGACATCCACGAGATCGACAACAGCGCCTCGCGTTGCGGCCGGCTGCTCGACGAGGTCGCCGGTGACGCTGAGGCGGTCGCGGAGCGCCGCGACGAGATCATCGCGGCGATGGCCGATACCGCCAAGCCCTACTTCGGCGACGCCGGTGAGATGACCTACCTACAGTGGTTGCAGCGTTACGTCGAGCTGACCATCGGCGAGGGCAACTCGACCGCCGACACCGCTTCACCGGACAGTCCGTGGCTGGCCGACACCTGGCGCGACCGGTTCCAGCAGATGCTGCAGCGGGCCGAGGCCCGGTTGCACGCAAAGGATTCCGGCCCGATCGAGACGCTGTTTACCGACAGGCAACTGCTGGAAAACCCCGACGAGGCCATCGCCACCCTGCTTGCGCACTACCCTCACGCCGAATCCGTGCGGCTGCATCCGGCCGATGTTCCGTTCTTCGTCACGCTGTGCAAGACGCTGGGCAAGCCGGTCAACTTCGTGCCGGTCATCGACAAGGATGTGCGGCGCTGGTGGCGCAGTGACTCGCTGTGGCAGGCGCATGATGCCCGCTACGACGCCGACCAGGTGTGCATCATTCCGGGTACCGCGGCGGTCGCCGGCATCACCCGGTTGGACGAACCCGTCGGCGAGTTGCTGGACCGCTTCGAGCGGGCCGCCATCGACGAGGTGCTCTCTTCTGACGCGCAGCCCCGACCTGTTACGTCGCGCCGGCTGGGCCGCGCCGACGTGACCGGACCGCTGGCTACCGTCCTCGATGCGCCCGATGTGCTGTGGGCCGGCCGTACCGTGACCAACCCGGTTCATCGAATCGCCGATCCGGGCGACTGGCTGGTGCACGATGGACCCGAAAGTGGCCGCGCCACACACTCATCCACCGGGGCGCGACTTCAGGTCGACGGCGACGATGTCGTTCTGAGTGTGCCGGTATCCGGCACCTGGGTCGACATCCCTTTTACCCTGCCCGCCAACACCGTTGACGGCGGTACTCCGGTGGTCTCCACCGAAGACGCCACCACCGCAATGCGCGCGGTGCTGGCGATCGCCGCCGGTGTCGACGGACCGGAGTTTCTGCCCCCGGTCACCGACGGGACAGCCACCGTGACGGTGGACTGGGACCCCGAGCGGGTCGCCGATCACACCGGAGTCACGGCCACCTTCTCCGAGCCGTTGGCGCCCAGCCTCACCACCGTGCCCGACGCACTGGTCGGCCCTTGCTGGCCCGCTGTTTTCGCGGCGATCGGCTCGGCGATCACCGACGCCGGGGTCCCGGTGGTGGAGGGCCTGCTGAGCCTGGTGCATCTGGACCACGCCGCCCGCGTGGTCGGCAAGCTGCCAGGTGTGCCGGCCCAATTGACAATAACCGCAACGGCTTCGCTGGCTACCGACACGGACATGGGCCGTGTCGTCCGAGTATCGGTGACCTTAAGAGACTCAGCCGACATCGACGGCGCCGTGATCGCCGCCCTTGATGAGCGTTTCGCGATCCTGGGACGCACCGGTGCCGCCGAGCTCACCGACCCGGTCCGGGCCGGTGGCGCGGTGTCCGGGAACGCGACCGACACGCCGCGCCGCCGCCGCCGCGACGTCACGCTGACCGCACCGGTCGACATGCGTCCGTTCGCGGTGGTGTCCGGCGACCACAACCCCATCCACACCGACCGGGCGGCCGCACTGCTGGCCGGCCTGGAATCCCCCATCGTGCACGGCATGTGGTTGTCGGCCGCCGCACAGCATGCGGTGACCGCCACCGACGGTCAGGCCCGCCCACCGGCTCGGCTGGTCGGCTGGACCGCGCGATTCCTGGGCATGGTGCGTCCCGGCGACGAGGTCGACTTCCGTGTCGACCGCGTCGGAATCGACCAGGGCGCAGAGGTTTTGGAAGTAGCCGCGCGCGTCGGGTCGGACCTGGTGATGTCGGCTACCGCGCGACTGGCCGCCCCCAAGACGGTCTACGCCTTCCCCGGCCAGGGCATCCAGCACAAGGGCATGGGCATGGAGGTCCGGGCCCGGTCCAAGGCGGCCCGCAAGGTGTGGGACAGCGCCGACAAGTTCACCCGCGACACGCTGGGCTTCTCGGTGCTGCATGTGGTGCGCGACAACCCGACCAGCATCATCGCCAGTGGTGTGCACTACCACCACCCCGACGGCGTGCTGTATCTGACGCAGTTCACCCAGGTCGCGATGGCGACGGTGGCCACCGCGCAGGTCGCCGAGATGCGCGAGCAAGGCGCTTTCGTCGAAGGTGCCATCGCTTGCGGCCACTCGGTCGGGGAGTACACCGCGCTGGCCTGCGTCACGAGCATCTACGAGCTGGAAGCCTTGCTGGAGATGGTGTTTCACCGCGGCTCGAAGATGCACGACATCGTGCCGCGCGACGAGCTGGGCCGCTCCAACTACCGGTTGGCGGCCATCCGGCCCTCGCAGATCGACCTGCCCGACGACGAGGTTCCCGCGTTCGTCGCCGATATTGCGGCGAATGCTGGTGAGTTTCTAGAGATCGTGAACTTCAACCTGCGCGGCTCGCAGTACGCGATCGCCGGCACGGTGCGCGGTCTGGAAGCGCTGGAGGCCGAGGTGGAACGCCGCCGCCAGCTCACCGGTGGCCGCCGCTCGTTCATCCTGGTGCCCGGTATCGACGTGCCGTTCCACTCCCGGGTGTTGCGGGTCGGTGTGGCCGATTTCCGCCGCTCGCTGGAACGGGTCATGCCGCGCGACCAGAATCCGGACCTGATCGTCGGGCGCTACATCCCCAACCTGGTACCGCGGCCGTTCACGCTCGACCGCGACTTCATCCAGGAGATCCGGGATCTGGTGCCCGCCGAGCCGCTCGACGAGATCCTCGCCGACTACGACACCTGGCGTCGCGAGCGGCCGGGGGAAATGGCGCGCACGGTCTTCATCGAGCTGCTGGCATGGCAGTTCGCCAGTCCGGTGCGCTGGATCGAGACGCAGGATCTGCTGTTCATTGAAGAGGCCGCCGGTGGTCTGGGTGTGGAGCGGTTCGTCGAGATCGGCGTGAAGTCGTCGCCGACCGTCGCCGGACTGGCCACCAACACCCTCAAGCTGCCCGAATATGCCCACAGCACAGTCGAAGTGCTCAATGCCGAGCGCGACGCGGCAGTGCTGTTCGCCACCGACACCGACCCCGAGCCGGAGCCTGAAGACGTACCGGAGCCGGCCGCCGAGTCGGCTCCGGCTGAGGGCGCCGCCACCGTGGAGGCCGCTCCGGCGCCCGCGCCGGCCACGCCCTCGGGCGCGGCTCGCGCGGACGACATCGTGTTCGACGCCGCCGACGCCACCTTGGCGTTGATCGCGCTGTCGGCCAAGATGCGCGTCGACCAGATCGAGGAGCTGGACTCCATCGAGTCCATCACCGACGGCGCGTCGTCGCGGCGCAACCAGCTGCTGGTGGACCTGGGGTCGGAGTTGAACCTGGGTGCCATCGACGGTGCCGCCGAGGCCGACCTGGCCGGGCTGCGGTCGCAGGTGACCAAGCTGGCGCGCACCTATAAGCCTTACGGCCCAGTGCTTTCCGACGCGATCAATGATCAGCTGCGGACCGTTCTGGGACCTTCGGGCAAGCGGCCCGGTGCCATCGCCGAGCGGGTCAAGAAGACCTGGGAGCTCGGCGACGGCTGGGCCAAGCACGTCACGGTCGAAGTCGCGCTGGGAACCCGGGAGGGCACCAGTGTTCGTGGGGGCGCCATGGGACACCTGCACGAGGGCGCATTGGCCGACGCCGTCTCTGTCGACAAGGTCATCGACGCCGCGGTCACTTCGGTCGCCGCACGTCGCGGCATTTCGGTGGCGCTGTCGTCTTCGGGCGGTGGCGGCGGTGCGACGATCGACGCGGCCGCGCTGAGCGAATTCACCGATCAGATCACCGGTCGCGACGGTGTGCTGGCCTCGGCGGCCCGCCTGGTGCTGGGCCAGCTGGGCCACGACGACCCGGTCAGTGCGCTGCCGGCGGCCACCGATGCCGAGCTCATCGACTTGGTCACTGCCGAACTGGGCGCGGACTGGCCACGTTTGGTGGCACCGGTGTTCGACGCCAAGAAGGCCGTCTTGTTCGATGACCGGTGGGCCAGCGCCCGCGAGGACTTGGTCAAGTTGTGGCTGACCGACGAGGGCGACATCGACGCCGACTGGGTGCGGTTATCCGAACGGTTCGAGGGTGCCGGTCACGTCGTCGCCACTCAGGCCACCTGGTGGCAGGGCAAGTCCCTGGCCGCGGGCCGTCAGATCCACGCGTCACTGTACGGCAGGATCGCCGCCGGCGCCGAGAACCCGGACCCGGGCCCCTACAGCAGCGAAATCGCTGTGGTGACAGGCGCTTCGAAGGGTTCGATCGCGGCGTCGGTCGCCGCGCGACTGCTCGACGGCGGCGCCACCGTCATCGCGACGACATCGAAGCTCGACGAGGAGCGGCTGGCGTTCTACCGCGGGCTGTATCGCGACCACGCTCGTTACGGAGCTGCGCTGTGGGTGGTCGCGGCCAACATGGCGTCCTACTCCGACATCGACGCCCTGGTCGAGTGGGTCGGTACCGAGCAGACCGAAAGCCTTGGGCCGCAGTCGATTCATATCAAGGACGCGCAGACCCCGACGCTGCTGTTCCCGTTCGCGGCACCGCGCGTCGCCGGCGACCTGTCGGAGGCCGGTTCGCGCTCCGAGATGGAGATGAAGGTGCTGCTGTGGGCCGTGCAGCGGCTGATCGGCGGCCTGTCGAAGATCGGCGCCGAACGCGACATCGCGGCGCGGCTGCACGTCGTGCTGCCCGGCTCGCCCAACCGCGGAATGTTCGGCGGTGACGGCGCCTACGGCGAAGCCAAGTCGGCGCTGGACGCCGTGGTGAGCCGCTGGCACGCCGAGTCTTCCTGGGCGGCCCGGGTCAGCTTGGCGCACGCGCTGATCGGCTGGACCCGCGGCACCGGGCTGATGGGTCATAACGACGCCATCGTCACCGCCGTCGAGGAGGCCGGCGTCACCACCTACTCCACCGACGAGATGGCGGCAATGCTGCTGGATTTGTGCGATGTGGAGTCCAAGGTGGCCGCGGCCAGCGCACCGATCAAGGCGGATCTGACCGGCGGGCTCGCCGACGCCGACCTCGACATGGCCGCACTGGCCACCGAAGCGCGCGAGAAGACCGCGTCTGGCGAGGAGGCCGAAACCACCGAGGCTGAGGGCACCATTGCCGCGCTGCCGTCGCCGCCGCGCGGATTCACTCCGGCGCCACCTCCGGAATGGGATGACCTCGACGTCGACCCGGCCGATTTGGTCGTGATCGTCGGCGGCGCCGAACTCGGCCCGTACGGTTCGTCACGCACCCGGTTCGAGATGGAGGTCGCGGGCGAACTGTCGGCGGCGGGCGTCCTGGAGCTGGCCTGGACCACCGGGTTGATCCATTGGGAAGACGACCCCCAACCGGGCTGGTATGACACCGAATCCGGTGAGCTGGTCGACGAATCCGAGTTGGTCGAGCGCTACCACGACACCGTGGTGGAGCGCTGCGGCATTCGCGAGTTCGTCGACGACGGCGCGATCGACCCAGATCATGCGTCGCCGCTGCTGGTGTCGGTGTTCCTGGACAAGGACTTCAGTTTCGTGGTGTCAAGCGAGGCCGACGCTCGCGCCTTCGTCGAGTTCGACCCGGAGCGCACGGTCATCCGGCCGGTGCCCGACTCCAGCGACTGGCAGGTCATCCGTAAGGCCGGCACCGAGATCCGGGTGCCGCGAAAGACCAAGCTGTCACGGGTCGTCGGCGGCCAGATCCCAACCGGATTCGACCCGACGGTGTGGGGCATCAGCCCGGACATGGCGAGTTCCATTGACCGGCTGGCGGTTTGGAACATCGTGGCGACCGTCGACGCATTCCTGACCGCCGGTTTCAGCCCGGCCGAAGTGATGCGGTACGTGCACCCGAGCTTGGTGGCCAACACCCAGGGCACCGGCATGGGTGGTGCCACCTCGATGCAGACGATGTACCACGGCAACCTGCTGGGCCGTAACAAGGCGAACGACATCTTGCAGGAAGTGCTGCCCAATATCATTGCCGCGCACGTGGTTCAGTCCTATGTCGGCAGTTACGGCGCGATGATCCATCCGGTTGCCGCATGCGCGACCGCCGCGGTGTCGGTCGAGGAGGGCGTCGACAAGATCCGGCTGGGTAAGGCCGAGCTGGTGGTAGCCGGTGGCCTGGACGACCTGACGCTGGAAGGCATCATCGGCTTCGGTGACATGGCGGCCACCGCCGACACTCACATGATGCGCGGCAAGGGCATCCACGACTCGAAATTCTCCCGGCCCAACGACCGGCGCCGGCTGGGCTTCGTCGAAGCCCAGGGTGGCGGGACCATCCTGCTGGCACGCGGTGACCTGGCGCTCAAGATGGGTCTGCCGGTGCTCGCGGTGGTCGCTTTCGCGCAGTCGTTCGGCGACGGTGTGCACACCTCGATCCCGGCCCCCGGCCTGGGCGCGCTGGGCGCGGGCCGCGGCGGCAAGGACTCGCCGCTGGCGCGCGCGCTGGCCAAGCTGGGTGTTGGTGCTGACGACATCGCGGTGATCTCCAAGCACGACACCTCGACGTTGGCCAACGATCCCAACGAGACCGAGTTGCACGAGCGGCTGGCGGACTCACTGGGTCGCTCCGCGGGCGCTCCGCTGTTCGTGGTGTCGCAGAAGAGCCTTACCGGGCACGCGAAGGGCGGCGCGGCGGTGTTCCAGATGATGGGCTTGTGCCAGATGCTGCGCGACGGGGTGATCCCGCCCAACCGCAGCCTGGATTGCGTCGACGACGAACTGGGCGGCTCGGCCCACTTCGTTTGGGTGCGCGACACCCTGCGGCTCGGCGGCAAGTTCCCGCTCAAGGCCGGGATGCTGACCAGCCTCGGGTTCGGCCACGTTTCCGGGCTGGTCGCGCTGGTGCACCCACAGGCGTTCCTCGCCTCGCTGGACCCGGATCAACGCGCGGACTACCAGCGGCGCGCGGATGCACGTCTGCTGGCCGGCCAGCGCAGACTGGCCTCGGCCATCGCCGGTGGTGCGCCGATGTACCAGCGGCCACCAGATCGTCGCTTCGACCACCACGCGTCGGAGAAGCGCCAGGAGGCGGCGATGCTGCTGAATCCGGCCGCTCGGCTGGGCGACGACGAGGCCTATCAGGTCTGTGCCGGATGACGTCGGTCATCCGTTAACCTGGCGAGCCATGGGCATTGTCGGAGTGGGGATCGACCTTGTCTCCATTGCTGATTTCGCCGAGCAGGTCGACCAACCGGGAACGGTGTTCTCCGAGACCTTCACCCCGGGTGAGCGGCGCGACGCCTCCGACAAGAGCTCTTCGGCGGCCCGTCACCTGGCGGCCCGCTGGGCCGCGAAGGAGGCGGTGATCAAGGCCTGGTCAGGATCGCGGTTCGCCCAGCGGCCCGTCTTGCCGGAGGCCATCCACCGCGATATCGAAGTGGTCACCGACATGTGGGGACGACCGCGGGTGCGGTTGACCGGAGACATCGCCAAGCATCTGGCTGACGTGACGATCCATGTGTCGCTGACTCACGAGGGGGATACCGCGGCCGCGGTGGCTATTTTGGAGTCTCCGTAAGAGCGAGCAGGGGGCATTCCCCCAGAGGGGGCACCCCCACCCGCTTGCGCGAGCAGACGCAGAATCGCACGAATTCCTCCCGTATCGTGCGATTCTGCGTCTGCTCGCGTGAACTAGCCTCGAGACCATGAGTGATCTGGTTGAGCGCGTCCGCGACGTGTTGCCGTCGGTACGGCGCGATCTTGAAGACCTGGTGCGGATCCAATCGGTATGGGCCGACCCCGGCCGGCGGCCTGAGGTGCACCGCAGCGCGCAGGCGGTGGCGGATCTGTTGTCGCAGGCAGGCTTTCACGATGTGCGGATCGTCAGCGAGGGCGGTGCGCCAGCGGTCATCGCGCAACACCCGGCGCCCCCGGGCGCGCCCACCGTATTGCTCTACGCCCATCATGACGTGCAGCCCGAAGGCGACCACAACCAGTGGGCGTCGCCGCCTTTCGAGCCCACTGAACGTGACGGGCGGCTCTATGGCCGCGGCAGCGCCGACGACAAGGCCGGTATCGCAACGCATTTGGCGGCATTCAAGGCACACGGCGGCCAACCGCCGGTAGGCGTGACGGTCTTCGTCGAAGGCGAAGAGGAATCCGGCTCGCCGTCACTGGGCCGGTTGCTTGCCGCCCACCGCGACGCATTGGCTGCCGACGTGATCGTGATCGCCGACTCGGACAACTGGAGCACCGATGTCCCGGCGCTGACAGTTTCGCTGCGCGGCCTGGCCGACTGTGTCGTCGAGGTCGCCACGCTTGACCACGGGCTGCACTCCGGTCTGTGGGGCGGTGTGGTTCCCGACGCGCTGAGCGCGCTGGTGCGGCTGCTGGCCAGCCTGCACGACGACGACGGCAACGTGGCGGTCGCGGGTTTGCACGAAAGCACTGCCGCAGCCGTGGACTACCCGGCGGAACGGGTCCGCGCCGACTCCGGTCTGCTGGCCGGTGTTTCCGAGATCGGCTCGGGGTCGGTGCCGCAGCGGCTGTGGGCCAAACCAGCCATCACGGTGATCGGTATCGACACCACATCGGTGGCGGCCGCATCGAACACGCTGATCCCGCGGGCCCGGGCCAAGATCAGCATGCGGGTCGCACCCGGCGGCGACGCTGCAGCGCACCTGGACGTATTGACCGCCCACTTGCAGCGGCACGCCCCGTGGGGTGCGCAGGTCAGTGTCACGCGCGGCGACATCGCCGAACCCTACGCCATCGAGGCCAGCGGCGCAGTCTATGACGCCGCGCGGGCGGCGTTTCGGCAGGCGTGGGGTGTTGACCCGGTCGATATGGGCATGGGCGGCTCGATACCGTTCATCGCTGAGTTCGCCGCCGCGTTCCCGCAGGCGAAGATCCTCGTCACCGGCGTCGAAGACCCGGCGACACAAGCGCACAGCGTCAACGAGAGCCTGCACCTGGGTGTGCTGGAACGCGCGGCGGTCACCGAAGCGCTGCTGCTGGCCAACCTGGCCTGATCGCGGCCTAGACCGACAAGTCGCGGCGAAGTTTGGCGACGTGGCCGGTGGC
>DATJBA010000421.1:0-11494 GCA_035515675.1 Mycobacterium sp.
CATGAATCGGGCGTGATGTGCCCTAGCTACCGGGCCACCGGCGAGGAAGAGCAATCGACCCGGGGGCGGGCGCGGCTGCTGTTCGAGATGGTGCAAGGTGACGTCATGACCGCCGGGTGGCGCTCCACCGAGGTCCACGATGCGCTTGATCTGTGCCTGGCCTGCAAGGGCTGTCGAAGCGACTGTCCTGTCGACGTCGACATGGCGACCATATAAGGCGGGGTTCCTGTTCCATCACTATCGACGCCGGCTGCGGCCGATGGCGCACTACTCATGGGCTGGATCCCGCTGTGGGCCCGGCTGGCCGCGGTGATGCCACGCGCGCTCAATGCGGCCACGCATGCGGCCGAACTATCGGAGCTGGTCAAAAGGGCCGGCAGGATCGACGCCCACCGCGGGCTGCCGCACTTCGCGGACGAGAGGTTCACCAGTTGGTTCTCCCGCCGCCCCCGGCCGCCACCGCGTGACAGCGGGGGGTGTCGTGCTCTGGCCCGATACCTTCGTCAAATAACTTCGAACCCGACGTCGGGCAGGCCGCCGTCGCGGTGCTGCAATCGGCGGGCTTCGATGTCGAAGTCCCGCGCCGAACCGTGTGCTGCGGGCTGACCTGGATCTCCACCGGCCAACTTAGGATCGCCAAACTCGTTCTGCGCCGCACTCTTAAGGCGCTGAGTCCGGCGCTGCGGACGGGCGCACCGGTGGTGGTGCTGGAGCCCAGCTGCGCCGCGGTGTTTCGATCCGATCTGCCCGAACTGCTTTACGGCGACGAGGACGCACACCGGTTGGCCAAGCAGACCTACACTCTCGGCGAACTTTTGGCGCGCAAAGCCCCGACTGGGAACCGCCCCAGATCACCGCCGAGGCCGTGGTGCAGCAGCACTGCCATCAGCATGCGGTGCTGGGCTACGCCCATGAGCGGCAACTGCTCGCGGACGCCGGGGTGGACGCCGACGTCCTCGACGCCGGATGTTGCGGCCTGGCAGGAAACTTCGGCTTCGAAAACGGTCACTACGACGTGTCGGTCGCATGCGCCGAAGACAAACTGATGCCCGCACTGCGCAGCGCCAATCCCCACACGTTGGTGCTGGCCGACGGATTCAGTTACCGCACCCAGATTCGTGAGCTCGCCACCGACCGCCAGCCGATGCACGTCGCGCAGGTTCTCGCGGCCGCCCTATCCGCCCGCACGCCGCACCAAGGGTGATGACGACCCGGTCAGCTTCCCGACTGCACGTGATCGGGACGTGCGCTGCGCAGGTCGTCGACGAACAATTTGTAGGCCTCGTCGTGCCGATCGCTGCGATCACGCAGCACCGCCGACGGATGAACGGTCGCCACCACGACGGGCTCAGGTGCTAACCGCACATCGATCGCTGAGGGCAGCCGCATAACCTGACCACGCTGAGCGGACACCCGAAATGCCGGTCCCAGAAGCGATTGCGCCGCAGTCGCGCCGAGGCACACGATCACCTGCGGCCGCACCGCCTCGATCTCGGCAATGAGCCAGGGCCGGCCACGCGACGACTTCGGTACGGCTGGGTTTCTCGTGTATCCGCCGTTTGCCGCCCTTGCGAGTGAACTTGAAATGCTTGACAGCATTGGTCTGGTACGTCAACGCCGGATCTATATCGGCGTCATCGAGCGCCCGGACGAGCAGTCGTCCCGCGGGGCCGACGAACGGCAAGCCTGCGCGGTCCTCCTGGTCCCCCGGCTGCTCACCCACCAGCATGATCGATGCCCCCGGTCGCCCGTGACCGAAGACCGTTTGGGTGGCGTCCTGAAAAAGCGAGCAGCCCCGGCAACGACGTGCTGCGGCTTCGAGTGACCCGAGTGCCCGATCCTCGGGTATATAGCCGGCAGCCCCGTTGGTCTCCGTTGTGTTCACCATCCTTCGGCTCGGGCGGGCGAACTGGGGTGCGGTCTTCGACTCCCAGAAGTCGAAGAAGCGGTCTTGCTCCGAGCCGATCTGCTGAATTGTTCACCTTGTCAAATCCGGCGTTGGTAAACGCGTGGATCCGGTCAATGTACGGTTTAGGGTCCGGACCGCGGGGCACCGCTTCTTCCACCGCGTAGGCCGGAACCAGACCGGCGGCCTGCTCGAAATGCCGAAACGCCGGGGTCAGCCCTTTCCGATGATGGCGTCGCGGGCCCGGTCCAGCATCGCCGCAAACGGGCCGGCCAGCAGATTGACCACCTGAGATTCGACTCCCGGATGCGGCCGGGTAGGCGCGATCGCTTCGGCAAGCTTGGCAGCGCGACCCATGCTTTCGAGCTCATCGCTGGTCAATTCCCCTCCCAGCTTGCTGAACTCGTCGTTCTCCTCGTGTTCGGCGTGATCGAGGAAGGCGTCACGGAGTTCCGTCAGCTGGCGGGTGAACTCTTCGCTGTCGACGTCGAGCTTCTCCAGTTTTTTGAGAACCGTCTTGGCTTCGTGGTGTTCCTCGAGCCGTTTCTCGACCACTGCGGCACCCTCGGCGATCTTTCGCTCAACCCTGGGGTGAACGATTGCCTCCTCGACGGCTTCATGTACCGCGAGCAGTCGCCGAAGTTCGACAAAGGCCTTCTCTCGCGCCTTGCCTGACGCCGACAGCGTCTCAGCGAACAGAGACTGGATCTTTTCGTGCTGGTTGACAAGAAAGTCGACCACATCATTGGGCGACTGGATGGCGGTCTGAGCCATGATGTCCTCTCGGATAGTCCTGTAGCAGCGTGGATAGTCCTGTAGAGCGTGCCGGGCTGTTGTTGCGCGCTCCCGAGCGGCTACCCGACCAACACCTTCACCAAACATTGAGCGCGTAAGTGCCGGTCCAAGCCGGCCCAGGAGAGTGTAGCCGAACGCGGGTGGGGTACTGCTTCCAGATAGCAGCATCGCGAAAGGCGAAAGGATGGTGAGGATCGTGTCCGCCGGGACCGACCGTTGGGCGCGTCTGCTGCGGCGCTCGGGAAGCCGGCGCCGCGCGGAGTTGCACAAGCCGGTGTGGTCGTATCGCCTGCACGCTCTCGTCACGCTTACCGACGATCACCGACTGGCCGAGATCACCGCCGGTGCCCGTCCCGAGGGAACGAAGACGCGACTGTCCGCGCCGACGGAGGTAGGACGCAATCTGCAGATCAGCCAAAAAGATGACCGACTCGTGTTCGTGCCGCAGCCGGACCGCGGCAGGGTCGCCGTGGTCGACCTTGAAAGTCTATGCCAAATCGATGATTTCGATGCCGGTCCGGCTCCGGCTTACCTATCCGAAGACGCCGGCAAGCGGATGTTGCTTGCCCTGTCAGCGGACGGAATGTTGGTGACGCCGGTGGATCCCTACGGCTTCCGGAAGCTACCGACCGCCGCGATCAGCGGTGGTCCCGCGGACAGCATCGACGGCGCGAACCGCGGACGGGAGATCGACTACCACCTCTACGAACCATCGGGAATCCGCTATTACGAGGGGCCCTTCGTCCCCCTGAGGAGCAAGGCTCATTGGGCATGGACGTTGCGGTCTCGGCAGGCGACGGCACCGCGGTGGAGCGCAGCTACGTCGCCGGTCACGATGACAACATGCTTTATGTCGTCGACTCGCGCCATGGCGAGGACGGATTGGAGGTGCGGGCCCGTACCCAACTACCGTCGCCCATCCGCTATCTGGGCACTGACGACACCCGGATCTACGCCGCCACCGACCACGAGGTGGTGGTGCTCGAGACGGCGAGCTTCACCGGCTTTCCGCAGCAGAGGATTTCAGTGATCCGGGTCACCAACTACCGGGCAGGCCTGCCCGGTGGTGGCCTTCAGTCGGCAGCGCCCTCGGGGATGGCCGTCGGCCCGCACCGGATATATCTCACGTTGGCCGAGACGCCCCATGTGGTCAGCGTTGTCAGACCGCACCTGTGATCAAACCGACAGAGGAGAACCAATGAGCGCGGGACAAAAGCACACTCGCGCGGAGGTCGACATCGATGAGGACGTCGAGTTGCTCACCGAACAGACCAAGGCGCTCAAAGAATTTGGGGAAAAAGACGAGGAAGAACCGATAAGCGAAGGCCAACGCTACGACTTCAGCATCAGGTGGGGCACAATGCTGGCGGGGCGGCTGCGTCGCCTGGTGCATTACAGCTCGCTGGGCCTCCTTAGCCACGCGGATGAACGTAGATTCCATGCGCTGTGCGACGAGCTGCGCACGCTATCGGACCTGATCGATCGCTTCGAGCTTGCTCACCCGGTCGCCCGCCACGGCTAAGCGCTTCCGTCGTCGCTGAGTCGGCTGTCAGGAGAGAAAGTCCTTCTCTGGCAGAACGATTCCGGTTCGCGGCTTGGCGCAACCTGGGTTGCGGCAAGTCAATGCGACCATATACGCGTAGTGATCCTCGTCAAGGAACAGGAAGCCGAGGTAGAGGGCATCGCCGACGCCGAAGTCTTTTGCGCCGCAGCATTCGCGGTATCCGCCCTTGCCGCGATCTGCTCGCGTACGCGTTCGCGGGCAAGTGGTTCCGGGGTGATTAGCTCGGGGCGCACCATCGCATCGTCGGCTGTCGCCGTTCATGTCAGATCTCCACGTCCTTGTCGTAGTGGACGTTGTCCTCTCGCCAGCCGCCCAAGCCATAGCCGATGCCGCGATGGTCATCGATGAACTCGATCTGGTTGATCCATTTGGCCATCTTGAAGCCCACCTGGGTCTCCACCCGCAGCCACAACGGCGCACCATGCTTGATAGGCAACGGCTTTCCGTTCATCCCGTACGCCAAGATCGTTTGCGGCTTGTAGGCAAGCTCGAGATCCATCACCTCGTAAACCTGCCCCTCCCCCTCCGCACTGGGTTCACCGCGGCCGGTGTCCTGCATGGTCAGAAAACACACGAAGCGCGCCTGTGGCAGCGGCCGCACCAAATCGGCGAGCCGAGCCAACGGCAGCCCCTTCCACTTGCCGATGCTCGACCAGCCCTGGACACAGTTGTGCAACACCCGCTGTTCTTCCGGTTCGGCCAGCGCTTGCAGCGCGGCCAGGTCCAAGGTCACCGGCCGTTCGACGCGCCCACCGACTCGCAGCCGCCAGTCGACAAAGTTGTGCACCGCCAACACCTTGTATGCGAGCGAACACGGCGGTTTGCCGTTGACGCGGTGTTCCTTTGACCGCATCCGTTCCGGATAGTTCTGTCGCGAATCCAATGGGCGCAGCAGGATGAGCCGGGCGGGGGTTATTACGCCCCGAGAATCCGGCGAACCTGGACAGGGCGGCGAAGACTCCACACCGTCGCCGCGACGTGGATGGCAACGATCGCACCGATGATCGCAAACGAACATGCGGTTGCCCAATTGAGGTTGCGGACGGAGCCGAAGATCATCGCGGGGGCAGCGTCGCCTGGCTAATCAACATGTAGGCATGTGTCGCGGCGATGCTCACGAGCAGCACTGCGCCCAATGCGGCTACTGCCCGGGGCAGGTTGAATGCGACGTACCCGCCAAGACTGAGCACTCGGTACAGCCGACTGGCCACGTCTCGACGAGAAGGCCCATCACTGGGGCCGTACCCTCCGCTGGGAGGCCGCAAACAGGCGCTCGAACTGCAGGTTCGACATCCAGGACTACTCTAGTTGGTCCCGCAAGCATTGCAGGGTGTTGGCCAGGATGCGCGAGACTTGCATCTGTGAAACGCCGATTCGCTCGGCGATCTGGCTTTGGGTCATAGATTCGAAGAACCTCATATGCAGAACCTCCCGTTCGCGTTGGGGCAGCGCGGCCAGCAGGACACGCACCGCTTCCCGGTTCGTGATGTGGTCAATCTTTGGATCGTCGCCACCGACCGCATCGGCGATCAGTCGGGCCTTGCCCGAATTGTCATGGCCCAGCGGTGCGTCCAGGGAATCGAGCCGATAGGCATCGCCTGCAACGAGGCATTCGACGACCTCCTCACGGGGGACTCCCAGCACCTGCGATAGCTGGCTGGCTGTGGGCGCTCGTTCCAGCTGCTGCGCTAAATCTGCTGTGGTCCTACTGATTTGGACGTGTAGCTCACGCAACCGCCGCGGCACGCGCATACCCCAGCTGTGGTCGCGGAAATGGCGCCGGACCTCGCCCATCATGGTGGGAATCGCAAACCCGATGAAACTGGGTCCCTTGGCGGGGTCGAACCGATTGATGGCGTTCATCAGTCCGAGGCGCGCGACCTGGGTCAAGTCGTCGAGACTTTCGCCGCGGCCTGCGAAGCGGCGAGCCACGTGGTCGGCCAGGGGTAGGCATCGGGCGACTATATATTCGCGCTGCCGCCCGTATTCACGCGATTCAGCTGGCATCTGGCGCAGCGTCAGGAACATGTCGACGACGTCGTCGTACGAATCCTCGGATTGCGCGTCAGCCGACCGAGCAAAGCGGGGCGTATCGATCACATTGGTCATCGTCTGAAGCGCCCTCTCCAGACCCCACGCCTCGTGTAAAAGGCGGCGCACGAACAGGTTTGCATTTCCGGCACACTTCCTGTTAATCGTGTGCAGCGAGGCATCGCAGGCGTGTGCACGGACCCCTCTTACTGCACCCGGATCCGTCAAGACGGATCGGTTGTTCGGAGCGCACGGCTTACTAGACGGAGGGTGACCGGGTTTTGTCGCCGCAGCCACACAGCCCAGCAGCCACACGTACTGGCCGCTTTGAGCTAAACGGCAACAAGTCCAGAACGGACTTAGTTGCTTACTGTACTCCTCATCGCATGAACCTGCGAGTGGGCGCGTAGACGGGGGATTGTGTGCAGAGCAATCCTGCAGAGCAACGCCTGGGACGGCGGCCCCAGAGCCGGTCTTTGTTTCATTTCTGTGGTTTGCTGTTGGTGATTCGGCAAACCCTCACTTGGCGACCAGTCGTGCCCCGTTCGCCGGCGGTCAACCTCCTCGCGATCTCCACAGCGGGGTGTTGGTGTCTTGCGAAAGTCGTTTGAGGATGTCGAACGCGCGCACCGCGTTGACGCCGAAGCGTTCCATCATGATGCCTTTGGCCTGGCCGACGAGATCGCGCTGGCCAGTGCGCTGCGAAACTGTTCATCACGCCGCACGCTGTCCCAGGCGATAGCCGCGTGGGTGGCCAACACGTAGCCGATCTCCTCGGAGGTGCCCTCGGAGTAGACGTTGAGCGCACCGAACGTTGTGTCCGAGGTGAACAGCCGAAACGACATCACCAACCGGATGGCGTCCTGCGACCTCGACACCACGCAGGTGTTGATGGATATCTCGGCAACCGGAACGTCGGGATACCAGGCCTTGGACTGGCTACGCGAAAACTGCCAACTCGACTTCGGCCTCAGTGATCACCGTCGCATCCTGGCGACGATGTCGTTCGCCGACGACAAACACACTGCAGACCGACTCGTGGCCGCGGTGACGCGCTGGCGCGAGGCCGCGAGCGACTTCGCGCACCCCGCCGTCGATAGAACTGCCGTCGCCAAATGATCTGCGACTCGACACCGTCCAACTACCGCGCGACGCATTTTTCGGACCGACCGAAATGGTGCCCGCAGCCGAAGCCGCCGGCCGCATCGCGGCGGAGCAGATCACCCCCTATCCACCTGGCATCCCAGCCGGTCGTGCCCGGTGACCAACTCAACGACGCCGTGATCGACTACCTGCGATCGGGCGTTGAGGCGCGGGCATGACTCTCCCTGATCCCGCGGACCCGACGTCGCAACAGTTACGTGTGGTTGCCTGACACATGTCAGGTTGCGTCCCCATCCCCCGGGTTGTTGGCCTTCTTGGATCTCGCAGTCTTCGCAGCGTTGTGCAAAGTACGGTTCGTGGACTGCAGATCGGTATTCGCCGCGGATAGCGCGGCGTTGTCATCTTCGAGGTCGAGGATGCGGGCGATGCCGGCCAGGTTGACTCCGGCATCGACTAGCTCGCTGATGCGCCGCAACCGGGCCAAATCGTCGGCGCTGTAGCGCCGGGTTCCGCCATCGCTTCGAGCCGGTGCCAACAGTCCATAACGTTCGTAGAGGCGCAGCGACTGCACCGCGATACCGGAAAGTTCGGCGGCCACGGAGATGCCGTACACCCCGTGATCGGGCGCCGGCCTACCGCCGGGGCTAGGACGATCGGTCATCGGGACATCTCCTGGGTGACTCACCTAGAAATCTGTCTATCACACTTGCATCTAAGTTTCGACAGTGTTATATAAAATCTGTGTCAACAGACACACAGATAATAGCCGACCTATCACAGCAGATTGGAGTGAGAGGTGACCCCATGCTGATGCGTACCGACCCTTTCCGTGAGCTGGACCGCTTCGCCCAGCAGGTGCTAGGCACGGCCGCTCGCCCGGCAGTGATGCCGATGGACGCCTGGCGCGAGGGTGAAAAATTCGTCGTCGAGTTCGACCTGCCCGGCATCAACCCCGACTCGCTGGACATCGACATCGAGCGCAATGTGGTGACCGTGCGCGCTGAGCGCCCAGCCGTCGATCCCAACCGGGAAATGCTCGCCACGGAGCGACCGCGTGGCGTTTTCAGCCGCCAGCTGGTGCTTGGCGAAAACCTCGACACCGACAGAATCGAGGCTTCCTACAACGAAGGTGTCCTGAGGTTGAACATCCCGGTGGCCGAAAAGGCCAAGCCGCGCAAGATCGCTATCGGCCGGGGTGACGACAAGGTCATCAACGACAGCTCCTCCACGCGCGAGGTGATAGACGCCTGATAACCCAGTGGGTAAAGCGGCGGCCGCAACCCGGCTCGACGTGCTGACCGCCGCCGATTGATGTCGGCGTTTGCGCCCGCCGCTGCCCACCGGGACGTCGGGGCTGATGCGAAACACCAGCGCCGTTGGTACGCGATATCGTGAAGCCGTCCTCGGCGTTCATCGAGCGCCGCATATGCGGACGCCACCGGTGGGTGGGTTTCCAATCAGCCTCTTCGGCCCGTGCCTGACGGCGTACTCATGAAGGTGGTCGATCGTGCAGTCAACTGAACGCCAGGAGGCGAGCTTCGCGATGAGGTGGGATCTCAACGACCAGTCGGCCGACGTTGAACAAACCTTGGCCGGCGGCGCACCGCAACGGGTGGGCTGGTTCGGGTTCTACTTCGCCGACCAGCGGTGGGAATGGTCCGACCAGGTGCAGCGAATGCACGGGTACGAACCCGGCACCGTCACCCCGACCACCGCCCTGGTGCTCGCACATAAGCACCCCGACGACCGCGGTCAGGTCGCGGCCACCATCGATCAAATTTTGAATACCCACAAGGCGTTCAGCACCCGCCATCGGATCATCGACACCGCCGGAAATGTGCGCTACATCGTCGTGGTCGGCGACCAGCTTCACGACGACCAAGGTGAGGTGATCGGAACACACGGGTTCTACGTCGACGTGACTCCACTGCCCGACCAGGAGCGCGAAGACCTCGTCACGGCGAAGTTAGCCGAGATCACCGAGCAGCGCGCCGGCATCGAGCAGGCCAAGGGGATGCTGATGCTGATCTACGGCATCACTGACGGCGCCGCATTTAACCTGCTCAAATGGTTGTCCCAAGAAGCCAACGTCAAGCTGCGGCTGCTGGCCGAGCAGATTACTGAAGACTTCCGCGGCGCCGGCCCAGCCCTCATTTCGCAATCGGAGTTCGACCACTTACTGCTGACCGCGCACCGGCGTGTCGGCCCCGTCGACAAACAGACCGCCGCCCAAGAATCGTGAGAGCGCGGTCGCGAGGACCCCATCGAGTGACGGCCTTCGACAAGACAGCGGCGCTGCCGCGCCGACCCACACGTGTTCCGCGCGATCGTTCACCGCGACTGGCGTCTATTCATTTGCTGAGGATGCTGTGAGGGCCCGGTCAGGGTTGGGCGCAGCCATTCGGCGCTAAGGCAGTCGTCGTAAATAAGAAGCTGGGTCCGCACTTAGCCCTAATGCGTCACTTCTTGCTCGGAATGACGATAACGACGATTAATGTGAGGATGGAGAAGAAGAGCCCTAGAATTCCCCACCCCAGCGGATTGCGGCCCTTCATCAAAGCAATGAGACCGCAGACGACAGCAGCGATCACACTGCCGATGGCGACGAAAATTCCCTTAACCCCACGGAGAATGAACCCCGCGGCAAGCGGATCCGAACTCGCCAACATCACCGAGTGCAACATGTCAGGCCTTTCTTGAGGGAAGCTCTTAGGTAGGCGATTACCCGCCCGAAGGCGGATTAAACCCAATCCTGGCATGCGCGTGCACGAAAAAGGCTCTAAAAATGATGTTAGGTTTGGCAACCGCAATCATTTCACGAGCAGGAGCGGGCCTCACCGTTAACCTTACCGCCGGTCACAAGAACAATTATGTTTGCTGACGCCCGGGATTGAAGCCTGATGCCTAGCCAGGACACGCGCAACCCGGTACCGTGCCGACCTGGCCCGCCGCATCTTCACCTACCAAGACAGCCGGCCGCCGCATCCCGACACGATCCGGCAGCGTTTCGACCGTCTCGCAGCCGCAGCAGGCCTGTCCCGCATCACCTTCCACGATCTGGCCACTCCTACGCCACCGGCGCGCTGCGGGCCCGGATGAGTCCGAAAGTGATCAGTGAGCGCATCGGTCACGCCAACGTCGGGTTCTTCATGGAGACCTACGTATGTGCTGGGAAACGACGACCGCGAGGCCGCCGAACAGGCCGCCGAGTTCCTGATCGGCTATGCGTGGGAGTCAGACGACGACAGCCCGGCCTGACCCTTCCCTGGTCCAGCGAGATGTTACGTATAACCCATCAAGTTATGCCACCGTGCCTGCGGGTTGGTGTTAAGCCCAGCTGGAGCCGACGGCGGTGTCGGTGCTGGCCATGTTGCTGCCGTTGCACCTTGGAGCCGTGGGCGTTGGCCTGTTCGCAGATCGATCTGGTGCACGCCTGGCGCCAACTGACGGACGCCTCAATCAATTCACAAACGCTGCACTCACCGCGGCCTGAACCCCAACTTGGTCTGATCGTGAACTCCGCCCTCGCCAAGCGAAGCCAGGCCGCCAGCGCTTTTCGGCCCCACGAGCACGGCACCGACGGCGGCGACCGCGCCGATCACTGCCAGCGGGATCGACCATGTCCGTCGGCTGGAGACCGCGGAGTCGCACAACGCAACGAAGTCGGTGTGCGGCACGATCTGGTTGAGAACGGGCACACCGGCCACACCGCTGTCGTTGGCCGACCGTGCACCCGAGAGGTCTTCGGCCACGGCGTTGCCGCACCCGACGCTGCGGCCGTTGCCGTCAGACACCGACACCGGAACCAGCAGGGCCATCACCCCCGCGATGAGCAACACCGCGGCGATGGCAAGGATCAACCGTCGAAGCGTCACATCGAACTCCTTTGCTACGTGACAAGCTCGGCTGGAAGTGATACCCGCGCGCGGGATGGTCCAACCAACGTTCGATCAACGGCCGCCTAATTCCGCGTCAACGCGAACTTACCTCCTCTCGGCTCGGCAACGGGTACCGCACTGTCAATGACGTTTCAACAGCGCAAAACACGGGTAGCTCACCGCTGGGTCGGCGTTCTCCTGCTGTGTGCCAGCGGA
>DATJBA010000422.1:0-9939 GCA_035515675.1 Mycobacterium sp.
CGGCAGCGTCCGCACCGTTTCCACGGCCAGTGTGCGCACCGATCTGTTGGCCGCCACGACGGCGTCGGCCGCGCCGCGAGCGAGGGCGATCGCCGCCTCGGAGAGGTCACCGAGGCCGTGCAGCAACCGGGCGCTCAGCGCGACACCACTGTCGGTGTGTTCGGCCGGCTGATCGGACATCAGAACGATGTTGGCCGGTTTGTCGCCACCGCTGGAGAGCCACTGCACCCACTGGGCGACGGTCGGCCAGCTCTGGTGTGCCGCTTTGGAGCCGACGACAAGCCCGAAATGGCCTGTCCCCACGAGGCATTCGTATACCTCGGCATTCGGCGCTGCCCGCCGGATGCCGCGCACGGACGCCGGCTGCCCGATGTCGTCAACCTCGCCGACGAACGCCAGTATCGGGCAGGTGATATCGGTCAGCGTCACCATCTGCCCATTGATGGCGAAACCGCCGGTCATCATCCGGTTGTGCGCGATGAACTGCTTGAGCAGCTCGGAGACGGCCGGGCCCGACCACGCTATCCAACCTTCGGACTCGAGGAATCTGCGCTGCTGTTCGCGCGGCAGCAGCGCCTCACGGTCGTGCAGCTGCCGCACGAAGTCGACCCGGGCCTTGGCGGTTTTGAGCGGGTCCAGCATCTGAAAACCAGTGCGCGCCAGCCAGCTTGGGATGGCCAGCCGGTTGAAGACGTGATCAGCCATGAAATTCGCGGCGGCCGCGCCGAAATTCGGCGGGATGCCCATCGGCAATGCGGCCAGGGTGTCCACCGGGGCGCCGAACGCCACGATGCTGGCGATGTTCTTCGAACGCCGGTATGCCGCAGCCTGGTAGCAGAACATCCCGCCCTGCGAATAGCCCACCAGGTGCACATCGCTGCCGGTGGCCTCCTTCACCGTGTCGATCGCTTGACTGAGCGCGACGATGTGGTCGGCCAGATTCCGGCGCATGCCGCCCTCGACCTTGTCCGGTGAGCCGAAGTCGATGACCCACGGATCCAGCCCATTGGCGTGCAGGATCCCCACCGCCCCGTCCTGCCGGGTGACGTCCCACATGTCCGCCGACATCATCATCGGGTGCACCATCAGCACAGGCGGGCCCACCGGCGGATGTCCGGGCCGGCGGTCCGGCGGGAAATACCGCCGAAGCTTGTACATCGGTACGCTCTCGACGATCTGGAACGGCGACGGAGCGACGTCGGTCTCCAATCCCCCCAGTCGCAAGACCTCCAGCCCGTTCTGTGCCGTAGCGATCAGACGCTCGACCGGTCGCGTGACCAACGAAAAATTGAGATCCACCACTGCTCCCTGACTCTTGACAGCGTGGACATCATGGCACATCAGCGTGCCCCCACGGTTTTGGTCAGCCTGTTTGCCCGCGGGGTGAAACGGCGCCGCCCCGCGTGTTCACCGAGCAACGCCGGCCCCTCAGGACGGCGCGCTAGTCACCAATGCCTATGCCTCTGGCACTCAGGCGCTTTTGAGCGTTCGAGGTGGCCCGTCGGGCAGGAACCGAACGCCCCGGCCCGGTTCGGTGATGAAGTAACGGGGACGGGTCGGATCTGGCTCCAGCTTGCGCCGGATGGTGACCATGAATACCCGCATGTAATTGTTGTTGATGTCGTTGATGCCCCAGATCTCGGCGAGGAACCGGTGTTGGGGGATGAGTTGATTTGGGTTGCGGGCAAGCAGGGCCACGATCTGCCATTCGGTGCGGGTCAGTCGAATCGCTTTTCCATCGCGGATGACTTGCTGGCCGGCCAGGTCAATGGTGAAGTGAGGGGTTTTCACGACAGGATGGTCAGTGTTGGTGCGGGTATCACGCAGGACGGCCCGCAGCCGAGCCATTACTTCGTCCATGCCGCAGGGCTTGGTCACATAGTCGCTTGCGCCGGCGTCCAGGGCGGCGATCTTGCCGGCTTCGGCGGTGCGCGCGGACAGCACGATGATCGGTGAGGCGTTCCATTGCCGCAGTCCGGTGATCACGTCGAATCCGTCCATGTCCGGCAGCCCCATATCGAGGATGACGGCGTCGGGGCGCTGGCGGGCGGCTAAGTTGAGGGCCTGCGTACCGCTGGTGGCGGCCTGGACCGCGTAACCGCGTCTGTGCAGGTTGGTGTGCAACATGCGCAGGAAAGGCACCTCATCTTCGACGATGAGGATCCTCCGCGAACTGGCGAGCTCAGTGGTCATGGCAGGGCTCCTTGCTCTTGCCTTTCTGCTTCTTCGGTGGACTGCGTTTCACGCTGCGTGGTCGGCTGCTCGCCGGCGCCATATCGGGGCAGCGAAAAGATGAATGTTGTTCCGCCGCCTGGGGTGTCGTCCACGCTCAGGTCGCCGCCCATGATCTGGGTAAAGCCCTTGGCGATGGCCAATCCCAGCCCGAGCCCCCGGGCGCGCCCGCCGTGTGCATCGTCGCGATGTTGGAAGGGCTGGAAAATATGGGCCCGGCGCTCCGCCGGGATCCCCGGTCCCTGATCGATGATGTGTACTTCGACTCGGCCGTCGACAACGCCGCCCCGGACGCGCACCGCGCGCCCAGGCGGCGACCAGGTCTGTGCGTTGACCATGACGTTGGCGATAGCTCGTTCCAACAGCCCGGCGTCCGCTTGCACGGCGGGCAGTTCTTCGGCGAGCTCGATGGCGACCGCGCTGCCGGCGTCGGCGAGGCTGTCGACGGCGTTGTACAACACCGCTTCCAGGTCAGTTGGGCCGATGGTCAGCGGCAGCGCCCCCGCCTGCAGTCGGCTCATGTCCAGCAGGTTGGCCACCACGTCGGTGAGCCGGTCGGTCTCGGTGTCAATGATGTGGTAGAAGTCCAGCGTTTTGCCTCGGTCCCAATCGGTTTCCGGCGAGAGCAAGCTCGTCACGGCCGCCTTGATGGTGTGCAGTGGGGTGCGCAGGTCATGCGACACCGCCTCCAGCAGGGTCGCTCGCAACGTGTTCGCCTCGGCGAGCTCGGCGGCGGTCGACGCTTCGCCTTGCAGCCGGACCCGTTCGAGGGCAAGACGCAGCTGGGTCACGAACGGTCCCAACATCTTGGCGTCTTCCTCACTGAGTGCCGGGCCGCTCAGCGTCAGCATGGAGCCGTCGCCCACCTCGGCGGCGAACTGAGCGTCCTGCGGGCGTGCCGGTGGTGCGGCGCCGTCGGTGATGATCGGTCGCCAGCCGCGTCCTTCCCGTACCAAAACCGCAGCGTTGTCGAGCCCGAATGTGCGGCGTAGCTCGGCCAGCAGTTCTGGCAACGACTGGGCGTCGGCATCGACGGTTTCTCCAGCCAGCCGGGCCAGCGTCTCGATCTCGGCGCGGGCACGCGCGAGCTGCAGCGTTCGCCGCGCCAGCCGGTCCACCAGGACGCTGACGAGGGCAGCGACGGCAAAGAACACAACCAACGCCGCGACGTCGGCGGCATGCGCGATGCGCAGGCTATAGATCGGTTCGGCGAAGAAAAAATCCCCGCACAGCCAAGCGATGACGGTGGCGGCGGCGCCCGGGCGGGCGCCGCCGATGACGGTGACGATCACCACCGCCAGCAGCAAGCTCAGCAGCCCGCCGGACAGACCTATCAAGGTGCGCAGCGGCGACAGCGCGGTGGCCAGTAGCGCGATGCCGACGGTGCCGAGGGCCCACGCGAACCTGCGGCGATGCGGCGGCATGTGGACCGGTTGGCCGCGGTGGGGAGACCGCGGTAGTGGCTGGGGTTGATTGCGCGGTGTCGCGATGACATGAACGTCGATCGGCCCGGCCAGACGCAGGATTTCGCTGACCAGTGATCCGCGCAGCCATTGGCGCAAACGGCCGTGCCTGCTGCGGGCAACGATGAGCTGCGTGGCATTCTCCGCGGTCGCGAAAGCCAGCAGCGCGTTGGCCACGTCGCCAGCGGTGATTTCGGTGTAGCTGCCGCCGAGGTCGTGGACCAGCCCATGCAAGGCATCCAACGCCGGCGGGCGGGATTGGACGGTGCCGTCGGCAACTTCGACATGGACGGCCAGCAGTTCGCCGCGCAGCCTGGTGGCCATCCGGGCGCCGCGTCGTACCAGGGTTTCGTCCTCCGGCTCGCCGGTCAGCGCGACCAGCACACGCTCGCGGGTTTCCCAGGGCGCGGTAATGCCGTGCCGGGCCCGGTAGTCGTCGAGGCCCTCCTCGACGCGGTCGGCGACCCACAGCAGCGCCAGCTCGCGCAATGCCGCGAGATTGCCGATGCGAAAGTAATTGTTCAGGGCCGCATCGATGCCAGAGGGGGAATAGACATTGCCGTGGAGCATCCTGCGGCGCAACGCCTCTGGCGTCATGTCGACCAGTTCGATTTGTTCGGCGGCGCGCACCACCGCATCCGGAACAGTCTCTCGCTGGGTGATGCCGGTGACCTTGGCCACCACGTCGTTGAGGCTTTCCAGATGCTGGATGTTGAGGGTGGAGATCACGTCGATCCCGGCGTCAAGCAGCTCATCGACGTCCTGCCAGCGCTTGGCGTTGCGGCTGCCGGGAGCGTTGGTATGGGCGAGTTCGTCGACCAGGGCCACTTGTGGATGGCGGGCGAGGACTGCGTCGACGTCCATCTCCTCCAGCGTGCGACCCCGGTACATCAACGTGCGTCGCGGCACCACTGGCAGGTCGCCGATCAACGCAGCTGTCTTAGCCCGTCCATGTGTCTCGACCAGACCGATCACCACGTCGGTGCCGCGGTCGCGTCGGCGGTGCCCCTCGTCGAGCATCGAGTAGGTCTTACCGACTCCCGGTGCGCCCCCTAGATAGATGCGGAGCTTCCCCCGAGCGGTCGCCATTTACCTATGGTCGTCCCTGCCGCCCGTCCAGCGCTAGGTTCAGCGCGAGCACGTTGACCCCCTTCTCACCGAGGAACCCCCAGTACCGATCCGTGGTGTTGCCAGCGATCATTTCCGTGACGTCCCTCAGCAGCAGGTGGCGGGCCTGCGCCACCCGCGGGGCCTGCAGCTGGGCGTTTGCCACCGAAATCTGCGGATCCAGGCCGGAGCCCGAGCCGGTGACCGCGTCGACGGGGACCGCGGCGTCGGCGGGCAGGTTGTTCAGCGATCGGTAGGCGATCGCGCGCTGCGGGATGGTGCCGCTGTAGCAGCTGTAGTGGCCATCGGAGTCCTTGGCGTACTGCTGCCCCGACCGCGGCGACGTGACCGGGTTGCCGGAGGTGTCGGTGGGCACACAGTAGGGGTCCGCAGGCGTGCCGAACGGATTGGTCGCCGTGCTCGCACCGTCCAGACCTACCGAGTTGAAACCGGGGATGAACCCGACCAGCCGGGGGTCGCCGGGCCCTAGGTTGGACGCCCCGCTGGCGGAGGCGTCGTAGCCGCTGGTGCCGGCGCTGGACGGTCGCGGCTGGAAGTACTGGGCCAGCGCGTTGCCGTTGTTGTCGGTGAAGTTCTGGCCGAGAAGCGTCGATCCCACTGGCTGGCCGCCGCGACTGACCAGCGAGCCGTCGGCCTTGCTCTTGAAGGCGACCTGGCCGATTCCGTAGAGCGACAGCGGATAGGCGATGCCGACGACGATCGCCACGACGACAGTCAGCAGGAGAGAACTCAACAGCTGCCGAAACCACATCTCAGTGCACCCCCAACGGCCCAACGATGAGCAGGTCGATCAGTTTGATCAGGATGAACGGGGTGATCAATCCGCCCACACCGAATAGCAACAGGTTGCGGCGCAACTGTGCGGTCGCACCTATCGGCTTCACTTTCACGCCGCGCAGTGCCAGCGGGATCATGATCATGATGATGATGGCGTTGAAGATGACCGCGGACAGGATCGCTGACTGCGGGTTGTGCAGCTGCAGGATGTCGATCGCCGTCAGCGCGGGGAAGACACCGTAGAGCATCGCCGGGATTGCAACGAAGTACTTGGCCACGTCGTTGGTGATCGAGAAGGTGGTCAGCGAGCCGCGGGTGATGAGCAGTTGCTTGCCCACTTCGACGATGTCCATCAGCTTGGTGGGATCGCTGTCCAGGTCGACGAGGTTGCCGGCCTCCTTGGCGGCCTGGGTGCCGGTGTTCATCGCCACGCCGACATCGGCCAGTGCCAGGGCCGGGGCATCGTTGGTGCCGTCCCCGGTCATCGCGACGAGATGACCGGCGGCCTGCTCGGCCCGGATCCGCTCCATCTTGTCTTCGGGGGTTGCCCTGGCCATGAAGTCATCCACGCCGGCTTCACGCGCAATCGCCGCCGCAGTCAGCGGGTTGTCACCGGTCACCATGACTGTGCGGATCCCCAGCGAGCGCATCTGCTCGAATTTCGCGGCGATGCCCGGTTTGACGGTGTCTTTGAGGTGGATGACACCCAACACCACTGGTGCCGAGGATTCACCGGTATCCGTGCGGCCCTCGGCGACGACCAGCGGGGTGCTGCCGTCTTCGGCGATGCCACGCGCAACGGTGCGCACCTCGTAGGGCACCTCGCCCCCCTGCTCGGCCACCCAGGCCTCCACCGCGGATACCTCGCCCTTGCGGACCGACCGGCCTGCCCAGTCGATGCCCGACATCCGGGTGTGCGCGGTGAAGGGCACCAGATCGGCGCCGAACAGCCGCGGCGGCTCTAGGCCGTAACGCTCGGCGGCCAGCGTCACAATTGAGCGGCCCTCGGGTGTTTCGTCGGCGATCGATGAGGCCAGCGCGGCTTCGGCCAGGCCCGAAGCGTCGATGCCGGGGGCCGGTATCAGGTCGGTGGCCATCCGGTTGCCGTAGGTGATCGTCCGGTCTTGTCGAGCAACAGTGTGGTGACGTCACCGGCCGCCTCGACCGCCCGGCCGGACATGGCCAGCACGTTGCGTCGCACCATCCGGTCCATCCCGGCGATGCCGATTGCCGACAGCAAGGCGCCGATCGTGGTCGGGGACAGCAACACCAGCAGGGCGACCAACAACAGAATCGGTTGGTGCGCAGAGGAATACACGGCAAACGGCTGGAAGGTGGCGACCGCGGTGATGAAGATCAAGGTGAGGCTGACCAGAACGACCGTCAGTGCCCGCTCGTTGGGTGTCTTGCGCCGGTCGGTTCCCTCAACCAGTGCGATCATGCGGTCCAGGAACGTTTCGCCGGGTGCCGCGGTGATCTGCACGACGATCTGGTCGGACAGCACCCGCGTGGATCCGGTGACGGCCGAGCGGTCACCGCCGGCCTCGCGCACCACCGGCGCTGATTCGCCGGTGATGGCCGACTCGTCGACCAGCGCCACGCCCTCAACGACGTCGCCGTCGCCGGGGATCAGCTGACCCGACGCGACCACACAGCGGTCACCGATGTGCAGCTGCACCGCGGGCACCTCGCGCGTTGTGCCATCGGGTTGCAGCACATGGGCGACGGTGTCTTTTCGGGTCCGGCGCAAAGTCGCGGCCTGCGCTTTGCCGCGGCCTTCGGCCATCGCATCGGCGAAGGTGCCGAACCACACGGTGAACCACAAAAACAGGATCACCAGTCCGGAGAACCAGTTCTCGGCGGCCGTGGAGTGCCAGACGTCGCGCAGAAACAGCACGGTGACCCAGGCCGCGCCAACCTCGACCACAAACATAACGGGCTTGTCGATCAGGTAGCGCGGGTTGAGCTTGATGACGGCATCCAGCGCCGCGCGGCGCACGATCCTCGGATCCCAAATCGACAGCTCCCTGGCGCGGCGGGCGGCCTCTGCCGTGATGTGCATGGATTCACGGGTCGGTGGGCCTGTTACGGTCATCGCGGACTCCTTTGCCATCGCAATCACCATCCGAAGTGGCCGGAGAAATGTTCGGCCAGCGGGCCCAGGGCGAGCACCGGGAAGTAGGTCAGGCCGACGAGGATGATCACCACGCCGATGACCATGACCGTGAACAGCGGCGTATCAGTGCGCAGCGTGCCGGAAGTGGTTGCGTACGTTCGTTTGCGAACCAACGACCCGGCCAGCGCCAGTGCCGGGATGATCTCGAAGAACCGGCCTATCCACATGCAGAACCCCAGAGTTATATTGCCCCACAAGCTGTTTCCCGAATAGCCTGCGAACGCCGAGCCGTTGTTGTGCGCGGCCGAGGTATAGGCGTAGACCACCTCGGTCAGCCCGTGCGGGCCGGAGGCCGAGATGTTGTGAGCGTTAGGCGGCCACAGGATCGCTATGCCGGCCAGCACCAGCACGCTCATTGGCAGCACGAGGATATAGATCGCCGCCAGCGTCATGTCCCCGGCCAGAATCCGTTTGCCCAGATACATCGGTGTGCGTCCGACCATCAACCCGGCTATAAACACCGAGATGATGACGAAGATCAGCATCCCGTAAAGTCCGGTGCCGGTGCCCCCGGGTACCACCTCGCCCAGCATCATGTTGAATAACGGCACCACCCCGCCGATCGGCGTGTAGCTCTCGTGCGCGGAGTTGACGCCTCCGGTTGATGTGCCGGTCACGGTCGCCGCACTAAGCCCCGAGCCCGTCGCCCCCAGCCGGATGTCTTTACCTTCGAGGTTGCCGCCGGGACTGGACGCCGTAATAGACTGGGACACACCGGCGGTCGAAGCGTAGTGGTTGCCTACGTTCTCGAACGGCACCACCCAGAACACCGAAATCGCCAACAGCACCGCCATCGCGGCAAGCACCACCATACCTTGCCGCAGGGAGCCAACCATCTTGCCGAACGTCCAGGCAAAGGCGAATGGGATCATCGCCATCAGCCACAGCAGCAGCACGTTGGTCAACGCGTTGGGGTTTTGAAGCGGGTGACTGAAGTTGGCGTTGAAGTAGCCACCTCCGTTGTCGCCCAACGCTTCGATGGTCGCCATACTGGCTACCGGGCCACCGGGAATGTGTTGCTGCTGACCGGCGATGGTGGTCACGGTGGTGGTTGTGTGGAGGTTCTGGATGACGCCTTGGCTCATCAACACAATCGCGAATACGAACGAAATCGGGATCAGGATCCGAGTCGAGGAGCGGATGGTGTCGACCCAGAAATTGCCGAGCGTTGTCTGCCGGCGGCGTATCAGCGCCCGGATGAACGCGGCCGCCAGCGCCATGCCGACTGCAGCCGAAATGAACTGGTGCCAAACCAAACCCAGCATCTGGCTGAGCTGGCTCATCGTGGATTCACCTGCGTAGTTCTGCCAGTTGGTGTTTGTCATGAAACTTATAGCGGTGTTAAACGAAACCCCCGTGGGTACGTCCTTCAGCCCATCTGGATTGCCCGGCAGATGCTGCTGCAAGCGCAGGATTGCGTAGGTGAACACGCCACCGACCAGGGTGTAAATGATTAGCGAGAAAACGTAGCTGCGCCAACGCTGTTCGGACGCGGGATCGATCCGGCACACGCGATAGATGAACCGCTCCACCGGCAGAAATACCTTGTCTCCGGGCGCCTTCTCATTGCTGTAGACCCTAGCCATGTAGTTGCCCAGCAGCGGCGTGCTGATGGCTAAAAGCAGGACGAAGAAGGCGATTTGGAGCCAGCTAGCCGCCGACATTTAAACCCTCCCCTGCCGGATCAAGATGGTAACCAGGTAACCGGCCAGGACGACCGAGATGATGACGCCAAAGAAGTCATCGCCGCCCAATGCGGTCCCTGCAAACGCCAGCGTGCTCACGCGTTGGCCTTTGTTTGGCTCAAGCGTGCGGGCGCGGATTCGTCGTCGCGTCCGGCATTCGAAACCGCGGCCTCGTCGGGCCCGATGATCTTGTCGCAGCCGACGACGAAGACCATTGCTAGCGCCACGAACGCCACCATGAGGACCAGATAACCGACGTCGCCCATCTCGGGACCTCCTTGGAGTACACAGATGTCGCCGTTCTGGTATAGAGGCCGCGAACCAGCGGTCGGTGATTCTTAGCGCTACTTTTGCGCGCCCTCGCCCGCCGGGTCTGGGCCGGCCGTATCCTCGACCGTCGCGCCACGCAGTTCGTCAAGCTGCGCGCGCCGCCGCGACAGGAGCAGCTCAGCGGCGAAAACCCGGACCAACTCGGCGT
>DATJBA010000423.1:0-39433 GCA_035515675.1 Mycobacterium sp.
GCCCCTATAGCTCAGTTGGTAGAGCTACGGACTTTTAATCCGCAGGTCCTAGGTTCGAGTCCTAGTGGGGGCACCGAAAAGGTGTACTATCGCCCGTCTTGCGCCAAGCCCAGCCGGCGCGCGGTATCCCGGGGTTTAGCCGCCACACGGCTTGGCTATGCTTCGCAAGATGAGTGTCAATGCGGCCCAGCCAAACGCGCCCATAGCCCTGGTAACGATGGAAATCCGTCACCCGGCAACGGATTCCCTCACCGAATCATCGAGCGGGCAGCTCAAACGCCTGCTCGTTGAACGGCTGCCGATCGAACGCCAGGGCCAGGACGTGGCTTGGGGGATGGGCGCCGGTGGAAGTCCGACACCAACCGCTGAGCGCTTCGTCCGTTACGTCAACCGCGATAACACGCTCGCCGCCTCGATGAAGAACCAGGCGGTTGTCGTCGAGACCACCGCTTACGCTAACTTCGAGGAGTTGGTTGACGTCATGATGCGGGTCATAGACGCTCGCTCACAGGTCTCGTCGATCGTCGGGGTGGAACGTCTCGGTCTGCGTTATGTCCTTGAGGTGCGAGTTCCCGTGGGCGTGGATGGCCGCATCGAGTGGAGCAACTGGATCGCGGAGCCGCTGCTCGGGCCGCAGCACATCGCGCCCGCCGGCCTGAGCCTGACCGAGTGGCAGGGTGCTGCCGTCTACCGTGAACCACAACCAGGCAAATCGATGATCGTGCGCTACGGCCCGGGTACGGGGCAGGCGCTTGACGCGAGTTACCATTTGCGCCGGACACTGGCGGCCCAACCCGGACCGTTTTTCCTCTTGGATATCGACAGTTTTTGGACCCCGATCGGGTCAATCCCCGAATACAACCGGGATGCGGTGCTTACCACCTTTCATGATCTGTACGAACCCGCTCGTACCGTGTTTCAGGAGATGCTCACCAGCCGACTGAAAGATGACCTACTCAGCCGGTAAGCCTTCGTAACGGGGGCTGACGGGCCACCCGCGCTACCTGCTTTATCGGGCAAGTACCGCGTTGCTAATTGTCACATCGGCGAAGGCTGCTGCGACGTCGTCGTCGGGATAGACAAAGCCGTTTAGCCGCGTGCAGTTCCTCGACCGTGCGAGACGAGGTGCGCCAGCCGCGCTGGGTCAGATAGTCGACAATGTTGCTGCGCTGACCGTGATAGACGAGATCGTTGAAGTCGATCTCGAACCCGAGTTCACTCATCCGGTCATGATGTGCGCGCCACCGCTCGTCGGCGAAAACAGAGGTGTCGGCCACGAATTCAAAAGCCGGGAGACTGCCGGGGGCACTCAAGGCGGTGATGTTGTCAAACAGCGCATCCTGGGCCGCGTCCGGCAGGTAGACCAATAAGCCTTCGGCACTCCACGCCGCGGGCGCCTGTGGATCGAATCCCGCGGCCTGCAGCGCTGTGGCCCAGTCGTCGCGCAGGTCGACGGCGACGGTGCGCCGTTCGGCGGCCGGCTCGGCGCCGAGATCGCTTAGGGTCAGGGTCTTGAACTCGATCACCTCTGGCATGTCGACCTCGTAGACGACGGTGCCCGCCGGCCACGCCAGGCGGTAGGCACGCGCATCGAGACCCGCCGCCAGGATCACTGCCTGGCCAACGCCGTCCTGTGCCGCGCCGAGGAAGAACCGGTCGTAGAACCTGGTGCGGCAGGCCATCCCTGCGCCATCCGGTGTGGATCGAACTCGGAATCCCCGCCAACCGGAATCTGGCCGTTCACCAACCGGACATAGACGTCTATTCCGACGGCACGCACCAACGGCGCAGCGTAGGGGTCATCGATCAACGTCTCGTCAGAGGCCAGCGCTCGCTGGGCGGCGACCATAATCGCCGTCGCCCCGACGCTCGTCGCGAGATCCCAACGATCAGAATCGGTGCGCGCCATGGTGCTCCCTCATCCCGACCCGGAAAAAATAGGCGGTCTAGTTACTACCACAGGCCTGATGCGCCAACCCACTCGACCTGGACAGCGGCACCGGTCTTTTCCCGCTATTATCTGCGTATGCATGCAGGTAATAGCGAAGGTCGGTTGCCCGACGATCAGGCCAGTCTGGTGGTCGAGGTTTTCCGGATGCTGGCCGACGCCACCCGTGTGCAGGTGCTCTGGTCGCTGACGCATCGCGAGATGTCAGTCAATGAGCTCGCCGAGCACGTGGGCAAGCCGGCGCCGTCGGTTTCCCAGCATCTCGCGAAGCTGCGGATGGCACGTCTGGTGCGAACCCGCCGGGACGGAACCACCATCTTCTACAGCCTGGAGAACGACCACGTCCGCCAGCTAGTCATCGACGCGGTCTTCAACGCCGAGCACGCCGGTCCCGGGGTTCCCCGTCATCATCGCGGCGACAGTGGGCTGAAGGCAGTCACCGAATCGTCGTCACCGCCGATCGCTCGAACAGGTCCAGGCACGGGGTGAACGATCAGTAAACACAACATATTTCGCATGAGGAGAAGACAACCATGACTGAGCAGCACACCCATGAGGCGCCGCATGCGCATGAACACCGTCATGGCGATGTGGTTCACACACATCCGCACACCACGCATGAGCACGACCATATTACGCATGAGCACGCCCACGGCCACGAAGACGGAACCGAGCACACTCATCAGCACGTGCACCAGTCCGGCCTCGAAACCGTTCACAACCACACGCACGAGTAGACGCCGTACGCTTTCCCGCGCGTGGAGGCGGGTGGGCTAGGACACCTTCGGGCAGTGGGTGCATCGGGTTGTCACGCTCGTCCAAAGGCGGCAGATTGCGTGCTGGCGTCTGCACCAGTGGCGCGTCGCCCGGGATTCGGCCGGTGGCGCGGTCCCAGCCGGCTCGGGCCCGCGGGTGCTTGCGGAATCGGGTTGGCACGAAGGCGAAGACGAGACGGACGAGGTCGCCGAACCGCCGGTGCAGCCATTCGTCGCGGCGCTACCACCGGTAGCCGATCAGCTCGCGCACCGGCGGATCGTAGAGACCGACGGTGAGCCAGACGAAGAACGGGGCCAGCAGTTTGCGCTGCACGGCCCACAACCAATCCGGAACCTTCTGGGCGAACGGAGGTTTGGGCAGTTCGGTCAGATCAAGCACCGCCCGTGCGGCCCGATTGTTCTCCAACACGTTGCGGCACATGTGATCCCAGTAGACCTTGAATTCCTCCCACGACGCCGGCACCGGGCGCGTGCTCATGCCGTACATCCGATACCACTCGACGTGCTCGTCGAATAACTGGCGCCGTTGCGCTTCGGTCAGCCCGCCGCAGAACCGCTCGGCCACATGGATCGTGCCGACAAAGAAGGTGGCGTGTGCCCAATAGAAGACGTCGGGGTTCAACGCGTGGTAGCGGCGGCCCTGAGCATCGGCGCCTTTTGATGGTGATGTGGTAATCGCGTACCTCGGCGCCAGTCATGGGGACACGGTCGCCGTCGAAAACGACTCCGCCAATCGGGTACAACGATCGCAGCAGCCGCTGCCACCGTTCCCGAAAGAACGTCGAATGGTCGATGACTGCCGCGCCCAGTTGCGGGTGCATGTTCTGCATGGAGCCCGCCCACGGGCCCTGCAACATGCCGCGCCAATCGCCGAAGTAGCGCCATGTCAGAGAATCCGGGCCGAGCGAAATCGGCGGCGCGGCGTAGCCCAGCGGCGACACCGGACAGCCGCCGGCCACCCCGTCGGACCCACTGGGCGACCGATTTCCAATCGCCTCCTCACCGGCAGCGGTAGAGTCGCTACTCGCTCCGGCGCTGGTCGGCGGTCAGGCTGCGGACGTATGTTGAGTCACTATTGGATTCCTGTAGATACCTGAAATTCTGACTACATGCGTTGTCAGTTTGAAGCTTAGGAGCGATGTGCAGACCGGTCAACGACGGGGCCGTTGGACCGGCGTCCCCCTGGAGAGTCGCCTCGCCCTCCGTCGCGACAATCTCATCACCGCCGGTGTGCAGTTGCTTGGCAGCGACGGCGGACCTGCGCTGACCGTCCGTGCCGTGTGCCGCAAAGCCGCGCTGACCGAACGCTACTTCTACGAGAGCTTCTCCGACCGTGACGAATTCGTGCGCGCGGTCTACGACGATGTCTGCACGCGGGCGATGGAGGCCCTTACGTCGGCGAAAACCCCTCGGGAAGCCGTCGAACAGTTCGTCGAGCTGATGGTCGACGACCCGGTGCGCGGACGCGTGCTACTGCTGGCGCCGGCAGTAGAGCCGATACTGACCCGGTCAGGCGCGGAATGGATGCCCAACTTCATCGATCTGCTGCAGCGCAAGCTATCTCGGATCGGCGATCCGGTGCTGCAGAAAATGATCGCCACCGGCCTGGTCGGCGGTCTGTCGAGTTTGTTCACCGCATACCTGAACGGACGGCTTGGGGCCACCCGCAAGCAATTCATCGACTACTGCGTCAACATGCTGTTCACCACGGCAGCACCGTATGTACCCGCCACTGAGCTGGGGCAACCCAAGTAGCGGGCTTCAGCTCATCTGCGCCGCACACCTGATCCGAGAGACTGGGGTTGCCCGCCAGGCGGGCTCGCATCTGACAACTAGAACTGTGACGTGCCGCGCGGGCGCGGAAACTTGATGCTACTGGGGTACACAGATACTCTGGCTGCCACCAATAGACACAGATAACTGGAGGCACAATGTCAGCCCAGCTGACCGACCTACAGCTGTTGCACGAACTCGAACCGGTGGTCGAGAAGAACCTGAACCGGCACCTGAGCATGCACAAGAACTGGAATCCGCACGACTACATCCCGTGGTCGGACGGGAAGAACTATTACGCGCTCGGTGGGCAGGATTGGGACCCCGAGCAGAGCAAACTTTCCGATGTCGCCCAGGTAGCGATGGTGCAGAACCTGGTCACCGAGGACAACCTGCCGTCGTACCACCGCGAGATCGCGATGAACATGGGTATGGACGGCGCCTGGGGCCAGTGGGTCAATCGCTGGACCGCTGAGGAGAACCGGCACGGCATCGCGCTGCGCGACTACCTGGTCGTGACGCGTTCCGTCGACCCCGTCGAGCTGGAGAAACTTCGCATCGAGGTGGTCAACCGGGGCTTCAGCCCGGGCCAGAACCACCAGGGCCAGTACTTCGCCAACAGCCTCACCGACTCCGTCCTCTACGTCAGTTTCCAGGAACTGGCCACCCGGATTTCGCACCGCAATACCGGCAAGGCCTGCAATGAGCCCGTCGCCGACCAGCTGATGGCCAAGATCTCGGCCGACGAAAACCTGCACATGATCTTCTACCGCGACGTCAGCGAGGCCGCGTTCGACCTCGTTCCCAACCAGGCGATGAAGTCGCTGCATCTGATACTGCGGCACTTCCAGATGCCCGGCTTCCAGGTACCCGAGTTCCGGCGCAAAGCCGTGATCATCGCCACGGGCGGCGTTTACGACCCGCGCATCCACCTCGACGAGGTCGTCATGCCGGTGCTGAAAAAATGGCGCATCTTCGAGCGCGACGACTTCACCGGTGAGGGAGCCGAGTTGCGCGACGACCTTGCCGTGCTGATCAAGGAACTCGAGCTGGCCTGCGACAAGTTCGAGGTGTCCAAGCAGCGCCAACTCGAGCGGGAAGCCCGTACCGGCAAGAAGGTCACCGCACACGAGCTGCATAAAACCGCAGGCAAGCTGGCGATGAGCCGGCGGTAGCCCGGCCTTGCGCATCGGTCCGATCACGCTCGCCAGCCCGGTTGTGCTGGCCCCGATGGCTGGTGTGACGAACGTCGCATTCCGGACGCTGTGTCGTGAACTAGAAGAGTCGAAGGTCGGCACGGTCAGCGGACTGTATGTCTGCGAGATGGTGACCGCACGTGCGCTCGTCGAGCGGCATCCGGTCACCATGCACATGACGACCTTCTCCCCCGACGAGTCACCGCGCTCGCTGCAGCTCTACACCGTCGACCCAGCGACCACGTACGCGGCCGCCAGGATGGTCGCTGACGAAGGCTTGGCCGATCACATCGACATGAATTTCGGCTGCCCGGTGCCCAAGGTGACCAGACACGGCGGCGGGGCAGCACTGCCATTCAAGCGACGGCTGTTCGGCCAGATCGTCGCCGCGGCCGTGCGCGCCACCGAAGGCACCCAAATACCGGTGACCGTCAAGTTCCGCATCGGCATCGACGAGCAGCACCACACGCACCTGGATGCGGGTCGCATCGCCGAAGCCGAAGGCGCCTCCGCGGTCGCCCTGCACGCCCGCACGGCGGCGCAACGTTACTCCGGCAGCGCCAATTGGGAACAGATCGCGCAGCTCAAGCAGCATGTGCACACGATTCCGGTGCTCGGCAACGGCGACATCTACGACGCCAGCGACGCGTTGGCGATGATGGCCACCACCGGATGCGACGGCGTTGTCATCGGCCGTGGATGCCTGGGCCGGCCGTGGCTCTTCGCCGAGCTGTCCGCCGCGTTCACCGGTAGCCCACCCCCCGCCCCGCCGACGCTCGGCGAGGTCGCCGACATCGTCCGCCGACACGGCCAGTTGCTGGTCGCGCACTTCGGCGAAGACAAGGGCATGCGCGATATCCGCAAGCATGTCGCCTGGTACCTGCACGGCTTCCCTGCCGGATCGCAGTTGCGGCGAGCGCTGGCGATGGTCAAAACGCTCGGCGAACTTGACTCTCTGCTCGACCGATTGGACGGCGCTGTCCCATTTCCGGACGCGGCGACCGGCCCTCGGGGCAGGCAGGGTTCACCCGCCCGCGTGGCCCTGCCCGAAGGCTGGCTGACCGACCCGGACGACTGCACAGTGCCAGCCGGAGCGGACGTCATGGGATCGGGCGGCTGATCCGGCGCGCTCGAAATCGCGTCTGGACCGATAACTCAGTACGATGTGGGCCTTGCTGCGCACGGACACCCCCAACGTCCGCACCAGAGCTTCGGAGGCCGGTAGGACATGAGTGACGCCGAGACTGACGCCACTCCTGACCATTGGCGCATACCCGGCGCGGGCGACGGCCAAATCGGGTGCCACAACGACGGTGGAGTCACTGTCGCCGACCTGATCGACAAAGTCGGCGCCCCGAGCCCTGACCGGCATCGCATAGCCCATCATGTCGCCCCGGACACCGAACCTTCCGAGGTTGGTCTGGACTTGCCTATTGAACAGCACGACTCCCGGGTCATCGACACCCCGGACTACCCGCTCGAGGTCGTCTCGGAGCTTCCCGAGGACTTGCCGCCGATACCCAAATCCCGCCGCCGGCCGATACTGGTGGCCGCGCGCTCGCTGGCAGCACTGTTTGCCGTGCTGGCTCTGGCCCTGACAGGTGGGGCATGGCAGTGGACCACGTCGAAGAACAGTCGGCTCAACACCATTAGTGCGCTCGACCCGCATTCGGGCGATATCGTCGACCCCAACGGGCAGTACGGCGACGAAGACTTCTTGATCGTCGGTATGGACTCCCGCGCCGGGGCCAACGCCAATATGGGCGCCGGCGACACCCAAGACGCCGACGGCGCACGGTCAGACACCGTGATGCTGGTCAACATTCCGGCGAACCGCAAACGCGTGGTGGTGGTGTCGTTCCCCCGCGACCTGGCGATCACTCCGATCCAATGCGAGGCCTGGAACCCTGAGAACGGCAAGTACGGACCCCTCTATGACGAGAAGACGAAGACCTGGGGTCCCGAGATGGTCTACACCGAGACCAAACTGAACTCGACATTTGCCTTCGGCGGTCCGAAATGTCTGGTCAATGAAATCCAGAAGCTGTCCGGCTTGAGCATCAACCGGTTCATCGCCATCGACTTCGTCGGTTTCGCGCGGATGGTCGAGGCCCTCGGCGGCGTCGAGGTATGCACCAGCACCCCGCTGCACGACTACGAATTAGGCACAGTCCTCGAGCACGCGGGACGCCAGGTCCTCAACGGCCCAACCGCACTGAGTTATGTGCGAGCCCGCCAGGTCACCACCGAGAACAACGGTGACTACGGCCGCATCAAACGTCAGCAGTTGTTCTTGTCGTCGCTGCTGCGTTCGCTGATCTCCGAGGACACGTTGTTCAACCTCAACAAGCTCAACAACGTCGTCAACATGTTCATCGACGACAGCTACGTCGACAACGTCAAGACGAAAGACCTGGTGCAGCTCGGTCGGTCGCTGCAGGGCATGGCGGCCGGGCACATCACGTTTGTCACTGTGCCGACCGGCATAACAGACCAGAACGGCGATGAGCCACCGCGCATGGCCGACATGCGGGCGCTTTTCGATGCCATCATCAACGATGATCCGCTGCCCGCGGAAAACGACCAAAACGCACAGAGTTTGGGGACCTCCCCAACCTCGGGGCCGACGACCTCGCCCACTACCAAGAAGGCGCCGACGCCCACCGCGACCCCTGAGGTGCGGCGCGAGCAAGTGATGACGACCTCGCCGCAAGACGTCACCGTGCGGGTATCCAACGCGACCGCACAGAGCGGTCTGGCCGCATCCGCAACGAGCCAGCTCAAGCGGGACGGCTTCAATGTGATGACGCCGGACGATTACCCGAGTTCGGTGAACGCGACGACAGTGTTGTTCTCGCCCGGCAACGAGCAGGCCGCGGCCACGGTGGCGGCGTCGTTCGCCAATGTAAAGATTCAGCGAATTTCCGGCTATGGGCAGGTCGTTCAGGTGGTGCTCGGCCCAGACTTCAACTCGGTCACCGCTCCCCCACCTAGCGGGTCGCCGGTCGGCGTGCAGATAGAGCGCAACCGCGGCAACGCGCCGACCAAGCTGCCCGAGGATCTGACGGTCACCAACGCCGCCGACATCACCTGCGAGTAACCGTTTTTGGCGACATTTCGCCGCCCCTTTTCGGAATCGAGAACGTAGGCTTGGCGGCATGCGGACCGCCTACCATGAGCAGCTCTCGAATTTATCCGAGCGGCTCGGCGAGATGTGCGGGCTGGCAGGGATCGCCATGGAGCGGGCAACCCAAGCCCTGCTGCAGGCGGATCTGGTGCTGGCCGAACAGGTGATCTCCGACCACGAAAAAATCGCGGACCTGAGCGCCCGCGCCGAGGAGAGCGCCTTCGTGCTGCTGGCGTTACAGGCGCCGGTCGCTGGTGATCTCAGGTCTATCGTGAGCGCCATGCAGATGGTGGCAGACATCGACCGGATGGGGGCGCTGGCCCTGCACGTCGCCAAGATCGCCCGCCGACGGCATCCCCAGCATGCGTTGCCCGAAGAGGTCAACGGATATTTCGCCGAAATGGGCAGGGTCGCAGTCGAATTGGGTAACAGTGCGCAAGAGGTGTTGTTGTCCCGCGACCCGGAGAAAGCCGCCCGGATCCGCGAAGAAGACGACGCCATGGACGATCTGCACCGGCACTTGTTCTCGGTGCTGATGGACCGGGAATGGAAGCACAGCGTGGCGTGCGCCGTCGACGTGACGTTGCTGGGCCGGTTCTACGAACGCTTCGCCGACCACGCCGTGAAAGTGGCAGAGCGCGTCATCTTCCAGGCGACCGGCACACTTCCCGACGACACCAGATCGGCCTCGCGTTAGCTTGATTGCCCACCTCGCCCCGCGGGCGGGTGGTGTCGCACGGTTAGCCGAAGCGGCCGGAGATGTAGTCCTCGGTCGCCTTCTGGGACGGGTTGGAAAAGATTTTCTCGGTGTCGTCGATCTCGACCAGCCGGCCGGGCTTTCCCACGGCTTCCAGGTTGAAAAACCCCGTCAGATCGCTGACCCGGGCGGCCTGCTGCATGTTGTGGGTGACGATGACGATGGTGTAGTCCTGTTTCAACTCACTGATCAGTTCTTCGATGGCCATCGTCGAGATCGGGTCCAGCGCGGAGCACGGCTCGTCCATCAGCAACACATCGGGTTGCACGGCGATGGCACGCGCGATGCACAAGCGCTGCTGCTGGCCCCCGGACAATCCGCCGCCGGGCTTGTCCAACCGATCTTTGACCTCATCCCACAGGTTCGCGCCGCGCAGTGAGTGTTCGGCCGTGTCATCGAGGAGCTTGCGATTGCGCACACCCTGCAGCTTCAGGCCCGCTACCACGTTGTCACGAATCGACATGGCGGGGAACGGGTTTGGCCGCTGAAACACCATCCCGATTGCCCGGCGCACACCCACCGGGTCCACGCCGGGGCCATAGATGTCTTCATCGTCGAGCAGCACGCTGCCCTCGACCCGGCCGCCGGGGACCACCTCATGCATCCGGTTCAGCGTGCGCAGCACAGTCGTCTTACCGCAGCCCGACGGACCGATGAACGCTGTCACGCTGCGGGGCAGAACCGACAGCGTCACATCCGCGACCGCTTTAAACGACCCGTAGTAGATGTTGACACCTTTGAGGTCCAATCGCTTGGCCACCTAGTGCTCCTACCTACGACTTCTTGGGGGCAAAGATTTTCGTGATCACCCTGGCCCCGATATTGATGATGGCGATCACCAGAATGAGGGTTAGCGCGGCGCCCCACAACCGATCCGTGGGTACCGGGTTGACACCTGCGCCGGCCGATGTCTGGTTGTACATCATGCCGGGCAGCGACCCCATGAACCCGCGGAAGATGTCGAAGTTCATTGCCTGCGAGTAACCAACGAGGATCAGCAGCGGGGCCGTCTCGCCCATCACCCTCGCCACCGCCAGCATGATCCCGGTGATGATGCCGGATAGCCCTGTCGGAATCACGATCCTTGCAATGGTTTTCCATTTCGGGATGCCCAGCGCGTAACTAGCTTCGCGGAGGTCTACCGGAACAATCCGCAGCATTTCCTCGGTCGCCCGCACGATCACCGGCAGCATCAACAACACCAGTGCCAACGACACCGTGAACCCGGAACGGGGAAGACCCAGCGTCGCCACACACAGCGCGTAGATGAACAATGCCGCCACGATCGAGGGCACACCGGACAGGATGTCCACCATGAACGTGGCCAGCCTGCCCAGCGGGGTGCCGCCACCGTATTCGACTAGATAGATCGCGACCATGACACCGATCGGAACGCAGATCGCGGCACAGACCAACCCCTGCAGCACCGTGCCGACGATGGCGTGGTAGGCGCCGCCGCCGGCCACGAATGCCGTCATGCCCGCTTGTGAATGAGTCCACCACACGCTCGACGTAATCGCCTTGAACCCTTTGGCGATCACCGAGCACAGCACCAACACCAAGGGCGTCAGGGCGATCACCATCGACAGCGTCACCAGCACGGCCGCAACGGTGTTCGCGACTCGACGGCGCCGGCCGAGTCCCGAGAACGTCCGCGCCTTGAGCGGGCGGTCCAAGATCGAGGTCATCGGCTGCCCCTTCTGCTACCAACTCCGGCGACAGCGCCCCGTGCCAGGGCGTCGACCAGGAAGGTGAGCAGGAAAAGCGCCAGTCCCGCAGCGAGATAAGCGCCGGCCTTGTATGGGTCATTGAATTCCGACGCGGTGGCCGCGATCTTGGTCGCGAAGGTGGAGCCGCCGTCGAATAACGACCAGCCGAACACCTTCTGGGTGCCGCGCAAGATAATCAGCAGCGCGACCGTCTCACCCAACGCGCGGCCCAGACCCAGCATCGCGCCGCTGATATAGCCGGATCTCCCAAACGGCAGCACGGTCGTCTTGACCACTTCCCAGCGCGTGGCGCCGAGCGCCAGCGCGGCCTCGATCTGATCCTGCGGTGTCTGGACGAACACTTCGCGGGTGACGGCGGTGATGATCGGCAAAATCATCACCGCCAAAACTATCCCCCCGGTGAAGATGGTGCCGCCCCCGGCGACCGACGCGTTGTCACCAGCGAACAGGAAACACCAGCCCATGGTTTGATTGAGCCAGGTCGCGATGGGTCGCAGCTGCGGTGCCAGTAGGTACAGACCCCACACGCCGTAGATGATCGAGGGAACCGCGGCCAGCAGGTCGATCACGTAGGCCAGCGGCCCGGCGACCCGCCGCGGTGCGTACTGCGTGAGGAAGATGGCGACGCCCAGCGCGACTGGCATGGCCAGGATCAATGCGAACAGCGACACGAACACGGTCACCTGCAGCAGATCGAAGATTCCGAAGTGCAACGCCGAGGCGTCGGTAGTGACCCAGTTGCCGGCGTAGCTGAAGAAGTTCTCTTGATTGCGCTTCAAGGCCGGTATCGCGCGCAACAGCAGGAATCCGCCGATCGCGGCGATCAGGACGACGATCAGGACACCCGAAGCCTGCGCTAGCCTGCGGAATATCCGGTCCCCCAGGCGCGGTTTGGCGTGCCCCCACGGGCTGATGGGCACCACCGGCGACTCGGGAAAGGGCGCGGCAACGACCGCACCCGAACCCGCGTCGACTGGGTTTGGCGTCGTCACTGTGATCCCGTCACAGTTCTGCTGTCGCTCCTTAAACACGGTCGGTTACTGCATCGCGTTGATCGCGGTGACCAGTCGTTCCTTGACTTTATCGGGCAGCGGAACATAACCGGCCGACGTAAGGCCGCTCTGACCGTCGTTGGCGGCCACGGTGAGGAACGACTTGATTGCCCTGGAGGTGTCCGGGTCGTAGCCCTTCGAGCACACAATCTCGTAAGTGGCCAGTACCAACGGGTAGGCACCTGGCTGCCGGGTGCTGTACATCGAGTTGAGGTCTAGGACCAGGTCGTTGCCGTCGGCCGCGAACCGGGCTGCTTTTATGGCATTGCTGGCCGTGTCGTTGGTGAGCGGGACCACGCCGTTGCCGGTGTCGATTTGGGCGTAGGGCACACCGGCTTGGTCAGCAAAGCCTTTCTCGACGTATCCAATGGCGCCTGGTGTGGCCCCCACGACCTGGACAACACCAGCCGACTTCGCGGCCCCTTCGCCGACACCGCCCTGAAACTCGGTGCCAACCCCTCTGGTCCAGCTCTGCGGTGCGGCGGCCGTCAGATATTTCTGCACGTTGTCGGTGGTTCCCGACGAGTCCACCCGGTAAATCGGCATTATCTTCGTGTCCGGCAGAGAAACACCGGGATTGAGTGCCGCGAGTATCGGGTCATTCCAGGCCGTGATCTTGCCGCTGAAGATTTTGGCCAGCGCGTCACTACTGACGACCAGCGTCTGAACGCCCGGCAGGTTATAGACCAATGCGACCGGTCCGAACACCAGCGGCAGGTCCCACGCCGGGTTCCCCTCGCAGCGTTTGGCGGCCGGGCCGATCTGATCGGCGATCAGCGGCGAGTCCGCTCCTGCGAAGTCGACCTGGCCGGCGATGAACTGCTCGCGGCCGGCGCCCGACCCGGTCGGGTTGTATGACACGCTCTTGCCCGAGCAGTACTGGCCCCACACCTGGTTGAACAACGCGATCGCGTTCTGTTGAGCGGTCGAGCCTTCCGCCGTCAGTCCATTCTTGCCGCCGCAGTCCGCCCCGCCAGCGGAGCCCGAGATGGCGGTCGCCGACGCGCCGCGGCGGTTGTTGTCGCTGCCGCAGGCAGTCAATGTCCCACCACTGAACGCCGTCGCCAACGCGACTACCGCCAGCGCCATGCCCTCCCTGCCGAGCCTCACTGATCTCGCTTTCTGACGCGTTCTGGACGCATGCGGGCGCTGCTGGCCATCTCCGGAAAAGAAGGTTGCCAAGTCACCGCAAAACTATGCGCCGACGCAGCCCACAGAAGGGTCTAGACAGTGAACGCACAGCGAACAATTGGGGTCCACACCGCTTCTGCCTGCGCCTTCGGTCAACTGGCGGTGGGCGCTGACGCGTAGGCGGTGTCGACGCTGTAGGTGGTGAAACCCAAGCGCCGGTAGGTCCGCAACGCGGCCGTGTTGTCGGACTCCACGTAGAGCATCACGCTAGGTTCGGCCGAGCCGGCCAGCTGGCGTGCCAGCGACTCGATACCAATGGCTGTCAGCATCTGCCCCAGGCCACGGCGCTGCGCCGAAGGGTCGACGCCCAGGACGTAGACCTCGCCCAAGCCCGGTTGATCGAGGTGCACTTTGGTCCAGTGGAAACCCAGTACCCTGCCCGCCTGACCGCTTGCGGAGTCGCCGAACGCCAGGAACAAGCCCGCCGGGTCGAACCACGGTTCGCTGCGCCGCTCCGCCAGCTCGACCTCAGTCCACCCACCCTGTTCAGGGTGTTGCGCGAACGCGGCGTTGTTGACCCGCAGCAGCTCAGCATCATCGGCCTTGCCCGCGTAGGTACGGATCTGCACCCCAGGCACCGGGGGCACCGGGTCGAGCGTCTCACGCAGCGAGCGTCGCATCTGGACCAGTTCACGCACCGGGACCAGCCCTAGCGCGGAGGCGGTCGCCCGGGCCGGCTCTAGCGTGCCATGCGCCCAGAATTGGTTGTGCCCGGCGGTCTTGGCCACCGCCGCGCGCCCCATCGCCGCACCAATACCGCGCCGGCGGGCCTGCGGATGCACCACCAGTTCCGCCATTCCTGCACCCCCGTCGCGCGGCGGGCTGAGATTGAGGTAGCCGATGATCGTGTGTCCTTTGCGGGAACTGGTGACCAGCAGATGCTCGGTGCGGTCGTGCCCGAGTTCGCGCAGCACCTGTTCGCCGACAGGTGCTACCCCATCGAATTCGGTTGCCGCCGTGATGAGTTCGCGCACTTCCTGTTGCTCTTCGGCGGTCAGTGCGGAGCGCCAGTCAGGCGAGGTCACTGACTGCGTAACGGGTCGACCAGCGGGTCTTGCAGACCCTCCGATTCGGACTCGGCGTCGTCAGCGTCGGGATCCGCAATCGGCGCTCGGCCGCGCGCCGGGCGTACGGCCTTGTAACCCACGTTGCGTACCGTGCCGATCAACGCCTCGTGTTCGGGGCCGAGTTTGGCCCGCAGTCGACGTACGTGCACATCGACAGTGCGAGTGCCGCCGAAGAAGTCATACCCCCACACCTCGTGCAGCAGCTGTGCACGGGTGAACACCCGGCCGGCGTGCTGGGCCAGGTATTTCAGCAACTCGAATTCTTTGTAGGTGAGGTCAAGCGGGCGGCCTCGCAGTCTCGCGGTGTAGGTGCCTTCGTCGATCACCAGCTCGCCGAGGCTCACCTTCCCCGCGCTTTCCTGGTCGGCCAGCCCGCCCCGGCGGCCGACCACCAGCCGTAGTCTGGCGTCGACCTCGGCGGGCCCGGTGCTGGGCAGCAGGATCTCGTCCAGTCCCCAGTCAGCGCTGACCGCCACCAGGCCACCCTCGCTCACCACAGCCAAAACCGGGACCGACCGGCCCGCCGTGCTCAAAAGACGGCAAAGACCGCGCGCGGACGATAGGTCGGTGCGCGCGTCGACGAGCACGGCGTCTGCGGTTCCGGCCTCGAGTAATGAGGATGGTTCTGACGGCGCCGTCCGGACGGTGTGCGGAAGCAGCGACAATGACGGCAGGACCGGGTCGGGATGCAGCTCCGAGGTCAGCAGTAATAGCTCCAACAAGCCCCTCCAGCTCGTGGGGAAAGGCATCTCCCAAATTCATATCGCCATGAGGCGTTAGTTGCCAGGTCATCTAACGATAACGTGCCACCTGGTCTTTGGCCCGACGACGATGCGCTTCGGGACGAAGTGTGAGGAGTCGGACAATCCAGCCGAGCCCGACGACGTCCCGCTTCGGGACGAAGCGTGAGGAGCCCTGCAGCGTGCTGGTACCTGCCTCGGCCACAATATGCGGATGCGCAAGGTGCTGATCGGTGTGATGGCAGCGGCGATAGCTATGGCCGTGATTGTCATCGTTGCCATCGGCGTCGACTACGGAACCAGCATCTACGCCGAATACCGGCTGTCGTCCAATGTGCGTAAAGCGGCGAATCTGGGGTCCGACCCATTCGTCGCCATCCTGGCATTCCCGTTCATTCCGCAGGCGATGCGCAACCACTACAACGAGCTGGAGATCAAGGCCAACGCTGTCGATCACGCGATGGTCGGCAAGGCCACCCTCGAGGCCACGATGCACTCGATCGACCTGACTTACGCGTCCTGGCTGATCAGCGCCGATGCGAAGCTCCCGGTTGGCAAGTTGGAGAGTCGCATCATCATCGACTCGATGCACCTGGGCCGGTATATGGGCATCAGCGACCTGATGGTTGAGGCACCACCCCAGGAAACCAACGACGCCACCGGCGGTACCACCGAATCTGGAATCTCCGGCAGCCACGGGCTGGTGTTCAGCGGCACGCCGAAATCGGCCAACTTCGACCACCGGGTCAGCATCTCGGTAGATCTTTCCATCGCCCCCGACGACCAGGCGACGCTGGTGTTCACCCCCACCGGCATCCTCACCGGACCGGACACCGCCAACCAAACCGTTCCGGACGACAAGCGGGACGCGGTGCTACATGCCTTCAGCACCAGGCTGCCCAATCAGAGGCTTCCGTTCGGAGTGGCGCCCACCTCCGAGGGGGCGCGGGGCTCAGACGTCATCATCGAAGGCATCACCGAGGGAGTAACTGTCACTCTCGAGGGGTTTAAGCAGTCATGATGACCGTCATCGTCGCGACCGTAGCGGCGGGCGTCGTGGCAACCGTTGCAGGATGGTTGTTGACCCGCCGCTCGGGAAAGATCCGGGAAATTCATTCGGAGTCGGCTCAGGGCACCAACGCGGACACCGCAGATCTGGGCCTCTCCCGTAGCGGGCCGACAGTCGTGCATTTCAGCGCACCGTGGTGCGGGCCTTGCGACCGGGTTCGTCGGATAGTTGGCCAGGTTTGCGAAGAGCTGGGCGACGTAGCTCACGTCGAGGTCGACCTGGACGCCGATCCGGCGACCGGTCGGCGATTTTCGGTGTTGTCGCTGCCCACCACGTTGATCTTCGATGCCGACGGACGACAGCGATACCGGGCCTCCGGAATACCCAAGGCCGCCGACCTGCGATCGGCGCTGGAACCGCTATTGGCTTGACCACCGTGTCATTAGGTAAGCTTGCCGACGTGCCAGCCCGCCTCGAGCTCATGCTCACCAAGCGCCGCGCAGTCGATCTCTGCCGCACCGCGGGCTGTTGCTGTCGCTGTAGCTGCTGAACAGCCGCGCCCTCCCGCGCCGCAGCTTCGGAGCCCTCCCGAGGCGTGCCTCCTCGCCTTTTCCGTGCAACAGGAGTTCCCAGGAGTAGTACCGTGCCGAGCAGCAACACCACCCAACCGGACCGCATCGACGTTCGTGGACCAAGGTTCGCCGCCTGGCTCACGACCGCAGTCCTGGTGATCACGCTGATCATCTCGGCCGCCAGTCCGCTGGCGGCTGCGGTCATTCTGGGCCTGCAGGCCGTCATCTTTGCCATCGGCGCCATCGGCGGACCGCGTCGGCACCCCTATGGGCGGGTGTTCGCCAGCGTCGTGGCGCCCCGGCTGGGACCCGTCAAGGAGCGCGAACCGGTCGCACCGCTGAAGTTCGCCCAACTCGTGGGCCTGATATTCGCGGTCATCGGCGTTGCCGGATTCGCCGCTGGCGCTTTCTTAGTGGGCGTCATCGCCACCGCGGCCGCACTGGTGGCCGCTTTCCTGAATGCGGCCTTCGGCATCTGCCTGGGCTGTCAGCTCTACCCGCTGGTCGCCCGCTTCCGACGCACTCCCCGTCCCGCGTGACCCGGGGCCTGTTCATCAAAGCAATCGAAAGGAATCCCCACCATGGCACGCTCCGACGTCTTGGTCTCCGCTGACTGGGCCGAGAGCAATCTCGACGCCGCGAACGTCGTCTTCGTAGAGGTCGACGAGGACACCAGCGCCTACGACGGCGGCCACATCCCCGGCGCGATCAAGCTGGACTGGCGCACCGATTTGCAGGATCCGGTCAAGCGCGACTTCGTCGACGCTCAGCAATTCTCCAAATTGCTGTCCGAGCGCGGTATCTCCAACGACGACACCGTGATCCTTTACGGCGGCAACAACAACTGGTTCGCTGCTTATGCGTACTGGTATTTCAAGCTGTACGGCCACGACGAGGTCAAGCTGCTCGACGGCGGCCGCAAGAAATGGGAGCTGGATGGGCGCCGGCTGTCTGCCGACAGCGTCAACAGGCCGGCAACCTCCTACAGTGCGGCCGCACCGGACAACAGCATCAGAGCGTTCCGGGACGAGGTCATCGCGGCCATCAACGTCAAGAACCTGGTCGACGTGCGCTCGCCCGACGAATTCTCCGGGAAGATCCTCGCGCCGGCACACCTGCCCCAGGAACAGAGCCAGCGGCCCGGCCACATCCCCGGCGCGATCAATGTCCCGTGGAGCAAGGCCGCTAACGAGGACGGCACCTTCAAGTCCGATGCGGAGTTGGCCAAGCTGTACGCCGACGCCGGCCTGGACGGTACCAGGGAAACGATCGCGTACTGCCGAATCGGGGAACGTTCGTCGCATACCTGGTTCGTTTTGCACGAATTGCTCGGGCATCAAAACGTCAAGAACTACGACGGAAGTTGGACAGAATACGGCTCCCTGGTGGGTGCCCCGATCGAGTTGGGAAGCTGATATGTGCTCTGGACCGAAGCAAGGACTGACGTTGCCCGCCAGCGTTGATCTGGAGAAGGAAACGGTGATCACTGGCCGCGTCGTGGACCGCGATGGCCAAGCAGTGGGTGGCGCGTTCGTCCGCTTGCTGGACGCATCGGACGAGTTCACGGCCGAACTGGTCGCGTCAGCCACCGGTGACTTCCGGTTTTTCGCCGCACCAGGATCCTGGACGGTGCGCGCGCTGTCCCCGGCCGGTAATGGCGACGCCGTGGTGACGCCGTCCGGCGCGGGCATCCACGAGGTGGACGTCAAGATCGCCTGACGGACCCGGCCCTGACCGGGATGTCCGCCGGGAAGCCGCGAGACGAATAGACTCGTCCCCGTGGTGTTGTTCTTCGAGATCATGCTGGTAGTGGCGGTCGCGGTCATTTCGTGGTTCGCGCTGTACACGCTCTACCGGCTCATCACTGACGAGTCGTGACCTCCGACGAGGGCCGTGACGGACCGGTGGGTTCTGCGGGTTTTGGCGACCGTGCGATGGCCGCCGCTGCCGAACGCGCCAAGGTGACCGCAGCCCGCAATATCCCGGCCTTCGACGATTTGCCGATGCCCGCCGACACCGCGAACCTGCGCGAAGGTGCCAACCTGAATGACGCGCTGCTGGCGCTGCTGCCGCTGGTTGGCGTGTGGCGCGGGGAAGGCGAGGGCCGCGGACCGGACGGTGACTACCGGTTCGGCCAGCAGATCGTGGTCTCGCACGACGGCGGCGATTACCTGAATTGGGAAGCTCGGTCCTGGCGGCTCAACGACAAGGGCGACTACCAGGAACCCGGCTTACGCGAGACAGGCTTCTGGCGCTTTGTCAGCGATCCCTACGACCCGAGCGAATCCCAGGCGATCGAGTTGTTGTTGGCCCATTCGGCCGGTTACGTCGAATTGTTTTACGGACGGCCACGCACTCAGTCGTCGTGGGAGTTGGTCACCGATGCACTGGCCCGCAGTCGGTCGGGCGTGCTGGTCGGCGGTGCCAAGCGGCTGTACGGCATCGTCGAAGCCGGCGACCTGGCTTACGTCGAGGAACGGGTGGACGCCGACGGCGGGCTGGTGCCGCATCTGTCGGCGCGGCTGTCGCGGTTCGTCGGATAGTGGCCTGCGGGCGTTCGGCCGGCCTTTCTGCGTGTACTGTTCGACGTCCGAGCAGCCGATATTCGACGACATTGCAGGAAGGGAGGTCGGCCGGATGCCTCGCACCAGAGCCCAGTCGGTCAAGGGCGGCATCGGCGACTACTCACTGGGCGGGCCGAACTTGCCCGAGCCCCACCCCGGTCGGCCTGGAAGTGGCTCGGATCGCGGCGCTGTCTGCGATCTTCACCGGCTTGGGCGGTGTCGTGGTCGGCGTATTCCAGTCCCGGGTTGACAGGCTCCTGGCCAACCTCGCCGATTCCGTCACCACCGTCGTGGGTATCGACGGAGACAGCCAATCGATGATCAGCGGGGTCGCGCGGACGTTGGACCGGCGCAGCACCCTGGTTGTCATCACCAGCGCTGGCGACGACCGCGTACAGCGCGCCCGCAGGCAAGGCGCCTGGGTGGTGATGGTGGGCCTCGACTCCCCGTCCTCCCTGGCATCGCTACGGCTGTGGCGCCACCTGGGACGGCTCTACCTGATGTCGGCGGACCCGGCGACCAACCTGTAGTGGCTGGACCTGATCAGTCGTCGACTTTCCGCGGTCGACCACAAGCAGCGGTTGCCGCTCACTGTGCGCATCGACGACCCATGGTTGGCTGAGGCGTGGCGTGCCCAGCAGTTCGGCGGATCCGACACGCGATGGGCCGCAGACGCAGTCGGCAAGTACGAGGTGACCGCCGGCCGGCTCCTCGACAGCATCATCGCAGCCAAGACCGTCGGGCGCGTATTCGTCTGCGGTACTTCGCAATTGACCTTGGCACTGTGCGCGAACCTGACCCGCCGCGCCCTGGAACGCGACTTCTACACCGCACCCGGCACCACCCCGCTGCCGGCACTCACCCTGGTCGAATCAAACGTCGAGGAGTACCTGAAGGACCACGAGTTTTACCGTCAGCAAGCCGGATTCATGTCGGATGGGCCGGCGATCGACGCGGTGGCGGAGACGCCGACGGCACCGACATTTGCTGCGTCTGCTCGGCGATAGTGACCAGGAAACCACTGCGGTGATCTTGGTCGACACACATGCATCGACGACCGGGACCAGGCTGGCCGCCCGCTTCCCCGCCACGGCGGTCTATGCGTGGGATCAAAATGCGCATGGCGCCGAGGATTCGTCGCAGATCCTCGGTATGTTGCAGACTTACGGCCTGGCGTTGGAAACCCACGAGGGCCAGGTCCAGGATGCTTGGGAACGAGCGACACGTCTTATCCACGGGCGTTATGTCGCCACCGTCGACCCCGAGGCGCCGCGGTCCCCGGCGGCGATGCCGTGGGCCGAGCTCAACGAGTTCTACCGCGGGTCGAACCGACGTCAGGTGCGCAACGCCCTGTGGATGGTCGAACAGATCGCGGGACACACCTGAAACACCTGGGGCAGCCCGCCGACGCAGCTCCTCTCCGGGCGCGACATGGCCGACGCGCCGCCACTGGAACATCCGTGCGCGACAACATCTTCCGGGACACGTATGAGCCCTACGCCGAATTCCATCCACCCGCAGAAGCCCACCTCCAGGACGGCGGCGACGGATAAGCATTGAGCGCATTGCCAACCCAGGTAACGGTAAAGTTGGCCGTCCTGATAGAGCCCAGCATTGATACGGTATCGCCGCATGTGCAACAGTCGCATACAGGCTTCCATCGAGTTCGTTTGCTCCGCCTCACCTTAGGAGACTGAGATGGCGCTGTTCATCAGCTACTCGAGCCAAGACAGGAAATCGCTCGATGGGCTGACCGCCGCGCTTCGGCGCAGCCAGCAGCAGGTTTGGTTCGACCAAGAGCTGGGCGGCGGCGAGTCCTGGTGGAACAAAATCCTCGAGCAAATCCGCGAGTGCGACGTATTCATGGTCGCGCTGTCGAGCAACTGGCTGCAGTCCAAGCCCTGTCAGGCCGAGTTGCGCTACGCGCAGGCCCTGCTGCGGCCGATCCTTCCCATTCGGATCGGCCCGGTCGACAGCGTGCGCGTCAATCCCCTCTCCGCGTTGCAGATCATCGACTACCAGAACCCGACCGTTGACGCCGGCATTCAATTGGTCACCGCGGTGCACGCGTTGCAGGCCAAACCCCAGCCGTTGCCCGATCCGTTGCCCGAGGAGCCGCCGGTGCCGTTCGGCTATCTGATGCGGTTGGGCAACGCGATGATCGAAAAAGAAATCAGCCCCCAGCAGCAGAGGCAAATGGTGGTCGAACTCAAGTCCGGCCTCGACGAGGACGGCGACGATCCCAGCGCTCGAAGCGATATCGCGCAACTGTTGCGCATGCTACGGATGCGACACGATGTCACGTACCGCACCCGAAGCGAAATCGACAATGTGCTGGCGTCGATCGAGTCGGCCGAACTTGGTTCTTCGGCAGGTGCATCAGCAACATCCGATGCCAAGGCGCAGGCACCGACGAGCCCGACACAACCTGCTACGGGTCCCCAGCCTGTCGAAAGCCCTGAGCCGGCCCGGCCCAGCGTCGCGGCAACCGTTGGCGCTGGTCCGGGCAAGGTTGCGGCATCTAGCAGGCGGTTGATCATCATTGGCGGTGCCGCCCTGGCGGTCGGGGTGGCGATCGTGGTGGCGGTTATATTCATCAGCCAGGGGTCAGGCCCGAAGAAAACGCCGGCGAGTGCACCTACTGCGGCGCCGGCGGCGCCCGGGCAGGCGGCGCCCGCGCCGGTGGCACCCGGGAGCCTGGACTCGATTCTGCTGGGCCCGCCGCAGGTCAGCAGCATACTGGGCGCGCCAACAACCATGGAAATCTCCGGCCAGACCACCCAACTGCGTCCAGACGTGAACCTGTCAAACGCGGGCTGCCTTGGCGCATTCGATCCAATCCAAAATTCGGCCTATGTGAACTACAACCCTACGGGCGTGCGCGGCCAGGCGTTGCACACGCCGGACAATAACTACCGGGTCTACGAAGCTGCGGTGAGCTTCCAGACCGCCGCAAAAACCCAGGAGTTCGTGGCGGCGTCCGCCGCGAAATGGAAGGCTTGCGCCGGCTTACCCGTGCAGCTTAAGGACGGCAAGGTAGGCAACTGGACCTTCGGCGACCTCACCGGGGCCGCCCCCCGGATCACGCAGCCGCGCGCGCCGGGAGATCCCACCCGGTCGTCTTGCGAGCGCGTCCTGAGCGCGGTGTCCGACGTTGTCCTCGACGTCTTGGCGTGCGCTCCGGGCATCCAGGACCAAGGCGGCCAGATCACTGATCAGATGGCTGCCAACGTGAAGCAATAGCGGCGGCCGGTCCGCGTCAACCGTGTCATGACATGGAGCGGCCCCCGAGCAAAGCTCCTGGTTGGACAGACCGGAAGCTCGGGGGCCGGGTGGCTACGGGAAATTCGCCAGCGCGCGTTTGATCGCTGGCTCTTCCGAGCCAATGCAGCTAGCGCGTAGCCACCTCACATGTCCATGAAGCTATCAATTTCGCGGACCACCTCCTTCCTTGTGTACGGCTGACCGTACCCGCCATTCTGCGAGCCGACAACAGAATTGACTGTCTCAGCGATCGCTGACGATCGCGGCGTCGACCAGTTCGGCGAACTCCGCGGCCATCGGAGATCGAGGCAGTGGCCGACCGTCGAGCGTGTGCACGCGGGCCGCCAGGGTCATGCTTGATACCAGCCAGATCCCTTGGGCGGCATGCAGGTCCGCGATCCGCAGCGCGCGATGGTCGCAGTCGTAGCCCTTGGCCCGCGCCACCTCGAAGAGTGCCTGTTGGGTGGTGCCGCGCAGGATCGGATACCAAGGCGGCGGTGTCAACAGGCACGGATTCCCGTCCACTCCTGTTTCAGAATCCGTAGCGATCACCACCGTCGAGCGCGGGCCTTCCAGGATGTAACCGTCCGAACTGACGAAGATGACGTCGCCGGCACCCCGCCGGGCGGCATGACGCAAGGCCGCCATGTTAACCGCGTAGGACAGCGTTTTGGCGCTGGTCAGCAGCCAGGGCATCGCGTCGATACCGGTGGCGGGCAATCCGCGGTTCAGCGTGACCGCCGACAGCCCGTCGCGCCGAACCACGGTCACTCTTTCGGGGACAGGGTTGACCATCACGTAAGCGGTCGGTGCCGAGCCGCCGCTCTCGCGGCCGCGGCTGTAGATCAATCGCATCGCGCCTTCGTCAGCGGTGCCGACGCCGCACTGCCGCGTGGCCACGTCGATCGCGCGCCGCCAACTCGGGAGGTCGGGCTCCGGCAGATCCATCATTTTGGCCGACTGGGTCAGCCGCTGCAGATGCGACTCGACCAGACATGCCCCGCCGTCGCGGATCAGCAACGTCTCGAAGACACCGTCGCCGCGAACTGCTGCCAGGTCGTCCGCCTGCAGCAGCGGCGTGCCCGGCGGATGTATCTCGCCATCCAGTGTGACGATCACACCCATCTGGCCCGCCATGGAGAAGGAGCCTAATGGCGACCGCAAGCGCGGCGACGCCGGGCGCACGCCAAATCCGTAGAGTTGATGTGTGAACGCGGTTGCTGCACCCGATCCCGGACCCGACGCGGGCGCGATCTGGCATTACGGCGATCCGCTGGGCGAGCAACGAGCGGCCGAAACCGATGCGGTGTTGGTGGACCGCTCGCACCGCGCGGTGCTCACCCTGACCGGTAGCGACCGGCAGACCTGGCTAAACAGCATCTCCACCCAGCACGTCAGCGAACTCCCTGAGGGCGCCAGCACGCAAAATCTCAGTCTCGACGCTCAGGGCCGGGTCGAGGACCACTGGATCCAGACCGAGCTGGGTGGCACCACCTACCTCGACACCGAACCGTGGCGGGGCAACCCGCTCCTGGAGTACCTGCGCAAAATGGTGTTCTGGGCCGAGGTCACTCCGGGCACCGCCGACATGGCGGTGCTGTCACTGCTGGGTCCGCGACTGGTTGAGCAGGCGGTGCTCAACGTGCTAGGCCTGGATGCTCTGCCGCCCGAGCTGATCGCGGTTTCCCTAGCCGGCGGTGGCTTTGTGCGGAGGATGCCCGGCGCCCCTGCCGGCCAAATCGAACTGGACCTGCTGGTACCGCGCAGCGAGTCGGCCGGCTGGCAGAACCGCCTGGCACAGGCCGGCGTGCGGTCGGCTGGGGTGTGGGCCTTTGAAGCTCACCGAGTAGCCCACCAGGTGGCAGCGCGGCGCCCGCGACTTGGCGTCGACACCGATCAGCGCACGATTCCACACGAGGTGGGTTGGATCGGTGGTCCCGGTGAAGGAGCCGTCCATCTGGACAAAGGCTGCTACCGCGGGCAAGAGACCGTCGCGCGGGTGCACAACCTGGGTAAACCGCCCCGGATGCTGGTGTTGCTGCACCTCGACGGCTCGGTGGAGCGGCCCTCGACAGGTGATGCGGTGCTGGCCGGCGGTCGCGCCGTCGGGCGCCTCGGAACCGTGGTCGAGCACGTGGACCTTGGGCCGGTGGCGCTGGCGCTGCTCAAGCGCGGGCTGTCGGCCGACACCGAATTGGCGACCGGCCCGCAGGGCGCGGTCGCTGCGGCGATCGACGCCGATTCCCTGCCACCCGCCGAACAGATCGGCGCGGGACGGCTGGCCGTTGAACGGTTGCGGGACGGTGCGAGATAATCAGCGATGATGTCCGCCACAGCGGGCGGGGGCCCGACACCCAACCGCGAGGCACGGTAAGCTGTCGGCAGGACAATAACGACACCAAGAGATCGGAGCCGCCTACTTGTTAGGCCGCTCCGTTATTGCGCGAGGGGGTTCCCCCATGGGCCGCGGCCGGGCTAAGGCAAAGCAGACCAAGGTTGCTCGAGAGCTTAAGTACAGCTCCCCGCAGACCGATTTCCAGCGGCTTCAGCGCGAGCTGTCAGGAACGGGTGGCGAAGAATCCGAAGAGCTGGACGGCGACGGCCCAGATGACTCATGGGACGACGAGGACGACTGGCGCCGCTAGAACTCAGTCCACTGTGCCGATGCCCCTCGCATCGGCACAGTGTTAGTGCCGGTTAGTCCCGGCCTTTTAGATTTAGAATCTCGGATGTTGCCCGACCAGTTTCGCCCGCGGGCCTTCTTTTCCGCCTTTGCAGACGGTTCCTAACACCCAGCAGTCCAGATGCCGTGCGGTCAATATTGCCAAGGCGCGGTCGGTGTCTTCGGGAGCGACGACGGCGATCATGCCGACGCCCATGTTGAACGTCTTTTCCATCTCCTCACGCGTCACCCGGCCACGCTGGGCAATCATGGCGAACACCGGCGCGGGCGTCCATGTGCCACGGTCGACCTCGGCGACCAGCCCGTGCGGGATGACGCGTTGCAGGTTGCCGGCCAGCCCGCCGCCGGTGACGTGGCAGAACGTACGGACATGGGTTTCGGCGGCCAGCGCCAAGCAGTCTTTGGCGTAGATCCGGGTGGGTTCCAACAGTTCTTCCCCCAGGGTGCGGCCGAACTCCTCCACATAACCGGCCAGGTTCATCCGGTCGATCTCGAGCAGGACCGCGCGGGCCAGCGAATATCCGTTGGAATGCAGGCCGGAAGAGCCCAGCGCGATGATGACGTCGCCGGGTTTGACGCGGTCGGGCCCCAGCACGTCGTCGGCCTCGACGACACCGACACCGGTGGCCGAAATGTCGTAGTGGTCCGGTTCCATCAGACCGGGGTGTTCCGCGGTTTCACCGCCGAGCAGTGCACAGCCAGCGCGCACGCACCCCTCGGCGATACCACCGACGATCGCGCTCAGGCGTTCTGGCACCGTTCGGCCGACCGCGATGTAGTCCTGCAGGAACAGCGGCTCGGCGCCGCAAACCACGAGATCGTCGACCACCATCGCGACGAGGTCGAGGCCGACGGTGTCGTGCTTGTCCATCGCCTGAGCGACCGCCAGCTTGGTACCGACACCATCGGTGGAGGCCGCCAGCACCGGCTCGCGGTACTCGCTACGCAGAGCGAACAATCCGGCGAATCCGCCCAGCCCGCCGCGCACCTCGGGTCTGGTGGCCTTTGTTGCCAGCGGCTTGAACAGGTCGACGGCGCGGTCACCGGCTTCAATGTCCACCCCGGCCGACGCGTAGGTGATGCCCTTGCTGCCCGGGTCTAGTCCGGGGCTTTTTCCGGGATCCGTCATCGCGATAAAGGTTACCGGGCGCCGCTCACCGCCGGTAACAAACGTCTTTGAGGCGCCAAGAGCGAATTTCGTCAGCGCACCATTGGAACTTCATCGGCTGCGAGGTCGTCGAGCCCGGCTCCGCGTGCGGCATTGGCGAGCATGTGCTCGATGACGTTCTTGCCCAGCGCGGTCTCACCGGGCAACTCGATCGGATACTGGCCGTCGAAGCAGGCGGTGCAGAGCCGCGACGCCGGCTGCTCGGAGGCCGCGATCATGGCCCGCAGCGAGGTGTAACCGAGCGTGTCGGCCCCGATGGCATGCCGTACCGCCTCGAGCATCTCCTCTTCGTCTTCGACGGCGTTGGCGATCAGCTCGGCCGGCGACGGGAAGTCGATGCCGTAGAAGCAGGGCCATTTCACCGGTGGTGAGGCAATGCGCACGTGCACTTCGATGGCGCCGGCCTCGCGCAGCATTCGCAACAGTGCGCGCTGGGTGTTCCCCCGCACGATCGAGTCATCGACGACGATGAGCCGTTTGCCGCGGATCAACTCTTTAAGCGGGTTGAGCTTCAGCCGGATGCCAAGCTGGCGGATGGTTTGCGACGGCTGGATGAATGTGCGCCCGACGTAAGCGTTCTTCATCAAGCCCTGCCCGTACGGGATGCCGGACTCCTGCGCGTATCCGACTGCGGCGGGGGTGCCCGATTCCGGCACGCCGATCACCAGGTCGGCGTCGACCGGGCATTCGCGGGCCAACCGACGACCGATTTCCACCCGGGTGGCGTGCACGGACCGGCCGGCGATCGTGCTGTCCGGCCGCGCCAGGTAGACGTACTCGAAGACGCAACCCTTGGGTGTGGGGTTGGCGAAACGCGTGGAGCGCACTCCGTCGGCGTCGATTGCCAGCAATTCGCCTGGCTCGATGTCGCGGACGAACGAGGCGCCGACGATATCGAGGGCGGCTGTTTCGGAGGCCACCACCCAGCCGCGATCCAGCCGTCCGAGCGAAAGCGGCCGCACCCCATACGGATCACGGCACGCGTACAGCGTGTTTTCGTCCATGAACGTCAGGCAGAATGCTCCGCGCACGGTCGGCAGCAGTTCCAGCGCCGCCTGTTCCAGGGTGGAGTCGGCCGCGCCGTGGGCCAGCAGCGCGCCGAGGATGTCGGAATCCGTCGTCGCCGGGGCCGGGCAGCGCCGGGCGATCAACCCCGCGTCACGTGCGCGTGCGGCAAGCTCAGCGGTGTTGACCAGATTTCCGTTGTGCCCCAACGCAACCCCGGTGCCTGCCGCGGTGGTGCGGAACACCGGCTGGGCGTTCTCCCACGTCGTGTCACCCGTGGTGGAGTAGCGGCAGTGCCCGATGGCGACGTGGCCCTGCATTGCCGCCAGCGTCTGCTCGTCGAACACCTGGCTGACCAGGCCGAGGTCTTTGAAGACCAGTACCTGGGATCCATCGGCGACGGCGATACCCGCGGCTTCTTGCCCGCGGTGCTGCAGCGCGTACAGGCCGTAGTAGGTGAGTTTGGCGACTTCCTCGCCCGGGGCCCAGACCCCGAATACACCACACTCTTCGCGGGGCGAGTTCAGGTCCTGCTCGGGTTCCTGGACGGTCACGGTTGGGCGGCTCCCTGGGGAACGGTTGGTGACGTAACGGAGTCTACGTCCACGGCGGCCCCACCGCCGAATCCAGCAGACGTGTTGAGCGCCCAAAAAACTATCTTGTCACCCTAAACCTGCAGTTCAGAGTTATATTCAGCTGATATCGAACAGGGGTAGCCACTGCTCTATTTCGCCGGCCCGGGAGCCCGAAAGGGTCAGCGCTCCGGTGGCATTTGCCTCCCCCAGCCGCAACAGTCCGGTGGCCAGCAGCAGCCACGTCCGCGGATCGGTCTCCACGACATTGGGTGGTGTGCCGCGGGTGTGCCTGGGCCCGGAAATACACTGCACCGCGGCAAACGGCGGGATCCGGACCTCGACACTGGCGCCGAGGGCAAGGGCGGCCAGGGTGCGGGCGGTGAGCCGAACCGCGGTCGCCAGAGAGTCCCGGTCGGGCGCCGGATGAGATTCGTCACGCAACCAGTCCGCGATGGCCAGCACGGCCTGCCGAGTCTTTAGCGGATCGACTCTCTCACGGGCGGCCATACCTTAGGGTCGCAGAATCGTGACTTCTCCGGCGGCTGGATGTCGCCGGCTTCTCTCACGCCGCTTGGGCGTGAAGGGCCGGCCCGGCCCGTAAGATGTTGCGGGCGGCATGTTCGTCTGCCGGTGCGCGATGGGCGCATCGCTGGCAGTCGAATGCCGCTTGGGTGATGCGGTTTTCGGCGGCGGCATACCCGCATTTTTCGCAGCCGTCCGAGGTGTGCCGGAGGTCGACCTCGATCCAGATAGGCCCAGCCTCTTCCGCTTTGGCGCGCAGAATCGAGACGAACCGGCCCCAGCCAGCGTCACCGATACTCCTATTGAACCCGGACTTCGCCCGGGCACCGTTGGGCACAAACTGCCCAGGGTTTTCCACATCGGCGACGGGCTTGGCCGTCGTGACCCGCCGGAAAACCCGGCGAACGCCTTATTGAGCCAGCGCAGCGTGGCCTGCTGACTCGAAAACGACCACACCGCCACATCCGGACGCACCGCCCGGATCTCGGTCAGCTGCGCCGACTGCTCCTCGTAATAGATACGGGTCTTGCTTGCCGCCCAGGCATCCCGACGCTCGGCCAGCGCCGCGTTATTACAGCCCGCGGTGGGCTTCCACACACGCCGCCAACGCGATGTGCTGGCGCGCCGTGGGCCGCAGCCGAAACAGATACGCCCGCCTCATGACGCCATCACCGCGTCCCACTGATGCTCGATGTAGCGGCACACCATCGACTCCGAGACGTAGCCGACCGAGGCGGCGAAATACGACGGCGACCACAACACCTTCGCCTAGTTACGCAGGTGCGAGAACTCCTGGCGCAGCACTGGGGCGGCCCGACCCTTAAACGCCCGCACCACCGACGCTGGCGCGTCGGTCGGGCCGACCCGCACGAACACGTGCGCGTCATCAGCCATCGCTTCCTTGGCCACGATCTGCCAGCCGTGCTCGTCGGCGATCTGCTCCAGCAGCACGCTTAGCCGGTGGGCAACCCGCCCGCCCAAAATCCGGCGCCGGTACTTCGGGCACCACACCACGTGCAGACCCCGCGACCGCACCCCTCCCGGGCTACGGCGAAACCAGCGATGCAACATACCGCGCACCCTACGAAACAACACCGACAACCACCGGACCCGACACAGTTCGCCCGCCCGGAATTTCCCGACGGCTGATAGCCGTGGTTGCCCGTCGGCTCGTGACGTTCGCGATGACCGCGGCAATGCTGCCGCTGGCCGGCTGCGGCGACTCCGGCGATGATTCAGACACGTCAGCGTCGTCGCCGACAAGCTTGACCGCGTGGACTGAGGGCAGCTTCGCAACCCAACGCGATGTGACACCGCTGCAACAGCAAGGTTACCGTCAGTTGTCGGAAAAATCGCTAAATCGGCCGCCTTGCAAGAGGCGCCGTCCTACCGGCACCATTGCATATATAAACCCATGTTGACCGGGGATCTTCACCCTGCGCCGACGCTCAATGTGGATTCGTTCGGTAGCGACTTCGTAAGGCGGTGTTCCGATGGCCAAGTTCGTGTCGCGCGAGGGCGTTCGGCCCGTCCGGCGTACCGTCGAACCGATCCTCGTTACCCGGCGAGGAAAGATTGCCCGCGTGGAATCCAGCTTGACCCCGCATGAAGCACAGGTCGAAGATCTGGTCTTCATACGGAAGGTGTTGAACCGGGCTGACATTCCATTCTTGCTGATCCGCAACCACAAAAACCGGCCGATTCTCGCGGTCAATATCGAACTGCGCCCAGCGGTCGAGCGTGCGCTTGTGACGGCGTGTGCCACTGAACCTATGTACGCCAAAACAATTGACGAAAAAGGGATTTCCCCTGTCCTCATCGCCAAGGGTCACCTATCGCCGTTGGTCGATCCGCGTATTGTGCGGCTGTATCGGCGGCGAATCGCGCCGGGAGGCCTGCGATACGGGCCTGCGTTTGGCGTGGAACTTCAATTCTGGGTCTTCGAGGAGACCGTAGTCCGCTGCCCGGTCGAAAACTCTCTAACCCGCAAGGTGCTGCCATGCAGTGAACTAAAACCGGCAACCGTCAAACTCTATGGCTACAAGTGGCCGACCATTGCGGGAATGTTCACTCCGCATGCCAGCGACGTGACGTTCGACATCGACATGGTGTTCTCCTGGGTCGAGGGTAGTGATCCGGAGTTTCGGGCGCGACGAGCGGCGCAAATGTCGCAGTATGTGGTGGGTGAAGGCGACGAAGCCGAAGCGCGCATTCGGCAGATCGACGAGTTGAAGTATGCCCTGCGGTCGGTGAACATGTTTGCACCGTGGGTACGTCGGATCTTCATTGCGACCGATTCGGTCCCGCCGGCATGGTTGGCCGAGCACCCGAAGATCACCATCGTCCGCGCGGAGGAGCACTTCTCAGACCAGGCCGCGCTACCCACCTACAGCTCGCATGCGGTGGAAAGCCAACTGCACAACATCGCAGAGCTCAGCGAGCATTTCCTGTACTCCAATGACGACATGTTTTTCGGCCGACCACTCAAGGCCAGCATGTTCTTCTCCCCAGGCGGTGTTACGAAGTTCATCGAGGCCAAGACCCGCATCGGGCTGGGCGCCAACGATCCCACGCGCAGTGGCTTTGAGAACGCGGCCCGGGTAAACCGGCAGCTGATCTTCGAGCGGTTCGGACAGGTCATCACTCGTCATCTCGAGCACACCGCGGTTCCATTGCGCAAAAGCGTACTGAGGGAGATGGAACGCGAATTCCCAGATGACTTCGCCCGCACTCAGGCCAGTCAGTTTCGTTCCAGCACCGATATCTCGGTGACCAACTCCTTCTACCACTACTACGCGCTGATGACCGGACGCGCCGTCCAACAAGAAAAGGCCAAAATGCTGTACGTAAACACCACCAGCCGCGAGGGTCTCGACCTACTTCCCGTGCTGCGGAAGAAACGCGGTTACGACTTCTTCTGCCTCAACGACAGCAGCTTCCCCGAGGTCTCCGCGGCCGAGCGCGCTGATCGCGTCACCGGGTTCCTCGAACGTTATTTCCCCATACCCGCGCCCTGGGAGAAGGTCGCGGCCGACGTCAATCAAGCGGGGTTTGCCGAGCCGATGACGTTAACACCATCGGGGGATGGGCGAAGAGTGAATCCCGCCGAGACGGTTCGATAAACATGCCGCTTTCGGTGATTTTGTGCCGCGCCTGCGCAGGAGAGACAAAGGTGCCCACAGTCTTTCCGGTGCCAAGCGGAATCACAGAGTGCACGACGGTGTCTTGATAGACGTGCACCAGGTTGCAGGCCTGAGCCGCGTCTCTGCCGCGTGTTCCCCCGGCAGCAGCTGTCAGATCCTGGGTGTAGCAGGTGGCCGAGGCGACCGACACCGGGATCCCGACGAAGGTCGCATTCGTCGAATAGTGCAGGTGACCTGCCAAAATCGCACGAACATCGCTGCCCTTGAGCACCCGCCCGAGGGAAGCCTGGTCGCGTAATTCCACCGTGACAGCCAGGTCTATAACACTGGGAATCGGCGGGTGATGGAGAGCCAGAATGGTGCCGTGCGGCGCCGGCGTTTCCAATTCTTCAGCGAGCCAATCTAATTGGGACTTGCTGATTTCGCCGTAGTGATGTCCCGGTACCGAGGTGTCCAACGTGATGATGCGCAGGCCGTCGATCATGCACACGCGGTCGACCGGTGCCATCGACGGTGCTTCGTCCAGTAGCAAGCTGCGCAATGCGGCCCGGTTGTCGTGGTTGCCCATCACCCAGACGAGTTCAGCTTGCAACTCGGCGGCAAAGGGCTCGACTACGGCGCGAAGCTTCCGGTAAGCCTCTGGCTCACCGGTATCGGCCAGATCGCCGGTGAAGACGATCACGTCGGGACGCACCCCGGAGTGTTTCAACTGCTCGAGCAGCTCGCCCAGCCTGCCGTCGGCGTCAACTACGCCGTAGAGAGACCCATCCGAAATGAGATGCGTGTCGCTGATATGTAGGAGAACGTAATCCGGCCGCGGATGCTCCGCGGCCCTAAGTCTGTGCACCTGAGGTGCCAACCCTCTCGTTGATCGGTTTGTAAACAAAACCTCACAAAGTATACCTGTGTCGGCGCCCGCTACCGGCACCCGTCACGCCGAACGCCTTACAGTCAGCGCGGCGATGGCACCGGCCTCGTTGATAGCTAAGTGCGCCAGGATCGGCGCCGCAAGGCCGCGGGAACGGTCGGCCAGCCGACCGAACAGCCAGCCCCCGATACCGGTGACCAGCACGGTGGCCACCACCGGCTCACCCGTCGCACGCGCGTCCGCGATGTGGAAGAGCCCAAAAGTAGCGGCCTGCAGCAACCTTCCGCCGGATTCGCCGAGGGCACGGACGCCGGCGGTGGCCAGCGCCGCGCGGAAGGCGGCCTCTTCGGCCCAGACGATGCCGACGGGTATCCGCAGCAATAGCCAACCCGGCACGGATGCCGGCGGCTTGCGGGCGGCCATCGACAGCCGCACCGGCGGCAGAAGGGTCGTCGCGGCGATCACGGTCGCCGCCGCCGCCCCGGTCGCTGACCCCAGCCGCAACCCCGCCCACAGCCGCGGTGGGCACAGGCCCAGCGGCGCACGGGTCACCAGCACCAGCAGGCCGCTCACGCCAGCCTGCAGCGCTACCCGCCACGCACTGGGCAGCCTCGGACTGACAAAGCTCCAGCCGATCAGGGCGGCGGCCAAAGACAGCGCCCGAAGCTGGCTCATCCGAAGAATCGGGGCAGCACCGCCTCGAACGTCTCGCGCAGTTCTGCCAGGGACACCGTGAATAAGTCTTGAAACTCCACAGCTTCCGAACCCTGATCGACGACGCCGATGCGGATCGCTGGCAGTCCCCGTGCCTCGCACATCGAACGGAATCGGCTCTCCTCGCTGCCCGGCACCGCTACCAGTACCCGGCCAACAGACTCGGAGAACAGCATCACGAACGGATCGGTGTCCTCGGGAAGCACGATGCGGCAACCGGTTTCGCCTGCCAGCGCCGCTTCGACGATGGCTTGGGCCAGGCCGCCTTCGGACAGGTCATGCGCTGCGGAGACCAGCCCGTCGCGTGACGCCGAGCTCAGCACGTCGGCCAGTAGTTTTTCGCGCGCCAGGTCGACCTTCGGCGGCAGCCCACCCAGATGGTCGGCGGTCACCTGCGCCCAGACGGAACCGTCGAACTCGTCGCGGGTATCGCCCAGCAGCATCAGCGTCTCCCCCGGTTCACTGCCCAGGGCGGTGGGGATGCGCCGGCGGATATCGTCGATCACGCCGAGCACGCCCACCACCGGCGTCGGCAGGATCGCTGCCGACCCGGTCTGGTTGTAGAAACTGACGTTGCCGCCCGTCACCGGAATGCCAAGGGCCGCACAGCCATCGGCCAGGCCCCGCACCGCCTGACCGAACTGCCACATCACCCCAGGATCTTCGGGTGAACCGAAGTTGAGACAGTTGGTCACTGCGACCGGGGTGGCACCGGTGACGGCGACGTTGCGATAGGCCTCGGCCAGCGCGAGTTGGGCGCCGACGTAGGGATCCAGCAGCGTGTAGCGCCCCGATGCGTCGGTCGATAACGCGATACCGCGACCGGTGGACTCGTCGATGCGCAGCACACCGCCGTCGGCATGCTCAGCCAGCACGGTGTTGCCGCGCACGTACCGGTCGTACTGCTCAGTGATGAACGCGCGGCTGCACAGATGCGGGCTGCCCAGCAGCGCAAGCAAAGTCGCACGCAGTTCATCACCGGTGGCGGGCCGCGGCAGCCTGGTCGAGCGGTCCGCGTTCAAGATGTCTTGGGATTCCGGGCGGGCGAGCGGCCGCTGGTACACCGGACCCTCGTGGGCCACGGTACGCGGCGGCACGTCGACGACCGTTTGGCCGTGCCAGGTGATCCGCAACCGGTCACCATCGGTGACCTCGCCGATCACGATGGCCAGCACCTCCCATTTGCGGCACACCGCCAAGAAGGCGTCCACGTTCTCCGGCGCTACCACCGCGCACATCCGCTCCTGCGACTCGCTGCAGAGCACCTCGGCGGGCGTCATCTGCTTGGTCCGCAGCGGGACGGTGTCAAGTTGGATCGACATTCCGCCGTCCCCAGCTGATGCCAACTCTGAAGTGGCACAAGCCAATCCGGCTCCGCCCAAGTCCTGGATGGCGATCACCAGACCGCCCGCGTAGAGCTCGAGGCAACACTCGATGAGCACCTTCTCCATGAAGGGGTCGCCGACTTGGACCGACGGCAGCTTTTTGCGAGACGCCGCCGCATCCGTCCCGTCGCTGTCGAAGGTGTCCGAGGCCAGCACCGACACCCCGCCGATACCGTCCAGCCCGGTCCGCGCGCCGAACAGGATGATCTTGTTGCCGGCGCCCGATGCGAATGCCAAATGCAGGTCCTCCCGGCGTAATACGCCCACGCACAGCGCGTTGACCAACGGATTGCCGGCGTAGCACGCGTCGAAGACGGTCTCGCCCCCGATGTTGGGCAAGCCAAGGGAGTTGCCGTAGCCGCCGATACCGCGGACCACGCCGTCGAGCACGCGACGGGTGTCCGGCGCGTCGGCGGCGCCGAACCGAAGCTGGTCCATCACGGCGACCGGTCGCGCGCCCATGGCCATGATGTCTCGGACGATGCCGCCGACGCCGGTGGCTGCACCCTGGTACGGCTCGACGTAGGACGGGTGGTTGTGCGATTCCACTTTGAAAGTGACGGCCCAACCGTCGCCGATGTCGACGACACCGGCGTTCTCGCCGATGCCGGCCAGCATGCCGGCACGCATCTCGTCGGTGGTGGTCGCACCGAAGTAGCGCAGGTGGACCTTGGAGGACTTGTACGAGCAGTGCTCGCTCCACATCACCGAGTACATCGCGAGCTCAGTGTCACTGGGCCTGCGGCCCAGAATTTCGCGAATCCGCTGGTACTCGTCGTCTCTGAGGCCCAGCTCACCAAACGGTTGCGGTTGGTCGGGAGTGTTCGCGGCATGCTCGACGGTGTCAATCGCGTGGGTGCGCGCGCTCGTCCCGGAGACCGTCACGCAGACAGTCTAGGGTTGGCGGCGCTCCGGCGTCCCTGCGCGTTGTCAGGCCGGGGCAAGGAACGCGCGCAACACTGCCGAGTAGGCGGCCACGTCGTGAGCGCCCATCAACTCGCGTGCGGAGTGCATCGCAAGCTGGGCGGCACCGACGTCGACGGTGGGGATGCCCGTCCGAGCCGAGGCCAGTGGCCCAATCGTCGACCCGCACGGCAGGTCGGCCCGGTGCTCGTAACGCTGCAACCCAACCCCGGCCTCCCGGCACGCCAGCGCGAATGCCGCCGCTGTGCGTCCGTCGGTGGCGTAGCGCAGATTCGGGTTCACCTTGAGTACCGGCCCGGCATTGACCTCGATTAGATGGCTGGGCTCGTGCCGCTCCGGATAGTTGGGGTGGGTGGCGTGTGCCATGTCGGCTGAGGCCAGCAGCGACGCCGGCAGCCGGCGCAGGAATTCTTCCCGGGTGCCGCCGCCCGCGAGCACGATCCGTTCCAGGACGGTGCTCAGCAGGTTTGACTGTGCACCATGGTCGGAGGACGAACCCACCTCCTCGTGGTCGAAGAGCGCCAACACGGGCAAGAAGCCCCGCGGCTCGGCGGCCAGCAAAGCCTGCATCCCCGCGTAGCAACTGGCCTGGTTATCCAGCCGGGGAGCGCTCAGCAGGCCGGCGTCGGCCCCGATCACCGTCGACGGGGTCAGATCGTGAGTCATCAGGTCGGCGGCCAGCACGTCGGCCGCCGCCACTGCGGCGCGCTTTGCGACGTAATCCACAAATGACCCCGCTTGTCCGCCAACTCCCCATACCGCGTTGACGTGTCGCTGCGGGTCCAGCATCAGTGACTTGCGGTCTTCGGCCAGATGAATGGCCAGCTGCGGCACCCGCAGGATCGGATCATCGATCCGGACGAGCCGGTGGGCGAGCCCGGCGCCTTGACCGGCCGAACGCACCGACAACCGCCCGCTGATCCCCAGGTCGCGGTCCAGCCAGGAGTTGAGCCACCCTCCCCCGTACGGCTCCAGCGCCACCACCCGCCAACCCGCGACCAGCCGGTCGGGATGCTGCTTGACCCGCAGGTTGGGGCTGTCGGTGTGTGCGCCGACGATCCGGAACGCACCGTCGGGCCCATCAGAATTCCACGCGACAAGGGAGCCGGCGCGCACGGTGAAGTATCGGCCCGGTTGGTCGGGCCAGCGGTCGGTTTCGCTGAGTTCGGTGTACCCCGCGTCGACCAGCCGACCGGCCACTGTGGCGCAAACATGAAACGGCGACGGAGAGGCGTCGATGAAGCCGCAGAGGCCTCGCGCGCTGGCCGCCGTCGTCCCGTCGCTTCGCTGCCGCCCATCGGACATCTGAACATCATGGCTGTCCGGGACCACGCAGTTCACGCTAGGGTCAGCAGGGTGCGTCCGGTTCAGCCCCAACCCATTCTCGCGCCGTTGACGGCTGCCGCGATATTCCTCGTCGTCACCATCGACGACGGCGGCGAAGCGGCCGTGCACGACGCGCTGCCGGACCTGTCGGGGCTAGTGCGGGCGATAGGTTTTCGCGACCCGACCAAGCATTTGTCGGTAATCACCTCGATCGGCTCCGATGCCTGGGACCGATTGTTCGGCGGGCCGCGGCCCGCCGAACTGCATCCGTTCATCGAGCTGACCGGACCACGACACACCGCCCCGGCCACGCCCGGCGACCTGTTGTTCCACATTCGGGCCGAGACCATGGACGTTTGTTTCGAGCTGGCCGGCCGCATTCTCAAGTCGATGGCGGGTGCGGGCACCGTTGTCGACGAGGTGCACGGCTTCGGGTTCTTCGACAACCGCGACCTGCTGGGTTTTGTTGACGGTACCGAAAACCCGGACGGCCCAATCGCTATCGGCGCCACCGCGATTGGTGATGAGGATCCCAACTTTGCCGGGTCGTGCTATGTCCACGTGCAGAAGTACGTGCATGACATGCCGTCGTGGGAGTCGTTGTCGGTGACCGAGCAGGAACGGGTGATCGGCCGGACCAAGCTGGAGGACATCGAGTTCGACGACGACATGAAGCCGTCCAACTCACATATAGCGCTCAATGTCATCACCGATGACGACGGCAACGAGCTGAAGATCGTGCGGCGCAACATGCCGTTCGGCGAGGTCGGCAAGGGCGAGTACGGCACGTATTTCATCGGTTATTCGCGCACGCCGCAGGTCACCGAGCAAATGCTGCGCAACATGTTTCTCGGCGATCCGCCGGGCAACACCGACCGTGTTCTGGACTTCTCCACCGCAGTCACGGGCGGATTGTTCTTCTCCCCCACCGTCGACTTCCTCGACGATCCGCCGCCCCTGCCCGCGCCCCTGGTGACAGAGCGGCCAGTCATACCAGCTTCTGACGACGGGTCACTGTCGATCGGCAGCCTGAAAGGAACCTTTCGATGATGAACAACCTCTACCGCGATCTGGCACCGGTCACCGACGTCGCTTGGGCCGAAATCGAATTGGAGGCCACGCGGACCTTCAAACGCCATATCGCCGGTCGCCGGGTGGTCGATGTCAGTGAGCCCGGCGGGCCGGCCACCGCAGCGATCAGCACCGGTCGGCTGGTCGACGTGGAGGCACCCACCGTCGGCGTGGTGGCTCAGCTCCGGGCAAGCAAACCCCTTGTCCGGCTGCGGGTTCCGTTCACCCTGTCACGTTCGGAGATCGATGATGTCGAGCGCGGTTCAAAAGACTCCGACTGGGATCCGGTCAAAGCTGCCGCCAAGAAGCTGGCGTTCGTCGAGGACCGCACCATCTTCGAGGGTTACGCCGCAGCGTCGATCGAGGGCATCCGCAGCGCCAGCTCTAACCGGCCGCTGACGTTGCCCGACGATCCACGCGAAATCCCCGACGTGATCTCGCAGGCGTTGTCCGAACTGCGGCTGGCCGGCGTCGATGGCCCCTATTCGGTGCTGCTGAGTGCCGACGTCTACACCAAGGTCAGTGAGACCACCGAGCACGGATATCCCATTCGCGAGCATCTGAACCGGCTGGTCGACGGTGACATTATCTGGGCGCCGGCCATCGATGGTGCTTTCGTGCTGACCACCCGTGGCGGCGACTTCGACCTGCAGCTGGGCACCGACGTCGCTATTGGGTACACCAGCCACGATGCCGACACCGTGCAGCTCTATCTGCAGGAGACGCTGACGTTCCTGTGCTACACGGCCGAGGCGTCGGTCGCGCTCGGCCCGTAGGAACCTTTCTGCCGCGCCCACACGGTCCGAGCACCACGGGCGTGAGGACTTTGGTTACGGCTATCAAGCCCGACGAGCGTCATGCCACAGCCGGGAACCAGCGTCCCGCATAGACGGTGCCGAGCACCGGAATCCGGTGTAGCCGTTGGGGTTCGGACTGGCCGGGCCCATCGGCAGGTCGGAGTGGAAGGACAACGGGAGGCCGCGGCGCAGCACCGACGCCGACCGCACCATCGTGTCGGCCCGGGCGGGGCCAAGCCCGTGCCGGGAGAACTTGTTCGCGAAGCCGACCGGGTAGTAGGGATTGGCCGAGACGATGGCCCCGACGCGGGCGATCCTATCGATCTGCCGTTCGGTCGAATTGGCGAAGTGGACGATCACCGTGCGGTGATCGTCGCACGGATGCTCTGCCATGCAGCGCTCGATCGTGTCGAGCACCATGTCGAGGCCGGCGTCGCCGTTGACGTGAATGTGCAACTGCCAACCGGCATCCCAGTAGACCTTCGC
>DATJBA010000424.1:0-6170 GCA_035515675.1 Mycobacterium sp.
CCGATGCCTCGGTGCACGCCGCCGAGTTCGCGTTCATCGGGCCAGCGCTAGGATCGCTGGCCAGAATCTACGGCGGCAGGCTTGCTGACCGCCTCGGCGGCAGCCGCGTCACCCTGGCGGTCCTGGCTGCCATGGCGCTAACCACCGCGCTGCTGGTCACCATCAGCACCCACGACGACCACACGCCCGGCCCCACCAGCGCCGCCACCGTGGTCGGCTACATGGGCAGCTTCATGATCCTGTTCATCCTGGCCGGCTTGGGCAACGGATCAGCCTACAAGATGATTCCGTCAGTTTTCGAAGCTCGCAGCCACCTGCTCAACATCGGCGAATCCGAACACCGCCACCGGTCTCAGGCCATGTCGACGGTGATCGGGTTCGTCGCGGCATTCGGAGCGCTCGGCGGTGTGGGAATCAATCTTGCGCTGCGCCAGTCGTACCTGGCCACCGGCACTGAGACGTCCGCGTTTTGGATCTTCCTAGGTGTTCTACGTCATCGCTGCGATCGTGACGTGGACGAGGTACGTGCGTCGAGCGGCCGCAACGGCTGCCGGAGCAGCGCGACGCGGTCGCGCAGAAACCAGCCTCGAATCGGGTTTGTGCGGCCGTGCCGCATGCGGCCGGCTCACACGTAACAGCAAAATCCGTGTCTGGACGATGGAGGGCGCGTGCGGAGATTGCCATTAGCGGCGCCGGCACCGCCGAACCTACGTTGGCCTACTGGCTGTGGCGAGTGGCCATGAGCCCGCCCACATTGATCGAGAAAGCCCCGCAGCGTCGGACCGGCTTGATCGGCATAGGCGTCTCCGCGGGCCAGTATTCGCGCCGAGAACATCGGCGCCGAAAACCGCAATGAATACACCGTCGTTGGCGACGCGGTGAATGATTCCGCGCGGCCGGCCGATTTCGGGCAAGACGGCAGACCGGCGGTTCGCCCGCCCAGATCAACGACGAGGTGGAGGTCGAGATTGTTCGCCTGCGCAAGGCCCATCCGCGCTGGGTGCGCGCACCATCCGCACTCATTTGCAGTGGACGGGTGCGCCTCAGGTGCCAGCTGTGTCGACGATTCACCGTGTACTTCAAAGGAATTCGTTGATACCGCTACGGCAAATGCCGCCAGGGGGTCATTGCCCGCGCCGGTACCCGTCTGACCGCGACTCGGGCGAGTGCAGCGGGACGTTCATTGGGTGGAAACAACGCAAAGCCGACCTCCGTCGCGTTTACACCTTCTGGGCCATTAAGGCTATTGACGGACTTTATAGTCTCCGCGCTCGACCAGTTCCGCGAACTGGAGAACGCTGCCCGCCAGGGCGGCTGTTAACCGAAGGGTCACTGGCTTGAGCTGCGCGCGGCAGTTCACCCCGTATCGGCGCCGCCGCCGTGCTCGGCACAGCTGGCACGCCGGGCATATCCGCCCGTTGGCTTTGTACCGGGGCCGGCGATGCAGGTCGAGTATTGGCTGGGCTGTACCTTGCATCGGGAACGCCGCATCCGCGCGATGCTGAGCTGCCACGTCGCGAGTGGTGGTGTGGTGGACGCTGGCGTCCAGCGGGCACTGGCGGGGCCGGCGGATCAACCAAGTCGTTAAGAGCCACCCCAATCTGCCCTGCAGCGACGGGCGAGTGGCAGCGGCTGGCCGCGCGGCCTACACCGAGGTCATCCGATCGTCGCGAAGCGATCAGCGGCAGGCTTTGGCGGCAGCCGACGGCTCGGTTCCTGTCCCTAAGGTGCGAGCCGGACAAGGCCCGGCGGCATGGGTGGCGTCGGCGGCTCCGCCGGACCGCCACCGCCGCTGCCGCCACTGCCGGCACCGCCCCCCGGCTGAGGACCAACGGCAGGAGGCGGCGGCTGTTTTGGTCGAGGCGGCGGCGCGATCGGGCGGGGTGCTGTCCGCATGTGCGCCGCCTGCGGCGGTGGTACCGGAATCTGCGGCGGGCTTGGCTGGGTGACCTCCCCGGAGGGAACCGCTGCGATCAGCGAGGTGAGCACTTGGCCATGCGCGTCACCCTCCGACCGCTCGTCCCCGTAGCGGCCCGACGCGAAAACACCGCCGTCCATCACGTGTGCCAGCCCCACTGCACCGCTGCCCGTCGGTTCCTGCCACGCCGCTGGCAGGTTGATCATGTCCAACGCCGGCGACGGCTCCCGCAGATCGCCTCCCGAGTTGACCGCGTTGTGCGCGGCCACCCGGTGCGTCGGCTCACTCCATCCCGGCGCGGGATTAGCCATGATGGACGCTATCCTGCTTTGATCGTCCGGGCAGTAGGCCTCCACCGCCGCAGTGATGAATCGGGCCTCGGTGCGCGCGAGGCGGGCGCGGGGGTATAGGCGCTCGATCGGGTCCGTGTTGTACGCGTAGTTCCTCATCTCGTCCACTACGTCGTCCACCGGCATGCCGCCATCGAGTTGGCGACAAACTTTATGGGCTGTGGCGATGAGGCTTGGCACGTTCTGGAGGGCGGGGATGTCTTCTTTAGCGAGCAGTTCCAGAAACTGGTCGTCCTGGTTTGGGTCGGCCGCTGCTGCGCCGCCGCGCAGAATTGCCGCGCCGGTTAGCACCACGATGGTAGTAACCAGGGTACCGGCGTGGCTGGTGATGCCGGTGAACATGGCAGGGGTTTCCGTTCTGCTAGGGCCGTCACCTGACGGGCTTCGGATCGTGGTCTACGCCACACGTGTGGCTGGAATCTTCCTTGCTATCGCAGATATTGCGGGCAGTAGGCCCTGATCGCCGCGTTGACGCCAGCGGCAGCTTGCGCGGGTTTGAGTCCGGTGTTGTGCTGGGTCGCGGCGGCGGCAGCTGCGGGGCTCTCCCCGTTTCGAAGGCCGGTGCACAAGCCAGAGGCGCTGGCGGCTGCCCGTGCGGGGTCGGTGACCCTAACACCGGGAATCTCTGACACCTGATTGAGAAAGACCTGGTCGGGGCCGGGCGCCGGTCGCTGCGGGGCCGGCGCGGCCGGAACGGAGGCAGGAGGTGGGGATGCTGCTGGCGGGGCTGGCGCCACCTTCGGGGCTGCTGCCGGTCGCTGCGGGGCCGGCGCGGCCGGAACGGGCGCAGGAGGTGGGGACGCCGGTGGCGGGGCTGGCGCCACCTTCGGGGCTGCTGCCAGTCGCTGCGGTGCGAGTGCGGGTGGTGGCGGGTACTTCGGCGCCTGTTGAGCCCGCGCCAAAGTTGGGGAGGCAGCGGGCCGGCCCTGTTTAGTGGCGGTGTCGTTCTCGATCGTGTAGCCGAGGGCGCCAACGGCGATGAGCGCGATCACCGTTGATGCCGCCGCGAAGATCCGCCACCGCCCGCGTCGTCGCTGCTTGTCGGCGTCAGCCAGGGCCGAGGGCACTGCTGTGCTCTGGGGTGGCCTGACCGCCAAGGGTGTCTGCATGGTCGACGCCGAGGCCATCGGTGCCCGCCATAGCCCTGCCTTTGCAAACGCGCGGGCAAAATCGATGCACCGGGCGAATCGATCGGCAGGGTCCTTGGCGAGGGCTACCGCAAGCACCGGGTCGAAGGCCGTCAGCTTGGGGCGGGTCTTCGCTAGTGCCGGCGGTGGCGCGGTGAGGTGGTGGCTGATTACCACCGCGGGGTTGCTGTGGGGGAACAGTGTTGATCCGGTCAGCAGATGGTAGGCGGTGGCCGCGAGCGCGTACTGATCGGTGCGTCCGTCAATCGGTTCGCCCGTTAGCTGTTCAGGTGCGGCGTAGGGAAACGTGCCTATGGTCATGTTGGTGGCGGTCAGGCCACAGGTCTCGCAGGTGTTACGCGCTATTCCGAAGTCGCCCAAAAGGATTCTCTGGTCGCCATCCCCGGGTTTGGCCAGCAGGATATTCGCGGGGTTGACGTCGCGGTGCAGCAGATCGTGGTGCTGATGCGCGTAGTCGAGTGCGCCGGCGATCGCTGCGATTATCGTGGCTACCTGATCTGCTGGCATGCCGACCGGGTAGCGGTCCCGCAGCAGGCTCGCTGCGTCGGTTCCGTCGACGAAGTCCATCGAGATCCATAGCTGTCCGTTGAACTCGCCTCGGTCGTTGACGCGCACGATGTTCGGATGCCACAGCGCGGCCGCTAGGTCTGCTTCTCTGATGAACCGCCGGCGATAGTCGTCGTCAGCAGACACTTGATTGCCCAGTATCTTGAGGGCTTCGCGGCGGGGCAACCGGGGATGCTGCGCGAGGTAGACCTCGCCCATGCCTCCGGACCCCAGCAACCGCAGGATGGCGTATCCGGCAAAAGTTGCGCCGCTCGCCAACGGCATGATAAAAGCGTACCGCCGCCGTTCCGACATGCGGCTGGGCATATCCTGAGTCTGCGCTGCAAATTAGCTGTGTCCGACATGCGAAAAACCGTCCGATATGCGAAAAATCAACTGCCAAAAGGTCATTCGGCACGCCGGTGTCGTCATCGATGTCCAACTCGCGGTGCCGGTGCAGCATCGCCGCCAGCCGCTTGCCGGCTGGCATGCCGAGCATTTGCCCAGCAGAAGGTCAGCACCGCAACGACTTTCGAGGCATGTGCTGGACCTCCCCCGGTTTCCCGGAGACTTTTCTATCTGGGATCGGCGCCCTCGGGTTGGAGGGTAGCCGGTTCTGGGTGATGCTGCTGGGCCTGCCAGGCAGCCTCGTACTGGTCGGGCGAGAGCCCGTTGAGTCCGGCTTGGATACGGCGGCGGTTGTACCATCCGTCGATGTAGCGGAACAACGCTGACTGCGCTTCGGCTCTGGTTGCGAAAGTGGTTGCGGGCCAATAGATCAGCTCGACCTTGATGGTTGACCACAGATTTTCCGCGAGAGCGTTGTCAAAGCTGTCCCCGACACTTCCAGTCGAGGGCGCCACGCCGGCGTCGACCAGACGCTGAGTGAATCGCAGCGAAGTGTACTGACAACCCTTGTCGGAATGGAAAATCAACTGCCCGGCGCGGACCTCGCGCGAGAACATCGCGTAGTCCAACGCCGAGCACACGAGCTGGGTGGTCGCGCGGGGGCCGCTGTCCCAACCGACGACCTTGTTGGAGAAGGCATCCCGCACGCTGGCCAACCACAACACACCCTCAAGGGTCAGGATGCGCGTCAGATCAGCGACCCACTTGCGATTCGGGGCGGTGGCGGTGAAATCGCGCCCCAACAGGTCCGGTGCCGCGGTGTGCTTGGGGTTCTGCTTCGTCGAGCCGTGCTTCCAGCCACGGCGCAGGTAGGCACCTTGGCGGCCGTTGGCGCGCATGATCCGTTCGACGCGCTTGCGGCTGACCCGCACCCCGCGGTTGCGCAGTTCCAGCCACACCCGCGGCGAGCCATAGGTGGCCGCGAACTCGTCTTGGCTGCGGATCTCGTCGATCAACCCCAGCAGCTCGGCGTCCTGGCGTGCTCGTTGCGAGGGTTCACGTCGCGCCTTGCGCCAGTCGTAGTAGGTTGAGGCCGCGATGCCCAGGACCCGCAGTACGAGACCAACCGAGAAGTCATGGTGGTCAATAAAGTTCATGACCTTCTCCGGGTCTGGCCGATCTCGGATGCGAAATATGCGCTGGCTGCCCGCAGCACCTCGTTGACCGCACGCAGCTCCTTGACCTCGGCGCACAGCCGACGGTTCTCCTCGAGCATCTCTGTCGTCGGGCGGTCGTTACGCTCACCATGGTCGGCCTCATCCTGGCGGATCCAATTCCGCAAGGCCTCCGGGTGCACGCCCAGCTGCCGCGCCAACTGCGCGATCACCGGCTTGGGATTCGACTCCCGATACAGCCGCACCGCGCGCTCCCGCAGCTCAACCGGGTACTTCCTCATTGCTGCCACTGCAGACTTCCTTCCTCCAGGCTTGCAAGATCAAACCTGGTTCAGAAGTCTCCGGAAAAGCGGGGGAAGCACACTCGTGAGGTTTGTGGCGAGTTAAACCGTGGTGTTCCTACGGGTACGGTAGTGCACCAATGGGAGGACTTCGCCAGTACCGTCACCCCTGGTCGAGACCCTGGCCGTGTTCATCGGACAGCGATCCGATTCGTCAGGGCATCAGCGGGAGCCTACTGCCCGAACCATCAGGTGGGCTACGCGGGTGGGTACCGGGTGTTACTCGCTGCGGCTAACGTGGCGAACCCGGTTCCACCACTACCGCAGGTACCGGACGCCCGACTGCTAGAGTGCCACCAAAGGCACCGGCACCCACCCCACTGAAGACGGCACCCCCAGTCGTC
>DATJBA010000425.1:0-16833 GCA_035515675.1 Mycobacterium sp.
GCCGAGAACTCTCATCAGCCCACCCGACAGCGCGAACGAGCGATGAAACGCTTCAAGTCAGTGCGGCATGCCCAACGGTTCCTGTCGGCTTTCAGCGGTATCTCCGCACACTTTCGACCACGACGACATCTGCTCAACGCAGCAGGCTGGCGAAGCGAGATGGCCGACCGCTTCGCGGTCTGGCGCGTGGTCACCGAACTCGACAACGCCGCCTGAAATACGAACAATCCCACCACTGTTCCATCACCCAGCACTGAAACCAATCGCACCATCACATTTTTCAACTAACGTGACAGTGCCCGGCTACCTGTATTTCGGGCAACCCGAGCGTGCGCTAAGCCTGCTAGAAGACAACATCGGCAACTGGCCCGCCGGCCAACAGCGCGATCACGCCGCCGCCCAAGCGCGACTACTGCACGTCTTGATCGAGCTGGGCGACTATCACCGCGCCAACGAGCAGCTCGGGGCCGTGCTCAAGCTCTACCAAGCAGCACCCTCGCATCGAACCCGCCGCGAGCTGCGGCACTGCCGCGAAGTTTTGCGCAGCCGCGCCCGCACCAACAAAACCCTGCCCCTGGTGACCCTCCGATCCCGCATCGACACCGCTTTACAAGGAGACCGCCCGTGACCCAACCAATTCCACCGGCTGAATCCGGCACCTTGCACACCGTTTTACCCGCTACCACAACCACCGATCCCGACGCCGGCTTGCCCGTTGCCGTGTTGCCGATCGGCTCCTGCGAACAGCACGGCCCCTATCTGCCGTTGACCACCGACACCCTGATCGCCAGCGCCATCGCTGCAGCCATCAGCCAGTACCACCAGCTACGCCAACTGCCACCCATCACGGTCAGCTGCTCGCACGAACACGCCACGTTTTCGGGCACCCTCAGCATCTCCGCGCGCACGCTCGCCGCGATCGTCACCGACATCGCCGACTCGCTGACCGAGCAAGGCACCGCCGGGTTGATCATCCTCAATGCGCACGGCGGCAACGCGGTGCTGACCAACGTCGTCCAGCAAGCCAACACCGCGGGGCCGCTTGGCATTGGGCTCTATCCCAGCCGGGAGGATTGGGCCGAAGCCCGCGCCGCGGCCGGCATGACCAGCACCAGCCACGACGACATGCACGCCGGTGAACTCGAAACGTCGATCCTGCTCGCCTGCTACCCCGACTATCTGCGACCCGGATGGCACGCCAGCGACCACACCCGCTCCGATCGCCGCTACCTGACCACCCTCGGCATGGAGGCCTACACCGACACCGGAGTCATCGGCCAACCCTCGCTAGCCACCGCCGACAAAGGCCGCGCACTACTGGACCACCTGGCCAAAGCAGCCCACCCCCTCATCGCCCTGCTCACCGGCGGCCAACACTGACCTGATCCCGTGGCGGCTCCCGTCCGCTTGGCGCTCCCGTCCGCCGCCACGGACCCGATCAGCTCTACCGCCGCCTATCAGCACCAACGGTGCCAGGCGCACTACCAGGCAGCCGAGCTGCACAAACCTTCTGTCAGCAGAATGACCGCGACGACCGTTGCTCCGCTGTCGGTAAGGGCGAACCGCCCGAGCGGCCACCGGCACCGATCACGTTGGCACTGAAAACCACCGTGACCTGCGGTGTGAGAACTTTCTGTCAGGAGAATGACCGCGAGTTCGCCCCGACGGCGCAACCGCCAGCGTCGATGACCTCGTCGTCAAGGCGTGGCCGACCAGGGCCGGCCTGTCGGTGGTGAGGAGTTTCTTTACATGTAATCAATTCCTCACCCCGTATGACGAGGGCCGGCAGGCCGAACAGGTTGCAGCCGAACACATCCGACGACGACTGGTTAACCACCCCGACCTGATCGCCGATCTGGACGCGATCGAGCGGGCCGCTGCCGCCTGGCGGACAAGCTATGCCGAGCCGCTCATCGCGAGCGTCACACCGAACACTTCCGATGTCGTCAACAGTGCCGTCGCGGAGCGCGGCAAGGCCGAATTCGACTATCTCCGTAGGCTTTTCGATACGCAAAACGGACATCTGGCGACGGCCTGGGCGCATGCCGCCGCCGAGCTCAGACATATCAACCACTGGCGCGACCGGGTGCTGGGCGCGATGGTGCTGGTGTTTTTTGCCACGGCGGCGCTGCTGGGGCTGCTGACCCGGCGCGCGGTCACCCTTCCGCTCGCAGCGCTGGCCGCGGCATGCCGGCGGATCACCAAGGGCAACTTCGGTGAAACCATCCCGCCCCCGCGGCAGCCGAACGACATCCGGAAGATCACCATCGACGTGGAGAACATGCGGCAGCGGATCGTCGCGGAGCTCGAGGTGTCGCGGTTGGCCCGGGCGCGTTTGGACGAGCAGGCCGTCGAATTGCGGCGTTCCAACGCCGAACTCGAGCAGTTCGCCTATGTCGCGTCGCACGATCTGCAGGAGCCCCTGAGAAAGGTCGCCTCGTTCTGCCAGCTGCTCGAGCAGCGATACGGCGACCAGCTCGACGAGCGCGGTATCGAATACATCGGGTATGCGGTCGACGGCGCCAAGCGTATGCAAGTGCTGATCAACGACCTGCTCAGCTTCTCCCGAGTCGGCCGGCTGGGCACCAGGCACACCGAGGTCGACTTGGACGCGACGCTGACCGCCGCGCTGGCCAACCTTGCCGCGGCGATCGAGGAATCCGGCGCCGAGATCGTCCGTCCGGAGCGGCCGCTGCCGAAGATCTTCGGAGACCCCACGCTGCTGACGATGTTGTGGCAGAACCTGATCGGCAACGCCGTGAAGTTCCGGCACAAAGATCGCCCGCCCCGGGTCGTCATCGACTGCGCAGCTGGCGAGGGTGAATGGCTGCTCACCGTGTCGGACAACGGCATCGGCATCGCGGAGGAGTTCTCCGAGAAGGTGTTTGTCATTTTTCAGCGGCTGCACGGCCGCGACGTGTACCCCGGAACCGGTGTCGGGCTGGCGCTGTGTAAGAAAATCGTCGAGCACTATGGCGGCACCATCTGGATCGACACGGCCTATACCGAGGGAACGCGGCTCGAGTTCACGCTACCCGTGGCCGCGCCCGGGGAAGGAGCACATGAATGACACCGGCCGGTCGCGCAATCGACATCCTGCTCATCGAAGACGATCCTGGCGACGAGCTCATCACTCGGGAAGCGTTCGAGCACAATAAGTTTCAGAATAGGCTGCATGTCGCGCGGGACGGAGAGGAGGGTCTGAACTACCTGTACCAGCGCGGCGCATACCGGGATGCGCCGCGGCCCGACCTCATCCTGCTCGATTTGAACCTGCCGAAATACGATGGCCGCCAACTACTTGAAAAGATCAAGTCCGACCCTGACCTGTGTCGGATCCCGGTCGTCGTGCTCACCACCTCCTCGGCCGAGGAGGACATCCTGCGCAGCTACGAACTCCACGCCAATGCCTACGTCACCAAGCCGGTCGACCTCGACCAATTCATCAGTGCCGTCCGGCAGATCGACGAGTTCTTCCTTGAGGTGGTCCGTCTCCCGCAAGCCTGAAGCTACGGCCTGACGTTATGTCGCGGCGGGCTCGGCGAAGCGCACGAGGCCGTTCTGATTGACCTCGTACACGTGCGCCGTCGAGACGTCGAAGAACATGCCGAAGACCTTCAACGTGCCGGAATCCTTCGTGGCGGCCAAGATTGGATTGCGGGTCAGCCTTTCCATCTGGATGGCCACGTTCACGATGCTCAGCTGGTCGGCCTCGCTGAGACCGTTGAACACCGCACTCGCGCGCGCCGGATGGTGATCGCGGAACGCGGCGAGACTGTCCTGTGCGTGTTCGAGCCAGTGGCCCATCGCCGTTGCTGCTGGATCCTGGGTGCCGTCCAGCAGCGCGATCAGCGCGCCGCACGACGAATGTCCGCACACGACCACCGAAGTCACTCCGAGGTGGTTGAACGCGACGTCGAGCGCGGCGTCGACGGACTTCTCGGTCGCGTCGTTGGGTACCAGGTTGCCGACGTTGCGGACCACGTACAGGTCGCCGGGCCCGCTGGCGGTGATGACGTCGGGCATGATCCGCGAGTCCGAACACGTCAGGAAAACCGCGTTCGGTCTCGTTTCGGTCAGCTCGGCAAGCCGGGGATACAGCTCTCCGCGGCCGCTGCGGTGGTATTCGTCGATGCCCCCGAGAATCGAAGCGTCGGCGCCGCGGGGCAGATAGTGACGCCTGGGCCGGGTGGTGTGGGCGTGGTGCAGTTTCGCGGGCGTCGTTTCGACGATGACCACCACTCCGCCGGTCGCCTCGTGCGAAGTTCTCCAATCGGAGATGGCCTCGGACACCGCCTCATCGATGTAATCCGCGTTCAGCGTCAGCCGCACATGGGATCCCGGCGGCATCGTGGACAGCACCTTGGTCAGCCGGGGCAGCAGCAGGAAACTGAGCGTGCCGTCGATGTCGATCCGCCAGTGCTTGGACTCGTCGCCGCCGTACGGCTTGGCCTGGATGGGCGCGCGTACCACCCGGGTCAACAGGATCGCTATCGCGACGCCAAGCCCGATGGCCACACCCTCGAGCAGGTTGAGGAACACCACACACAGGATGGTGATCGCGTAGACCGCGAAATTGCCTGTGTGCCATGCCACTTTGATGTGAGCCAGTTTGACGAGCTGGATTCCGATCACGATCAGCAGGCCGGCCAGCGCGGCCTTGGGAATGAGTTCCACCAGTTCGGTGAACAACGACGCGAACAACAGGATCCAGACGCCGTGCAGCACCGCCGACATCCGGGAGCGGGCGCCGGCCGCCACGTTGGTGGAACTGCGCACAATGACGCCGGTGACTGGCAGCCCGCCCAGAATTCCGGACACGATATTCGCGCTGCCCTGACCGATCATCTCTCTGTCGAAGTTGGTGCGCGGCCCCTTGTGCAGCTTGTCGATACCGACCGCCGACAACAGGGATTCAACGCTGGCGATCAGGGCGACGGTGAGGATGCCCAAGGCCACGGCGCCGGTCTTGGTAACCCACGGTTGCCCGTCGGGGCCCGTCGGGGGGAGCCTGGGCAGGCTGATGGCCTGGAAAAAGTTGCCCGAGAGGTCGATTCGGTCGACACCTTCCAGCCCCGCAGTTTGCGCGACCACGGTCGCCACCACGATGGCCACCAGTGCGCCCGGGACGAGACGGACCTTGGCGGGCAGCCGTGGCCACAGCAACAAAATGGCGATGACCACCCCGCCAACGATCATTTCGTCCGGTTCGCGATGCAGGATGCCATTCGGCAATGCCTTGATGTTCGCCCACGCCGAGCTCCGTGACGAGCCGCCCATCAGGACGTGGACCTGCTGCAAGACGATGGTGACACCGATGCCCGCCAGCATGGCGTGCACCACGACCGGAGCAACGCCGAGCGCGGCACGCGCGACCTTGACCACCCCGAACAGGATCTGCACCGCGCCCGCACAAATCGTGATCAGGCAGGTCATCTGCCAACCGAAGTCGTCGATCAGTCCGGCGACCACCACGGTGAGCCCCGCGGCCGGGCCACTGACCTGAAGCACCGACCCGCCAAGGGAACCGCCGACGATGCCGCCCACCACCGCGGCGATCAAACCGGCCATCAGCGGAGCCCCGGACGCGATGGCGATTCCCAGAGAAAGGGGCAGCGCGACAAGAAAGACGACCAGTGATGCGGGGAGGTCGTGCCGCAGATTGTGCAGCGCCGACCCATAATCAACGCGCATCGACTCATTCTGAAGGGCTTGCCAATCTCACGCCAGCGCGGCGCGCGTCGCATAGCGCTTACAAAGATTCCGTATGCCGCCGGGCGAACCGGGTGATCAGCCGCCCGACGATGATCAGCAGCAGCAGGAACACGATCAGCAGGAAGGCCGCGTCGTAGGACAGGTCCTGGGCCGATTTCGACGGCAGGTTGTAGAACGTCCAGATCGGATAGGTCAGGTAACCGACCGGCGAGTGGGTGAGCTGTCCAGTAGGCAGCGAATCCGACCAACCCGCCGTGTAGAGCATCGGCGCCGTCTCGCTGACCGCCAGGGCGAGCGCCACCAGCATGCCGGTGACGACCCCGGGAATTGCCGGCTTCAGCACGATCTTGCGCAGGGTCCAGCCGAACGGCAGCCCGAGTGCCGCGGCCCCTTCCCGGTACGAGGTCGGCACCTGAGCCAGGGCGGACTCGGTGGCCTTGGTGATGTACGGAATGCTCATCACCGACAGCACCAACACCCCGGCCGCCAGGGAAAACCCCCAGTCGAAGAGCACCACGAGTGCCAGATAGCCGACGTAGCCGAGCACGATGGCCGGGATGCCGGACAGCACCTCGTAGGCGCCGCGCAGCATCGATCGGCTTCTGCCGGTGGCGAATTCGGACAGATAGATCCCGGCCAGCACGCTCACGGTGCCACCCACCAGCATGACCCCTAGACCCAGGACCGCGGTGCCGACGATGGCGTTGCGCAGGCCGCCACCGTTGCCCTGGGTGTCCTGCACCAGCACGCTGAAGTGGAACACCGGCAGGGCGCGGCTGACGACTCCGATCAGCATCCACAACGTCGGGCCGATCACCACCGCCAGGCAGCACAGGCAGGCCGCCCAGAACACCGTGTTGGCCGTTTTGCGCCGGACCGCGACCGACCTCACGTCAAACACCTCGTCCCACCGGTAGAGCGGTACTCGAGGCCCGGCGCACCAGCGCACGGGCCGCCACGTTGGTCAGCAAGGTGATCACCATCAGCACCAGGGAAACCTCGGCGAGCGTCTTGACCGCGAAGTTGGTGGAGTCGGTAAGCGCCGAATCCAGTTGCGACACAACGGTCGCGGCGATGGTGGTCATGGTCGAGTAGATGTTGGCCGGCATCGCACCCAGCTCCGCTCCGGAGACCATGGCGACGGCCATCGTCTCGCCCAGCGCACGCCCGAGTCCCAGCACCACGGCGCCGACGATACCGCTGGACACCCATGGCAGGGTGACCTTGCGCGCACACTCCCAATCGGACATCCCGAGCGCCGTCGCGCCCTCGCGGGGCAGTAGCGGCACCTGCAGGATCAGGTCGCGGGTGGTGCTGGCGATGATCGGAATGATCATCACCGCCAGCACCAGACCGGACACCAGCATGCCTTCTCCGTTGCCGGTGTTGCCGCGGAAATAGTCGAGCACCGGCACATCGGGGGCGTTGCGGGCGATCACCGGAGCGACGTGGCGGGCGATGAACGGCCCGAATGTCATTGCCCCCCAAAGGCCGACGACGACGCTGGGGATGCCGGCGAGCAATTCGAGGACCATGCCGACGGCCGAGGCGAGACGTTTCGGCAGTCGTTCCACGATGGCCAGCGCCGCTCCGATGGACACCGGCACCGCGACGACCAGCGCGATCGCGGAGCTCGCCAGGGTCCCGACGATCAGCGGCAAAGCCCCGTAGCTGGCGCCGGCCGGATGTGCGACGCCGTGACTGACTTCGGTGTTGCCGTAGGTGTTGCCGGGGTTCCAGTCGGTGGCGGTAAAAAAGTGCACCCCGTTGAACCTGATCGCGCCCGCCGCCTCGATGACCAGCGTCGCCAGCACGAACACCAGCGCCAGCAGCGGGATCATCGCGCTGATCCCACCGGCCCACCGCACGGCGAGGCCCTGCCGCGTCACGTCACGCACGCGGCGCCGCATCCGCCGAACCGCCGGCAAGCGGGGTGGCGCGGAAAGCGTGGTCACCGAAGGCTCTTCAGCCGCTGATCGTGGCGATCTGGGCGTCGGAGGCCTTCGCCACCGCGGCCGGCAGCGGCTGCATGTGCACCTGGTCCAGGAACGAGGGTGTGCTGCCGTCGGTCACCACCCACTGCAGGAACGCCTGCAGTGTTTGTGCGATGGCGGGATCCTTCTGGCTGTTGTAGACGACGGCGTACTCGTAGTTGACGATCGGGTACCCATCCGCGGCGGGGCCGTTGATCAGCGAAATCACCTGGTTCGCCGGGGTCTGGGAGGCGAAGCTGGCGGCCTCGGCGCCAATGCTTTGGGCGTCGGGCAGCAGGTAGTTACCCGACGCGTTGCCCAACTCGGCCTCGCCGAGTCCCTTCTGGCTGGCCTGGTCCAGGTAGCTGACGCCGATGTAGGCGACGCAGCCGGGGGTCGCCGCGCAGCCGGTCACCATGCCGCCGGCGCCGTTCTCACCCAGGGCGCCCGGCACCGCGGGGAAGGCGACCGTGGTACCGAAGCCGAGCGACTTGCCCCAGCCGTCGGGGTCTTGCTTCGACAGGTACTGGGTGAACACGAACGTGTCACCGGAACCGTCGGAACGGTGCAGCGGAACCACCGGGGTGGCGGGCAGGTTGACCCCGGGGTTGAGGGCGGCGATCTGCGGGTCGTTCCAGGTCTTGATGGTGCCCTCATACATCGCCGCCAGCACCTTGCCGTTCAGCTTGAGGTGCTCGGTGACACCGGGCAGGTTGTAGTTGACCTGCTCGGCGGACACGGCCAACGCGATGTTGATCAGCCCCTTGTGAGCGGCCATGTCACCGTCGGACAGGTAGGCGCCGGAGGCGCCGAGGTTGACCGCCCCGGCCGCGGCCTGGGAGATCCCGGCACCCGACCCGGTGGCCCCGGTCGTGATCGTGACGTTCGGGTATTTGGCGTGATAAGCCGGAACCCATTGATTCATCAGCGGGTACAGCTCGGTGGCACCGGTCTCCGACAACGCCACGTTCGACGTCGCGGGCGCGGTGGCCGGGGTACCGGCGCTGGTCCCGGGGGTCGACGAACCGCCGGTTGACGTCGATCCGCAGGCTGCCGCGACCAGCATCACCGACACCGCAACCGCAAGCGTACGCAATCGAATTCTCACGAGCCCTCACCTTTCATTTCCCCGTTTGCGTTGGCCCCCACCACAACTCCGAGCAGCCTGCGGTCACCGAACAGTCCGGAGACGTAACGGATGGTTTCGGCATGCTTCGGCGCCAAGAACAGCTGCTCGGTAGGCCCTTCCTCGATCAGCCTGCCGTCGTAGAACAAGGCGGTCCGGTCACCGATCCGGGCGGCCTGGGCCAGGTCATGAGTCACCATGATCACGGTGAGCCGGTTGGCCAGCGACCGAATGAGCTCTTCGATCTTCTCGGTCGTGGTCGGGTCCAGCGAGGAGGTGGGCTCGTCGAGCAGCAGCACCTCGGGGTTGACCGCGAGCGCACGGGCCAGACACAACAACTGCTGCTGACCGCCGGACAGCCGGAACGGCGAATCGTCGAGCCGATCCTTGACCGCGTCCCAGAGACCGACCTCGAAGAGCCGGGCCAGCGCAACGGCCTTGAAGTCCTTGCGCGGCACCATCTTATGCGCGCGCACACCGGCAATAACGTTGTCGATGATCGACATGGGGAAGGGATTGGGACGCTGGAACAGCATGCCGACCCGGCGCCGAAACTCCATCAGGTCCTGGCCTTTGAAGATGCTGTGCCCGCCCAGCAAAACATCGCCGCTGTGCCGGTATCCGGAGACCTTGTCGTTCATCCGATTCAGGGTGCGCAGGAAGGTCGTCTTGCCGGACCCGGTCGGCCCCAGCAAGCACGTGACCGCACGGGGGGGAAAGCCCAGGCTCACTTGGTCGAGCACGGTTTTGGCGCCGAAACCCAGGGTGAGGTTCACCGCCCGCATGGCCGGAATGGCGATATCAGCGTCAGCGCCACCGGTCTCGGCGCTGACTTGTTCAGGGCTAATCAACACGCCATAAAGCTACGTCCTCACGCCGCGATAAAGCAGCCGCGCCGCCATCCTCTGCTTATCTTCAAAGGCGCCACTAATCTGCCGCTTATTTTCAAAGGCGGCGCTAATCCGCGGCTAATCCGGTGCATATCCGCACAGCCGCGGCTGATCCTCTGCTCATCTGCACAGGCGCTGCTAATCCTCCACCCATCTTCCGGGGTTTGTATATCGACAGGTTCACGGTCGAACCTGTTGGAAGGGGGGCTCCCCGGTGGCGGAGCTGGTGTGCCGTCGCCCTGATAGTTCGGAGGAGTTCCGTTGAAGATCAACCGATCTGGCGCCGTGCTGAGTCTACTGGCGGCCAGCGCCCTGGTCTTATCAGCATGCGGTAGCACTACTCACGCCGCGTCGCCCGCAGCCAGCCCCAAGCCGGCGTCGGTGCAGTGTGACGGCAAGAAGCAACTCAAGGCCAGCGGCGCGACGGCGCAGGAGAACGCGGTCGAACAGTTCGTCTACTCCTACGTCCAGGCCTGCCCGGGCTACACGCTGGATTACAACGCGAACGGCTCCGGCGCCGGCGTGACGGACTTCGTCAACAACGTGACCGACCTGGCGGGTTCCGGCGATCCGTTGAACCCGTCGAAGGGCCAGGTTCAGCAGGCGGACCAGCGGTGCGGTTCGCCGGCGTGGGACCTGCCGACGGTGTTCGAACCGATCGCGATCACCTACCACATCACCGGGGTGACTTCGCTGAATCTCGACGGGCCCACGCTCGCAAGGATTTTCAACGGCGGCATCACCCGCTGGGATGACCCGGCGATCAAGGCGCTCAATCCGGGCACCAGCATGCCGGCGACGCCCATCCACGTGTTCTTCCGCAGCGACCAATCCGCGAACACCTCCAACTTCGAGCAATACCTGGATGCCGCATCGGGCGGTGCCTGGGGTAAAGGCGTCAGCCAGACGTTCGGCGGCGGCGTCGGTGAGGGCGCCGCCGGCGACGACGGCACGTCGGCGCTGGTGCAGAGCACCGACGGTGGGATCACCTACAACGAGTGGTCGTTCGGGGTGGGTAAGCAGCTGAGCATGGCCCAGATCGTCACGTCGGCCGGCGGGGCACCGGTGGCGATCACCACCGACTCAGTCGCCAAAACCATTGCCGGGGCCAGGATTACCGGGCAGGGCAATGACCTGGTACTGGACACGTCGTCGTTCTACAAGCCCACCCAGACCGGTGCGTACCCGATCGTGGAAGCGACCTATGAGATCGTCTGCTCGAAATATCCGGATTCAGCGACGGGTGCGGCCGTAAGGGCGTTCATGCAGGCCGCGATCGGCCCGGGTCAAGTTGATTTAGACCAGTATGGATCCATTCCGCTGCCGAGCTCGTTGCAATCGAAATTGGCGACGGAGGTAAACGCGATCTCGTAATTAGCTTTCTTAATTCGAGAGCGATCGGTAGTCGAAGGGAGCGTCAATAGTGAATAATACAGATTTGGCTTCGCGGGCAGGGTCGCGATTTGGGCCCTATCACCTGATGCAGCTGTTGGGTCGCGGCGGGATGGGCGAGGTCTATCAGGCCGAGGACACCCGAAAGCACCGGGTGGTGGCATTGAAGCTGATCTCGCCGCAGTTCTCCAACGACTCGGTGTTTCGCGCGCGGATGCAACGCGAGGCCGATACCGCGGGGAGGCTGACCGAGCCCCACATCGTGCCGATCCATGACTACGGCGAGATCGACGGGCAGTTCTTCGTGGAGATGCGCCTGATCGACGGCATCTCGCTGCGCAGCATGTTGAAGCACTGCGGTCCGCTCACCCCGGCACGGACGGTGGCCATTGTGCGCCAGGTCGCCGCCGCGCTGGACGCCGCGCACTCGATCGGCGTGACGCACCGCGACGTGAAACCGGAAAACATCCTGATCACCGGCAACGACTTCGTCTATCTGGTGGATTTCGGCATCGCCCGCGTCTCCAGCGACCCAGGGCTGACCCAAGTCGGGACCGCGGTGGGCACGTACAACTACATGGCCCCGGAGCGGTTCACCGGCGACGAGGTCACCTACCGCGCCGACATCTACGCGCTGGCGTGTGTCATGGGCGAATGTTTGACCGGGGTCCCGCCATACCGTGCCGACAGCGTCGAACGGTTGATCGCCGCGCATCTGCTCGAGCCCGTCCCGCAACCCAGCCGGCTGCGGCCCGGGATGCTTCCCCCGGCGTTGGACCAGGTGATCGCCCGGGGCATGGCCAAACACCCCGAGGATCGCTACAGCACCGCCGGTGATCTGGCGGTCGCCGCCCACGACGCGCTGACGGTGCCCGAGCAGCAGCTGGCCGGCTCGATTCCGCAGCAGGGCGATAGCGCGACCATGCTCGCCAACGGGCGAGCGTATTACGGCAGCGATCCGAGGTCGGCGATTCCTCCGGCGCGGTTGCCCAACGCGGAGACCATGGCTCGTCCCGTGGTTCTGCCGGTGGCGCATCAGGTGGCGGGGGCCAACGGCAGTGGCAGCTGGCCCCAGACCAGGGCGCCGCTCCCCGCCGGCCCACCGCAGCCGGCGCCAGGGCCTGACTTCTCACGCGGCGCGCCCCGGTCCGGCCGGAAACGCAAGCTGTGGATCATCGCCGGTGCTGCCGCGCTGCTGCTGGTCTCCACCATCGGTGTCACCAGCTACCTGGGAACGCGTTCCTCCGCGGCGTCGTCGAAGCCGGCATCCGGGCCGCCGTCCGGACAAAGCGTGCTGCCATTCACCGGTATCGATTTCCGGCTCTCTCCGGGCGGGGTGGCGCTGGACAGGGCCGGCGACGTGTTTGTCACCAGTCAGGGCATGTACGGGCGGGTGGTGGAATTGGCGGCGGGGTCCAGCACGCCGACGGTGTTGCCGTTCAGCGGCCTCTACCAGCCCCAGGGGCTGGCGGTGGACAGCAGCGGCGCCGTGTACGTCGCCGACTTCAACAACCGGGTGGTCAAGTTGGCGGCCGGGTCGAACAACCAGACGGTGCTGCCGTTCACCGGCCTCAACTACCCCGAGGGTGTGGCGGTGGATGGCCAGGGCAACGTCTACGTGGCCGACCGGGGCAACAACCGGGTGGTGAAGCTGACGCCTGGGTCGAACACCCAAACGGTGCTGCCTTTCACCGACCTCAAGAACCCGGATGGCGTGGCAGTGGACCCCGCGGGCAACGTCTACGTCACCGACACCGACAACAACAGGGTGCTGGAGCTGGCGGCCGGGTCGACCGCCCAGACCGTGCTGCCGTTCACCGGCGTCAGCGTGCCCTGGGGTATCGCGGTGGACAACGCGGGCACCGTCTACGTCACCGAACACGACAGCAACCAGGTGATGAAATTGGCGTCCGGATCGAACGCGCCGACCGTGCTGCCGGTGACCGGCCTCAACACTCCGTTAGCCGTGACGGTGGACGGTGCCGGCATCGTGTACGTCGCCGACCGCGGCAACGACAGGGTGGCCAGGCTGGTGCCCTGAGGTCAGGCGGTTTCCGGTGCGGTGAGAAACACGTCGTTGTGCTGGCCGGCGGCCGGCCGGGGGATCGGTGGCCGCGGCGCGGAAGCTGGAGTAGCGCGCCGGTGTGCGGATCACCGTGATGGCGTCATCACCGCTGCCGACGTGCAAAGCGAGGTCGTTCTCGGCGAACAGCGGGTGTCGACGACCTGCTTCCAGGTATAGGGAAGGCAGGCCATCAGGCCGCCTTCATGGAGCAGCTCAACCCATTCGGCGGCGGTTTTGGCGGCCAGCGCCGACTCCAATTCGTCGGTCAACTCCGGATAGTTGACCGCTCGCGCGCGCTGGTCGACGAATCGTTCGTCGTCGAGCAGATCGGGCCGGCCGATGATCTGGCACAGCTTGGCCCAGTGCTTGGGCACATACGCGGACAGCACGAGGTAGCCGTCGGCGGCGCGGAACGCGTCTGATGGTTGGGTGGCAAAGCCAACCCCCTTGCGCCGCTTTGCTTTCGGCGCCGAGTCTGGCTTCGGGCGGTCGTCGCTGGGCTTGTTCAGGTGCATGGTCAGCTGGTTGGCCTGCAGCCCCACCGCGACGTCGTACATCGCGACCGTGACGACGTCGGCCACGCCGTGACGCTCGCGGTTGAGCAGCGCGGCCAGCACCGCCTGGGCCAGTACATGACCGCTGGCGTTGTCGACGAGCTGGAACGGGATGATCTGCGGTTTGCCGTCCGGCGTGGGCATTCCGGTGGTCATGCCGGCCTCGGCGGCGACCATCAGATCGACGCCCGGCCGGGTGCCGTGCGGGCCGTTGCCGCCGAAGGCAGACAGGCGGGCATAGATCAGTTTGGGGTTGCGGGACTGCAAATCGTTGGGACCCAGGCCCATTCGCTCCATGACCCCGGGGCGAAACCCCTCCAGCACGACGTCGGCGTTGTCGGCCAGCCGCAGTACCTGCTGCTTGGCCTCGTCGCTGGTCAGGTCCACCACCACCGATTTCTTGCCCCGGTTGTTGGGCAGAAAATAGGTGGCCAACGGCGGACGGCCGGGAAGGACCGCGGTAATCTGGCGGGCCGCCTCACCACCGGGCGCCTCGATCTTGATCACCTCGGCGCCCAGGTCGGCGAGCACCTGTCCGGCCAGCGGCCCGGCTACATTCTGGGTGAAATCAAGTACCCAGTACCGACCGTGATGTGGCGGCGCTTGCCGGCCAGGTGGAGGCGGATCAGGCGCGGCTGGATGAGCTGGCCGGGCTGTATGCCGAGGGGGCGATCACTGCCCGGGAGTGGATCGCTGCCCGTGACCCGATCACCGCACGCATCGCCCAAGCACGCCGGGAGATCGCTGCGGCCACCGACACTACCGCGATTTACGAGTTGGCCGGCAGCGGCGGCATATTGCGCGACCAATGGCCGGACCTGGATTTAGAACGCCAGCAGGCCATCATCAAAGCCGTGATTGATCATGCCGTGATCGCTCCAGGGACACCCGGTGCCCGCAGTCTCGACATCAACCGGGTCCAACCTCATTGGCGCATCTAGCTTTTGAGGTATCACAGATGTTTCCCTGGCGAGTGCCGAGTGTGTGTCTGCTCTGGTGAGCTTTCAAGGCCAAGCCGCGTGCGGTCGAACCAAGGTTCGAGCCTTGACAACTCACCATCCCAGACACCGACGCGCTCTTGTCGCCAGGGGAAAGGGTTGTGGTAGAACGACTCTCGATATCGGCTTAGTCATGCCTAGTCGTCGAGCCGGGATATGCGAGCCTAGTGCAGCAGTGTTGCGACGGCCGCCAAGGTGCTGGGGTCGGTGATGGTGACGGGTAAGCTTTGGCGTTCGCATGATGCGGTCAGCCAGGCGGTGAAGTCCTCCCGCGCCATTAGGCACGTGGCATGGTGGTGCGATTGCTGATCTGTACTGTCCTCTGGTGCACCGCCTGCGCCAGTGTTGATCGCCTGGCCTGGTGTGGTGGCGGTCATGGGCTGGCCCCCGCCACGTTATGTGTTTCCAGGCGAGCCAGATAACGATGCTGGCGCGCCTGGTGGGCGGCGGTGTGCACCAGCAGCCGTTCGCCGTCGTCGCGGAGTCCGGCGCCGTCAATACGCCAGTCGCTCAATGCGTTTGCGATGCTTGAGAAGTCTTGCTCGGGGTGGTGCGAATCGCTCTGGCAGTCGAGGGGTTCGGTTTGTCAGCTCGGCGAGCGCGCCAGTGGTGGCGTGCGGCGCGCAGCGCGGTCATGGTGACCGAATACCGGCGGGATTTGGTGGTGATGTGCCCGCGATAGCCCAACGTGTGCAGCCAGCCCAGCATCGCCGCGTTACCCGGTAGTGTCGCCAGCTTGGCCAACGTGGACAAGATGCGGCGGGTATGGGCCGGGATGTCCAGCTCGCCGATCGCTGCTGGGCTGATCCGGCGAGCGGCGATGCCAAACTCAGCGACCGACTTGGTGGTGTATTTCGCCAGATAGGCCGCCAGCCGCCGGGCCAGTCCCGGCTTGGTGGTGTCGCCGGTAGCGGTGAGGGGCTGGGTGTCGATTTGGGCGCCGAACCGCAACATACGGACCTCGGACTCTGAGGATGGAGGCGCAGCGGTGCCGGTCGCCGTGTCGACGGCTACCGGTAGCCGAACCTGATCGGCGGCTTGGCGCACCAGTGCGGCCAGCTCGATTCCCGACACGTCCGGCGCGGATTCTGCTGCCGTGCTGGCGTTGTCGCCTGTGGGATCGAGCCGGATCAGGGTGTGGTAGTGCACGACGGCGCGGCGCTGGTATTCGGCGACTTTGACAAACGACACCCGCAGCACGTCAGGGTCGGCCCCTGTACCGCGTAGGTGACGGGCCAGGATGCGACGCAGCGCGATGGTGAAGCGCCGCCACAGTTCCGGCGCGTGCCAGTTGAACAGCACATGCCCGATGTAGTCATAGCACTCAGCGCATAGCGGTTGCCCGACTTGCGGATCGTCGCTGCGGTGGTTCGCGTTGCACCACAACGGTTTTCCATGTGGGCAGTACTTCTTGCGGCTGCCGGCTGCGTGGCACACCGTGTCAGCCAGGTCGGGCCGGTGACTGCTGGTGTGCACAGGACCGAAGCTCGGGGCGGTCAAAGTGGCGAAGACCTGCGGCCGATTGACGGTGGTTTCAGGCATCCCGTGGTGACCACCTAGGGTGCCGGCGTGGACCAGCTGCCAGGTATCGGCGGCATACAATTCTGAGCAGGACGGGCAGATCGCAGCACGGCGGTTGCCGCAGCGGATCAGTGTCGGTACCCGTCGACCGACGTCGGGATCATAAGCGCTGGCCTGAATCGGGTTAGCGCAAAACCCCACCGAGGCGCACCGCTAAGGCGGTGCACCGGTTCGCCCGCGACCACGGGCTGGCCTGGGTGGATTTCGCCAACGGGCAACGCAAAGACGACATCGCCCACGAGCACCTGGCCCGGTTCACCGGCACCGAGGGGGTAGCGTTCGTGGGTCGCGCGCAGGAGAAGACCAAGCTGTTTCGCACCGAGCGCCGCCGCGACGCCAACGGCGCCGGGACGCTGGACGCGTTGCAGATGACGACGCCGTGTCGCGCGCGGGAGATCATCACCGACAGGATTCTGACCTCTTCGCTGAGTTCTGATGCTGTCTGGGCCTTGAAGAACGGGATGCACCCGTCTTCAGCGCCAATGATCACCACCCAGTCGAATTGCTGCCCCTTCCCGACGTGGCCCGCTTAGAGTCCC
>DATJBA010000426.1:0-2686 GCA_035515675.1 Mycobacterium sp.
CCGGTTCGTGCTGTCCACCAGCGGCCACATCGCCTCGCTGGTGAACCCACCCGGAAACCCGGGCGCATCGTATCGATTCGGGCCGCCCGACAGCGAGAGCCCCGAGGAATGGCTCCAGACCGCCGAGCAGCACCGGGATTCATGGTGGCCTGATTACGTCACGTGGCTGGCCGAGCGCAGCGGACGCGAGCGAAAAGCCCCGGACGCACTCGGTGCAGCGGACTTGCCACCCTTAATGCCGGCGCCGGGATCGTAAGTCAGCGAGAAGTCAAGTGCGCCAATTGAGCTCCACTAGTCCACATGTCTGCGAGGTGAAATGGCTACACATATCAAGAGCCTAGACGAGTTGCCCTCCCTCGTCGGAACAGAATTGGGCGTCACCGAATGGACGAAGGTCACCCAGGAGCAGGTGGATAAGTTCGCCGATGCCACTGGCGATCACCAGTGGATCCACACCGATCCAGAGCGCGCCGCGTCCGGGCCGTTTGGGGGCACCGTCGCGCACGGGTTTCTCACCCTGTCGCTGACGCCCAAGGCGGTAGCGGACGTACTGCAAATAGGCGATATGCAAGCCGCTCTGAACTATGGGCTGAACAAGGTCCGGTTCCCGGCACCGCTGCCGGTCGGATCCAATGTCCGTGCTGCGGTGGGCATTGCCTCCGCGCAGCAGAAACCGTCGGGAATCGAGGTCGTGTTCAATGTGCGCTTCGAATCTGACATGGCAACCAAACCGGTCTGTGTGGCAGAGTCTCTCGTCCTCTACCGGTGACGCACGGGCCGCGATGTCCGACCGTATTGAGGCAGTACGCCTCGGCCGGCGGAAGGTACGGCTTCGCGTCAGGGAGTGGGGTTCGCCGCGAATATTGCTTCCGCGAAGTCGCCCGAATCACCATAGAAAAGAGGGTGTGCAGATGCGGGTGGTCGACGTCCACGGAGCGGAGGTTCCGCAGGGGGAGGCCGGCGAGATTCAGATCCGCGGTCACAACGTGATGAAGGGCTACTGGAACCTGCCCGACGCCACAGAGGCGACGATCACGCCCGACGGGTGGCTGTCCACTGGGGACGTCGGACGTGTCGACGAGGACGGCTACTTCTACATCATCGACCGCACCAAGGATCTGATCATTCGCGGGGGCTACAACGTCTATCCCCGCGAGATCGAGGAGGTGCTCTATGAGCATCCGGCGGTGGCCGAAGCCGCGGTCGTCGGTATTCCGCACGACTTGCTCGGTGAGGAGGTCGGCGCCGCGGTCGCTCTCAAAAAAGGCGCGACCGTGGACCTTAACGAGTTGCGCGACTACGTCAAGGCTCGGGTGGCCGCTTACAAGTATCCGCGTCTGGTCTGGCTGGTTGACGTGCTGCCCAAGGGACCCACCGGCAAGGTCCAAAAGCGCGACATCACCGTTCCGACAACTGAAAGCAGTCGATAACCATGGCAAGTTCCTCCCATCCCACGACCAAAGCCGCCGATGAGCTCGCGGCGCCACTTGACCTCCTGCTCACCAGCGCCACTAAGCCATTTGTCAGCCGGATGATGCCCAACGCCAGCTGGAGCCACTTCGGCGCTAACCTCGCCAAACAACCCGGCGCGGTGGCTGGCCGGGTCGGGGCGCTCGTGCGTGAGCTCGGCGGCATTGCGGTGGGCAAATCCCACCGTGCTCCGGCCCGGGCTGACAAGCGCTTCGCCGACCCTGCCTGGCAGCAGAATCCGTTGCTGCATCGAATCATGCAGGCCTATCTGGCGGGTGCCGAGACCGCCGAAGGGTTGCTTGCCGACGCGCAGCTGGATTGGCGCGACCAGGAGAAGATGCAGTTCGTCATGGACAACCTTGTGGAGGGGCTGGCGCCGTCCAACAACCCGCTGATCAGTCCGCTGGGCTGGAAGGCGTTGATCGACACCGGTGGGCTGAGCGCGGTGCGCGGTGTGAGGGCCTTTGCCCGAGACCTGCTTTCCAAGCCTCGGGTGCCGGCGATGGTCGAGCCCGATGCCTTCGCGGTGGGGGAAAACCTGGCCGTCACCAAGGGGGCGGTGGTATTGCAGACCTCGGTCTTCGAATTGATTCAGTATGTCCCGCAGACACCGAAGGTGAACGCGATTCCGTTGCTCATGGTGCCGCCGGTGATCAACAAGTTCTACATTATGGACATCGCGCCGGGGCGCAGCATGATCGAGTACTTCGTGCAGCAGGGCCAGCAGGTGTTCGCCATTTCGTGGCGTAATCCGCAAGCCCGTCATCGGGATTGGGGTTTCGATGGGTACGGCGCGGCGATCGTGGAGGCGATGGACGCGGTGCAGACAATCGCCGGGACCGACGGCACCCACCTGCTGGCCACCTGCTCGGGCGGCATCCTGGCGGCGATGACGGCGGCCCACCTCGCCGAGATCGGCGAGGGCGATCGGGTCGCCGGCCTCACCCTGGCGGTGACCGTGCTGGATGAGACCCGGGCGGGTTTTGCGGCGGCGGCGATGAGCGAGCGTGCGGCGCAGGCGGCGATTCGGGTTTCGGCCAGGAAGGGTTACCTCGACGGGCGTGACATGGCCGAGATGTTCGCCTGGCTGCGGCCCACCGACCTGGTGTGGCGGTACTGGGTGAACAACTATGTGCAGGGCCGCAAGCCGGCGCCGTTTGACGTGTTGTTCTGGAACGCCGACACCACCCGGATGGCCGCCGCGCTGCACCGTGAC
>DATJBA010000427.1:0-7457 GCA_035515675.1 Mycobacterium sp.
CGGCACCAAAGTCACCGTCCTCGTCGACGACCTCGAGATCCGCATCCTCGACCGCGACACTGGAACACTGATCCGCAAACTCGTCCTCGACCCGACCCGCGACCACCAACCCCGCGGCGTCAAGTGCGGAAACTTGCCCAAAAAAGCTTGCCCAAAAAAGGTTGTAGGCGTAAACCAATGTCTCGAGACATCTGTCAACGACACATCGCGCGATGACACAATTCCAGACACGGCGAAACCTGCGACTGACCACGGTGGTAGGAGGTGGTTATGACCAGTCCGCAGCCCGCTATCGCGCAGACCTTTGTCAAACTGGCCGATACGCTTGTCGCCGACTTTGATTTGGTCGACTTCCTGCACCTGGTAACCGTGCACACCCAGCAGGCCCTCGGAGTCGAGGCGGTTGGGCTCTTGCTGGCTGACAGCCACCGTGGCCTCAACGTCGTTGCCGCATCCGGTGAGCAGGCCCGCGTGCTCGAATTGTTTCAGCTGCAAAACGCCGAGGGTCCGTGCCTGGACTGCTACCGGACCGGACGACCTGTCAGTTGTCCGGATCTGTCGGCCGAATCCGACCGGTGGCCGCGCTTTGTCCCAAAGGCCCTCGAGAGCGGATTTGCAGCTGTGCATGCGTTGCCAATGCGGTTGCGCGACGAGGCTATTGGAGGCATGAACCTGTTTACCGCGACGCGCGGTGATCTTGATGCCGAGCTACTCGCAGTCGGGCAGGCGTTGACCGATATGGCCACCATTGCGCTGCTGCACGAACGTGCCATACGCCAGCACGATCTGTTGACCGAACAACTGCAGACCACACTCAACAACCGTTTAGCCATTGAGCAAGCCAAAGGCATCCTGGCTCAACGTGGTGGTATCACCGTCGATGAGGCGTTCGAACTGTTGCGTACCTACGCCCACAGTCCCCACCAGAAATTGACCGACGTCGCCGAGGCCCTAGTGCGTAACGACCCCGCCGTCGCAGATCTGCTGCCTCGCGCGGGCGGCAACCTGACGCCTTGACCTTCGAGTCGGTCAGACAAGCCCACCACGCACCTGGGGTGGCACGCGGCTGGTCTGGTCGGCCCCAGCTACCCGACTGGAAGCCGTTCTACTACCTGTTGGAAGGCGCGGGATTCGATGTGCTGCTGGTGAATTCGCGGCACGTCAAGAATCTCCCGGGCCGCAAGACGTCGCCGACGCGACCTGGTTGGCCCAACTCGGCGCACACGGTCTGGTACGGGGCTCGTTCGTACCGCCTGAGCCGATCCGACAGCTTCGTGATCTGACTCCGACGCGCACGGCGATCACCCGGGAGCGTTCGCGCGAAGTACAGCGACTAGAAAAGCTGCTCGAAGACGCCAAGATCAAGCTGTCGGCGGTCGCCTCCGCGGCGAAGGTGGGTCGGCGCTTGGTGTGGGTGCGCGGCGATGTGGAGAAGTTCCTGGCCGACCAAGGGATGCCGACCCCGTGACCACCAGCAAGCCGGAAGACATGGATGCCGTGGTGGCGGCGCGGCCAGACTGCTACGGGCACTGTCAACTTGAGCCAACCCAATTGGCCGATGTGATGATTCGGGGTGATGAGCCGTGGGCTTGGACGAAACGTCCTGTCCCAGTCGCCGATTCAGGCGGCGGCCGTGGTCGTCGCCCCGGTGATCTCGTTTCAGACCGCGAAGCGGTCGGCCATCACCTGTCGGTAGTTGGCCGCCGACAGCAGGTGCCGACGGGGCCGAAAGTGCGGCGAGATGCCGCTGAACGCGGACAGGAACCGTTGCGCGTGCCGGATCGACGTGAAGCGTTTCATCGCCCGCTCGCGGTGCCGGGTCGGCTGGTGAGAGTTCTCGGCGCGGTTCAGGTACTTCGACCGGCGATGGGTCACCGACGGCATGAGCTCACGGTGCGCCACCTGCTAGCTGGCCAGCTTGTCGGTGACGATCACTCCGGGCACCTACCGCAGGCCCTTGAGCAGTCGGCGGAAGAACTTCTTTGCGGCCACCGCGTTTCGGCGCGACTGGACCACAATGTCGAGCACGTTGCCGTGCTGGTCGACCGCGCGCCACAGATACCGCTGTGCGCCGTTGATCTGGACGAACACCTCATCGAGGTGCCATTTGTCGCCCAGCCGCCGACCACGACGGCGCAGCTGGTTCGCGTACTCCTGCCCGAACCGGCCGCACCAAGCCCGGATCGTCTCATAGGACACATCGACACCACGTTCGAGCATCAGCTCCTGCACGTCGCGGAAGCTCAACGGGAACCGGTGGTACAGCCACACGCAATGACTGATGATCTCGGGCGGAAACCGCAACCCTTTAGACGACGAGCCTGCAGCGGTCACGATCGTCGATCCTGCCCCACCTCACCTTCCCGGCTCACCAACCTGACAGTGCCCCACTCGGGCATGCATGGAGGACTAGCGGAATAGTCTGGATCAATGACCGAAAACGACGCCGTCGCCATGTTCGCGGAATCGCCCGTGGCGAGGCTTGCCACGGTCGGGGCCGACGGCGCACCGCACCTGGTCCCGGTGGTATTCGCGGTCCACAACGATGTGGTCTATACCGCAGTCGACGCCAAACGTAAGACCACGCAACGGCTTCGCCGGTTGGCGAACATCGAGGGCAACCCTCGGGTGAGCTTGCTCGCCGACCACTACGACGACGACTGGGCGCAGTTGTGGTGGGTGCGCGCGGACGGCGTAGCGGCCGTCCACTACAGCGGCGAGGAGATGGCCACCGGCTACGCCTTACTGCGCAAGAAATATGTTCAGTACCAACGGATTGCGCTGGACGGACCCGTCGTCACCGTCGCCGTGCAGCGCTGGTCGTCCTGGCGGGCATAATGGCACTGTCAACTTGGCTGGGGCTCAGTGTGATCGGGGCGTGCAGGGGCTCGGTGGGCTGGGTGTCGGTGGTGTGGTCAGGCTGCGGCAGTCGGTCCGGTGATCTCCAGACGGCGAATCGTCGCGTCATTTCGGTGCGATAGTCGTCAGCGGTGAGGCGATGGCGGCGGGGCCGGAAATGCGGCAAGATCACGTTGAACACCGCCAGGAACCGTTGGGCTGCGCCGGGGGTGCGGAAGCGTTTCATGGCGCGTTCGTTGCCGGGTCGGCTGGTGCGAATTCTCCGCCCGGTTGAGATACTTCGAGCGGCGATGAGTCACCGACGGCACCAGCTCACGGTGGGCCAGCCGATAGCTGGCCAGCTTGTCGGTGATGATCACCCGCGGCACGTATCGCAGGCCCTTGAGCAACTTGGTAGGGTCGAGAGCTGGCGCGGTGACGAGCATCGACGGTAGGTCTCGGAGCCGCTGGTGACCACAGGGTTTCCCCTGGTGTCCTTCGTCTCGGTGGCCCTGGTGCGATCTTTGTTCCGTTTCCAGCTCCCGCCCGTCAAACCGTGCATGCGGTTCTCCCGCACACGGCTTACCGACGCCGTTCACCGCCGGCATTCGGTTTGTCCCGCCAGGGCTTGTCGGCCCTGGGTGCGATGACGGTTCCAGTCAGGCTGTACAGCCCGCAGTAGTCGGTCGACCGATAGGCGAGCACGTTCAGGCCGAAGCCCCGCCCGCGCTTGTGCCGCTTACCGATGAACAGCGCCAACCGATCTTTCGCGTACCGCTGGAGCTTGCCAAAGCGGGACGTGGAGTGGCCGTAGCGGAAGTACCCCGCCCAACCACGCAAAAACCCATTCAGGTCCTCCACCACCACTTCAACCGGCAGCAGCAGCCGGGACCGAACCGTCAGTTCGGTGATCCGGTCGCGTGCACGTTGCATCGCCCGATCACTGGGCCAACGTGCCAGGAACGCCACCCCGCGCCTGCCGCGGATACCCCGCGCGCACACCATCTGGTGATGAAAGCCAAGAAAGTCGAAACCTTCTCCGCCCACTGCCAATTCGACGATGCCTGTTTTGGCCTGTTTCGGCGCCAGGCCGAGATCGGCCAACAGCTCCCGAAGCCGCGCCAGCGCGGCCTGGGCTTGCTGCCGGGATTTACACACCACCAGCAGATCATCGGCTTATGCCGACCGCGGGATTATGCCGACCGTGAAGTGAACCGGCTGGTTATAGGGGTGACGGGGTGGGATTGGTCGGCATAATCCGGGCCTTGTGATCGAGTGATCTCTCAGTCTGAGTGGGTCAGGAAAACCACTTCAGGCGGGAGGCGATCATGAATGTGCGGGTTTCTACCGGGGATGCAGATATGTTCCTGGACGAGTTTCGTGTGTGGCTCGGCCAGGAACGAGGGCTGTCGCCGGAGACGGTGCGTTGTTACGGCAAGCAGGGGCGCACGTTCTTGGGCCAGTTGCCGAGGCCGCTGGATATCTCTGTGCAGCAGTTGGATTCGGGCCAGGTGGTGTCGGTCGTGGTCGGCTACTGCCGCGATCGCAACACGGGGTCGGCGAAGGTGATGGTGACGGCGCTGCGCGCGTTTTTGCGGTTTCTGCACGTGTCGGGGCACACGCTGACCGCGTTGGTGGCCGCGGTTGCAGCGGTGGCGGGCTGGCGGCTGGCTTCGCTGCCGCGTGGGCTGGATGCGGCCGTGGTGGCGCGGCTGTTGGAGTGCTGTGACCGCACGACGATAGTGGGCCGCCGTGATTACGCGATGCTGACGATGTTGGCCCGGCTGGGGTTACGCGGCGCCGAAGCCACCGCATTGAAGTTGGGCGATATCGATTGGCGCAGCGGCGAAATCACCGTTCACGGCAAGGGCAATCGGGTTGACCGGCTCCCGGTACCGGTCGACGTCGGTGAGGCGATCGTGGCCTATCTGACCAACGGCCGCCCCACTTGTGGAATGCGGGCGCTGTTTTGCACCGTTGGGGCACCCTATCGGCCGTTGACCGCGGCGGCGGTACGGCAGGTCATGGCTCGGGCGTGCCAGCGTGCGGGCCAGCAGCGGGTGGGCGCGCATCGTTTGCGGCACTCGCTGGCCACCGACATGCTGCGCGCCGGGGCATCGCTGCCGGAGGTGGGGCAGATACTGCGGCACCGCAGCGAGTTGTCGACCGCGATCTACGCCAAGGTCGACGAGAACGCCTTGCGGCCGTTGGCGCGTCCGTGGCCGACAGGAACACGGCCATGACCGGGCTACGACGGGCCGCCGAGGACTATTTGGCGATGCGGCGGACGCTGGGATTCAAGCTGACGACCCAAGCGGCGCAACTGATGTCGTTCATCGACTACTGCGAGTCCCACGGCAGCGACCGGATCACCAGCGACCTGGCGCTTGAGTGGGCGACCACGACCCGCAGCGGCAGCACTCACGATGGCTACCTGGCGCGGCGGTTGATGACGGTGCGGATCTTCGCTCGCTACTACAAGACCCTGGACCCGGGCAGCGAAATTCCACCCGAGGACGCATTACCGCACCACCGGTGCCGCATTGCGCCGTATCTGTACTCACTGGATGAGATCACCGCGCTGATCGAGGCCGCCCGCCGATTGCGGCCAGAATTGCGGGCGGCGACCTGGCAAACATTCATCGGGCTCCTGGCCGTCACCGGCATGCGCAAAAGCGAAGCCTGCCGTCTCAACGACAACCACATCGACCTCGCCAATGCGACCCTGGTCGTTTTGGACTCAAAGTTCGGCAAATCCCGGCGACTGTTCCTGCACGACTCAACCGTCACCGCCCTGCGGAACTATCAACAGTGTCGTGACCGGTTCTGCCCGCACCGGATAGAGCCGAGTTTCTTCATCTCCACCCACGGCACCCGCCTCGACGCCCACAATCTCTCCCACACCTTCACCCGCCTGGTTGATCAAGCCGCAATCACGGTGCCGTCAGGACCGCGCCGGCCGCGGATACATGATCTGCGGCACAGTTTCACCGTCGCAACCGTGATCGACTTCTATCACGACAGCGGCGATGTTCAGGCCCGGCTACCGATCCTGTCGACTGGTATCTGTGTCGTAACCGGTGTGCAGACCGCGACGGCGACTGCCGGTAAAAAGTGAGGCAAATCATGGCGCAGGACAAAAAGATCGTGGCGAAAACAACGTCGGGCCGCATCGACGACGTAAAAGTGCCGATGACCGAATTCATCTCGCGTGACCGCCCGACACCGCAGCCGCAGCCGCGCAAGTGATAGGCCCCGGTGCTGCGGGATGTTATTCCGGTGTTGCTCCCGCAGCACCGGCTAGACGTGTCCCGGTGCTGAATACGGGTGCCGAAAACTAGGCGGCATCCTGGCGGCGGCACCGGGCACGCCTGGGGGCCCGGGGCGTAAAACGCGGTGCCGTTGCGTTTAACGCATGCACGTACGGTGCCGCGATCGCCAGCCTTGACGGCACACTCGGTGCCCGAGCTCGGTGGAGCGCCCCGGCCTCGAGGTCACCGAAACTTCGTAACGCGTTACGAAGTTCACTGCCGCGCCCGTGCCCTGGTCGCGGCGATCTCGGCAGCTCAGCGCGACGCGACACGGTAGACCTGCTCGGGTCGCGCTTTCCACGCGGCCGTACACCGCCCGCACCCGCAGTCGGTGCCGTGGCCGACAAGCTCGGCGATCACCTGATCTAGACCCCCACCGGCAGCTGATGCGCCCAGGTGCAGTCGCATTTTTCGGGAACGAGGTGAACGTGCTCGCCGCGCTGCTCGCACTCCGCGTCCTCACAGGCTTTGAGGGCTTCGTCGACGTGCTGGCAGCCCTCCCCGTTGTGTTGATAGACCGGGTGCCCGCACTCGGGACAGAAGTTCCAGGTCATCTGCTCAGATATCGGAACCTGGGCATCGAGCGCCTTCCTCACCCAGGACAACACCTGAATCGGGGCAGCGCGACTATCCTTGGCCTTCGCGATGATCTCGCCAATACGGGCCAGCCTGCGGGCAGCGTCCCCGTTGACGTGACGCACATGCTGACGAAAAGGATTTGGCCATCCCTCCTCCTTGGTCGATCAGCGGCATGCTGATCGTGGGTGCGCCGCCCGCACCAGTCGATGCGCGCTGGTGTACGGCGACCGCGACGAGTTGGGCGGCATGTTCGCGATTCACGCCCATAGGAGAAACGCGCGGGCGGTGCCGAAAGTGGCTCAGCGTCGATCTGAGAGGCCGAAAAAACACCGATGCGGCCGGGGTTGTCGTACCGCACCCGGCCGCACCGGCTGGCAGGCCCGGCATAGGCGGATTACGCTAGCCGCACTCGATGACACGGCGGTGACGGGCAACCGCCGCGGCGGTGTCGAAGTGCGCACAGACTGTGACAGTGTTGGGCAGACGATGGCACGCCGCAGGTGCGGCCGGGCGGCGGTCGGTCAATCACCTTCCGCCATTGGCTTGTGCCGCTCGCACCAGAGGGTCGCCACGTGCCATGTCGGTGCTATCGCGTGCCGCCATGTCGCGGGCTGGGTGCAGCCGGTGCCGTAAGTCTGCGAATGACACGGCCAGCCGTAGCCGCGTGGCTCGTGCTCCCAGAGGTGACGTTCGGCCATTTTGCCCACCTCGCGTACCCTATCCCGGGCG
>DATJBA010000428.1:0-3197 GCA_035515675.1 Mycobacterium sp.
GCCGGCTCCTGGGAAGCCGCCAAAGTGCGTGAGGTTTTGAATCAACGGTCGGCGTGGACGACGAACACTGGTGGTTTACTGGAACCCTTTGCGAGTCAATTTGTTTCGCTGGTAACGCCGATTATGTAAGGTAGCGGTGTAATCGCCTGTCCGCCCGCGGGATTCGAACAATTGCGATAATGCCACCACCGCGACTAAATGGTCCTCGGTCAGTCATCGCGCGGAAAGATCACTCTAGTTGGGGCATTCGATTGGACTCCACCGGACACCTCGGTGTGTGGCCAACCGGCGGGGTGGCGGGCCGCAGATGTGCTCCAGTCCAACCGGTTTCACTTGAGATCCGCCGAAGCCGGGCCCCGCACCGATTCATAGGCCGCCGCCCCAATGACCAACCTATCACGAGATTTGTCACCGTGACGTACTGCCGCTAACTGGTACGGCATGGCGCTTCACAAATGGGCTACGGCAGAGCGAATTTTCGGGCAGGCGTATCAAACAGTCAACCAGATGTGAATCTTTCACCGTTCGCGCCGGGCCGATCTTCCGCACCGGCCGCCGGCCACCGCCCTTCGAGACTGCCGAGCGTGACATGACCCGGCCCAGTCGAAGGACTCTCCCCCGGGCTGCAGCTGGCGCACAGCGAACGCCACCCGGTCACCAGGGTGCCCTCGGCGAAGGTGATCCAGAACTTCGGCCGCGCCGACACCGTGGACCGCGACACGCCGCCACCGGCTGGGTCGCCGAACGGTGACCCGGGCTGGAGCCTGTACCCTGCTATTTCTGAGGCCGGTACGTCGTCTGCCCGTGCGGTGACTTCGCGAACGCGATCACCTTGTCCGCGGGCACCTTGATACGTGCGCGCCGAGGGACATGTGGTGGCCATGGTCGGCGACGGCGTCAACGACGCCCCGGCTCTGGCCGCCGCCGACATCGGGATCGCGATGGGCCTTGCCGGAACCGACGTCGCGGTCGAGACCGCCGACGTCGCACTGGCCAGCGACAATCTGTACCGCCTGCTCGATGCGCAGGCCCTGGGTGCTCGGGCAGTCGACGTCATTCGCGAAAATTACGCGATGTCGATCGCCGTCAACGCGGTCGGCCTCTTGGTGGGCGCCGCCGGAGCACTTTCACCGGTCGTCGCCGCCATCCTGCACAACGCATCCTCCGTCGCCGTCGTGGCCAACAGCTCCCGGCTCATCCGGTACCAACTGGACCGGCCCGCTGCCGCCACGCCCGGCGACGATCACGGTGGCCAACCGGCATAGACCACGATCTCGATCCTCTGCAGGCCCAGGTCCGGCGAGCTAGCGCAAGAAACCTGACAGCAGCCGCACACCGGCATGATCGCACACGATATGCCTGACGACCGAAGTGATTGAGCACCAGACTCACTCGCCGACCAACGGCGTCTCGCTTCGTCTGCCGCGGCAGGGATTGCGGAATGCCTATCGTCCGGCTCGGAGTTGCCGGCCCTCCCCACAACGGTCAGTTGTTGAAAGTCGGTTTCGACACGCGCCGCTGCGCACGGTAGCGTGATCCACCGACCGAATGAAAATCGTTTTCAATAAGGGGTGGGCTGATGCGGACTCCAGTGGTGCTCGTGACCGGCCAAGGCGACACCGATGCGGTGACCGGCTTGCTGCTGGGCCGGCCCGGAACACTGGTCGTTCAGCACCACTTCGACGGGCATGTGGTGAGACGCAGCACGGTTGTGCTGCAGCACGGCGATCTGATCACCGCCCACGCGGGACTGGAGCTCACCCACGGCTGCGTGGCCTGCACCGTCCGCAACGATCTGCTCGTGCTGCTGCGCAGACTGCACCGCCGTAACGACGTCGCGCGCATCGTCGCGCACCTGCCGGAGTGGCTGGAACCCGAACCCATCTGCTGGGCGCTTCACCACGTGCCCGTCGCTCCCGGCTCCGGCGCGCCGGTTGGCCCGGCGGTCCGCGATGTGGCGATCGCGGCTGTGGTGACCTGCGTGGACACCGCCCACTGGTTGACCCAGGCGCTGGGCGCAGACGAATTGCCCGACGGACGCACGGTGGCCCAGGTAGTGGTCGGACAGGCCGAGTTCGCCGACCTGGTGGTGCTCACCCACCCCCACCGCACGTCGCTGGCCGTGCTGCGCCGCCTGGCACCGCAGGCACGAATCAGCGTCGGCCTCGACCGCATCGAGATGGCCCTAGCACACCTGGAACCTGATTCCCGGCGCGGCCGCAGCGATGACCCACACGGCCCACTGCTGGCGGGGCTGCCACCGCTGGCCGCAGACCAGGCGGTGCAGCTGATGGAATTCAATGCGCGCCGCCCGTTTCACCCGACGCGCCTGCACGCCGCAGTCGACGTGCTACTGGACGGCGTGGTGCGCACCCGCGGACGGCTATGGCTGGCCAACCGGCCCGACCAGGCGATGTGGCTGGAATCGGCCGGCGGCGGGCTGCGGGTCGCCTCGGCCGGACAGTGGGTGGCGGCCATGACCGCCACCCAGCAGGTGCGCGTCGACCCGGTACGGCGCGCCCTGGCCGACCTGATCTGGGATCCCTGCTTCGGCGACCGGCACACCTCGATGACCGTCTTGACCTGCGGTGCGGACCCCGACCAGATCCAGGCCGCACTGCACGGAGCACTGCTCACCGACGCCGAAATCACTCACCCGCAGGACTGGATCTGCTACGCGGACCCCTTCGGCGACTGGCATCGGGATCCCTGCCACGAAATCCCCGATGCAGCAGGTGAATTCTCGCGACCCCGCACCCAAGGACCACCACAATGACTACTGTTCGGGTCCTTCAAGCACCCAACACACAGGGAGCCGATGCGCATCACCATTTCCCGCACCCTCAAGTGGCACATCCGCCGCGCCGTGCGCACCCACCGCTCGCGGTGGTCAAAGATCTGCCGACCCAAGCCTTTTGTGGACCGGTGCCCGGGGCGCCCTGGATGCTGGGGACCGGCTGCAGCAGTTCCACCACCGATCAGCCAGAGGTTACGGCCGTCACCGACGCAGGCGAAGACCCAAACTGATGGAGAGCATGGCTAGCGGCGCGGGGGCTCAAACATTACGTCGCGCCGATCCCCCCAAAATACGGCGCGTGTTCGGACTAACGGACGGGGTATCAGCGCGGTGAACTGCGATCCCGGCCAGCGGGCGCCTCGGCCCAGCCAACCTACCCTGCAGGCACCGGTACGCCCAG
>DATJBA010000429.1:0-6160 GCA_035515675.1 Mycobacterium sp.
CCCACCCGTTCGAGTGTCGAGCGGATCATTGCTTGGACCGCCACCAACCGTGGACGGCGGATCAAACTGCGCTACCTCGGCGTCGACAAGAACCACGCCTGGCTGCAACTCCGTTGTGCCGCAATCAATCTCCGCACACTCGTCAACAGCGGCCTGACCCGCACGGACGGGGCGTGGACCATGGCCTGACGACCAGGGCCGCCAGCTGGCCCTTGATCAGGACCCAGCCCATGCCCAAACTGGTATCGGCTGGAAGAACGACCACGTTGTCGACCAATCAGGTCTGACTTACTGCCGAAGAAACGGCCTTGTCGGCGTTCTTCCCGCCCCTGCCTCGAATGTTGTTCAGACGCCTCCTAGGCTAATGGCGAGCGGTAAATCAGCGGACTAACGACAGGGAGAGACAAGTGACTGTCCGAGTAGGCATCAATGGCTTTGGGCGAATCGGTCGCAACTTCTACCGGGCCTTATTGACTCAGCAGGAGCAGGGCAGCGCCGACATCGAGGTGGTCGCCGTCAACGACATCACCGACAACGCTACCCTCGCGCACCTACTCAGATTCGACTCCATCCTGGGCCGGCTGACCCAAGACGTCAGTGTCGAGGGTGAGGACACCATCGTCGTCGGCACCACGAAGATCAAGTCGCTGGAGGTCAAGGAAGGCCCGGCGGCGATACCGTGGGGTGACCTCGGGGTCGACGTCGTCGTCGAATCCACCGGCCGCTTCAACGACGCCGCCAAGGCCAAGGGCCACTTGCAGGCCGGCGCCAAGAAAGTGATCATTTCCGCGCCGGCCACCGACCCGGACATCACCATCGCGCTCGGCGTCAACGACGACAAGTACGACGGCAGCCAAAACATCATCTCCAACGCGTCGTGCACCACGAACTGCCTTGCGCCGCTGGCCAAGGTGCTGCACGACGAGTTCGGCATCGTCAAGGGGCTGATGACCACCATCCACGCCTACACGCAGGATCAGAACCTGCAGGACGGTCCGCACAAGGATCTGCGTCGGGCCCGCGCGGCCGCGCTGAACATCGTCCCGACCTCCACCGGTGCCGCCAAGGCCATCGGGCTGGTGCTGCCCGAGCTTAAAGGCAAGCTCGACGGCTACGCGTTGCGGGTGCCGGTGCCCACCGGATCGGTCACCGACCTGACCGCCGACCTGTCCAAGCCGACCACCGTCGAGGAGGTCAACGCCGCGTTCAAGGCCGCCGCCGAGGGCCGGCTCAAGGGCATCCTTAAGTACTACGACGTGCCCATCGTGTCGACCGACATCGTCACCGACCCGCACAGTTCGATCTTCGACTCCGGCCTGACCAAAGTGATCGACAACCAGGCCAAGGTGGTGTCTTGGTACGACAACGAATGGGGCTACTCCAACCGCCTCATCGATCTGGTCGCCCTGGTCGGCAAGTCGCTCTAACCGTGTCCATTCATACCCTCGAAGACCTTCTGGCGGAAGGGGTTTCGGGTCGTGGCGTGCTGGTGCGCTCCGATCTGAATGTACCGCTGAACGACGACGGCGCCATCACCGATCCCGGCCGGATAACCGCGTCAGCACCGACATTGAAGGCGCTGCTGGAGGCCGGGGCCAAGGTGGTGGTCACGGCACACCTGGGTCGTCCCAAAAATGGAGCCGACCCGAAGCTGTCGCTGGCACCGGTCGCTGCGGCGCTCGGCGAACAGCTGGGCCAGCACGTGCAGTTGGCCGGCGACGTCGTCGGCACCGACGCGTTGGCCCGTGCTGAGGGGCTGACAGACGGCGACATCCTGCTGCTGGAGAACATCCGCTTCGACCCGCGCGAAACCAGCAAGGACGACGGCGAGCGACTGGCGCTGGCCGTGCAACTGGCTGAATTAGTCGGGCCGGGAGGTGCTTTCGTCTCTGACGGCTTCGGGGTGGTGCACCGCAAGCAGGCCTCCGTGTACGACATCGCCACCCTGCTGCCGCACTACGCCGGAAAGCTGGTGGCCGCCGAAGTGCGGGTGCTCGAGCAGTTGACCGGCTCGACCCAACGGCCCTACGCGGTGGTGCTCGGCGGGTCGAAAGTGTCCGACAAGCTCGGAGTCATCGAACAACTGGCGACCAAGGCCGACAGCATCGTGATCGGCGGCGGGATGTGCTTCACATTCCTTGTGGCACATGGTCTCTCGGTCGGCGAGTCGCTGTTGGAAACCGACATGATCGATACCTGTCGCCGGCTGCTGGACAGCTATCATGACGTCCTTCGCCTACCAGTGGACATCGTGGTGGCGGAGAAGTTCGCTGCCGACTCCCCGTCGGAGATCGTCGCCGCCGACGTGATCCCAGACGATCGGATAGGCCTCGATATCGGGCCGGGATCGGTCAAACGGTTCGCGACGGTGCTGTCCAACGCCAGGACCATCTTCTGGAACGGCCCGATGGGTGTGTTCGAATTCCCGGCGTTCGCCGCGGGTACGAAGGGTGTCGCCGAGGTGATCGCCGCAGCGACCGGCAAGGGCGCATTCAGCGTGGTGGGCGGCGGCGACTCCGCGGCCGCGGTGCGCGCGCTCGGTATCCCGGAGGACGACTTCTCGCACATATCCACTGGCGGTGGCGCGTCGTTGGAATACCTTGAGGGCAAGACGCTACCCGGCATCGAAGTACTGGGCCGGCCCCAGCCAATTCAAGCCAACGGAGGCGGAAACGCGTGAGCCGCAAGCCGCTGATAGCCGGCAACTGGAAGATGAACCTCAACCACTTCGAGGCTATCGCGCTGGTGCAAAAGATCGCGTTCGCCTTGCCGGACAAGTACTACGACAAGGTTGACGTCACGGTTCTGCCGCCGTTCACCGACTTGCGCAGCGTGCAAAGCCTGGTCGACGGCGACAAGCTGCGGCTGACCTACGGTGCCCAGGACCTGTCCCAGCACGACCCGGGTGCCTACACCGGTGACATCAGCGGTGCCTTCCTGGCCAAGCTGGGCTGCACCTTCGTCGTCGTTGGGCACTCCGAGCGGCGCACCTACCACGACGAGGACGACGCGCTGGTGGCCGCCAAGGCCGCCGCTGCGCTGAAGAACGGATTGACCCCGATCATCTGCATTGGCGAGCACCTCGACGTCCGCGAGGCGGGCGAGCACGTCAGCCACTGCGAGAAGCAGCTAGGCGGCTCGCTGGCCGGGCTGTCGAGCGAGCAGATCGGCACGGTCGTCATCGCCTATGAGCCCGTCTGGGCGATCGGCACCGGGCGGGTGGCCAGCGGCACCGACGCCCAGGAGGTATGCGCGGCGATCCGCAAGGAACTGGGCTCGCTGACGTCGCCGCAGGTTGCCGACACCATACGGGTGCTCTACGGAGGCTCGGTGAACGCCAAGAACATCGGCGATATCGTCGCCCGCGACGATATCGACGGGGCTTTGGTCGGCGGGGCGTCATTAGACGGTGAGCAGTTCGCGACGCTGGCGGCGATCGCCGCCGGTGGGCCGCTGCCCTAACAGCACGGCGCCACGGGTAGGCTTTCGGTCATGCAATTGGCCCTGCAGATCACCCTGGTAGTCACCAGCGTGCTGGTGGTGTTGTTGGTGCTGCTGCACCGCGCCAAGGGTGGCGGCCTGTCGACCCTGTTCGGTGGTGGCGTGCAGTCAAGCCTGTCCGGGTCGACCGTGGTGGAGAAGAACCTGGACCGGTTGACGCTGTTCATCACCGGCATCTGGCTGGTGTGCATCATCGGCATTGCCCTGCTGATCAAGTACCGCTGACCAGCTGACCTGTCGGCGGGCGGACCACGCGATCCGCATCGATACTGGGACGCATGGTTGAGGTTTCTGATACCGCGCTGGAACCGATCGGTGCCGTCCAGCGGACCCGGCTGGGCCGCGAGGCGACCGAGCCGATGCGCGCCGATATCAGGCTGCTGGGCGCCATCCTCGGCGACACGGTGCGCGAACAGAACGGTGACGAAGTATTCGATCTCGTGGAACGGGCCCGGGTGGAGTCCTTCCGGGTGCGCCGTTCCGAGATCGATCGGGCCGACATGTCGCGCATGTTCGATGGCATCGATATCCACCTGGCAATCCCCATCATCCGGGCGTTCAGCCACTTCGCGCTGCTGGCCAACGTGGCCGAAGACATCCACCGAGAGCGCCGACGTGCAATTCACGTCGACGCCGGCGAGCCACCGCAGGACAGCAGCTTGGCCGCAACCTACGCGAAACTCGATCTGGCAGAGCTGAATTCGGCCACGGTGGCCGACGCGCTGAAGGGTGCTCTGGTGTCCCCGGTGATCACCGCCCATCCCACCGAGACCCGGCGGCGCACCGTCTTCGTCACCCAGCACCGGATCACTGAGTTGATGCGGCTGCATGCTGAGGGGCACACAGAAACCGACGACGGCCGCAACATCGAATTCGAGTTGCGCCGCCAAGTCCTTACCCTGTGGCAGACCGCGCTGCTCCGGTTGTCCCGGCTGCAGATCTCCGACGAGATCGCGGTGGGGCTGCGGTATTACCCGGCTGCGTTCTTCCGGGTGGTGCCGCAGGTCAACGCCGAGGTTCGGAATGCGTTGCGGGCTCGCTGGCCCGACTCCGATCTACTCTCTGAGCCCATGGTGCAACCCGGGTCCTGGATCGGCGGTGACCGCGACGGAAATCCGAACGTGACCGCCGACGTGGTGCGGCTGGCCACCGGCAGTGCCGCGTTCACCGCCGTGGCCCACTACTTGGCCGAACTCATGCACCTCGAGCAGGAGCTGTCGATGTCGGCGCGACTGATCATTGTCACCCCTGAGCTGGCCGCACTGGCCGAGGGCTGCCGGGAGAGAGCCTGGGCTGACGAGCCGTACCGGCGGGCATTGCGGGTAATCCGCGGTCGGCTCACCGCGACCGCCGCCGAGATCTTGGACCGCCAACCGCAGGACGAGCTTGACCTGGGCTTGCCGCCGTATTCCACGCCGGCCGAACTGCAGGCCGATCTTGACACGATTGACGAGTCGCTGCGCACCCACGGCTGCGCGCTGCTGGCCGACGATCGGCTGACCCTGTTACGAGAAGGCGTGCGCGTCTTCGGGTTTCATTTATGCGGCCTGGATATGCGGCAGAACTCCGACGTGCACGAAGAGGTGGTCGGCGAGCTGCTGGCGTGGGCCGGGGTGCACCCGGACTACAGTTCGTTGCCCGAAGACGAGCGGGTCGCGCTGCTGGCGGGCGAACTGAGCACCCGCCGTCCACTGGTCGGCGACCGTGCGCGATTATCCGACCTGGCCCGCAGCGAGCTCGACGTCGTACGGGCCGCCGCGCACGCCGTCGAGCGTTACGGTCCCGCTGCCGTGCCGACCTACGTCATCTCGATGTGCCACTCGGTCTCGGACGTCTTGGAGGCCGCGATATTGCTGAAAGAGGCCGGCCTGTTGGACGCCTCCGGGCCCCAACCGTACTGTCCGGTGGCCATCTCACCGCTCTTCGAGACGATCGACGATCTGCACAACGGCGCGGCGATTCTGCACGCGATGCTGGAAGTTCCCCTCTACCGAGCGCTTGTCGCGGCCCGGGGCGAATCTCAAGAAGTGATGCTCGGCTACTCCGACTCCAACAAGGACGGCGGGTATCTGGCCGCCAACTGGGCGGTCTATCGGGCCGAGCTGGCCCTGGTCGAAGTGGCCCGCAAAACCGGAATCCGGTTGCGGCTGTTCCACGGTCGCGGCGGCACCGTCGGCCGCGGCGGCGGCCCCAGCTACCAAGCCATCCTGGCGCAGCCACCGGGAGCGGTGAACGGTTCGCTGCGCCTCACCGAGCAGGGGGAGGTGATCGCCGCCAAATACGCCGAACCCCAACTGGCGCGGCGCAATCTGGAAAGCTTACTGGCCGCGACGCTGGAGTCGACGCTGCTGGATGTCGAGGGCCTGGGCGATGCCGCGGAGCCGGCCTACGCGGTGCTCGACGAAGTGGCCAGCCTCGCGCAGCGCGCTTATGCCGAATTGGTGCACGAGACACCAGGTTTCGTCGAATACTTCAAAGCTTCCACACCGGTGAGCGAGATCGGGTCGCTGAATATCGGCAGCCGGCCAACATCACGCAAGCCCACCGCCTCGATCGCAGACCTGCGCGCTATCCCGTGGGTGCTGGCGTGGAGCCAGTCGCGGGTGATGCTGCCGGGTTGGTACGGCACCGGATCGGCGTTCGAGCAGTGGATCGCGGC
>DATJBA010000430.1:0-4491 GCA_035515675.1 Mycobacterium sp.
CATTTCCGGCCCCGCCGCCATCGGCTCGCCGCCGATGACTATCGCACCGAGATGGCCGACCGCTTGGCCACCTGGAACGACATCACCAGGTCGTCGGAAGCCGCCTGAACCTCGCACCTCGACCACAGCCGAACCTCCCAGTGCGCTATTCCCATTGCACCTCAAACAAGTTGACAAGGCCGTCCGTAGAGGATTTGTGCAAACTCGACGATGCCGTTTACAACGCCGTCGACAGCGCCGGTCGCGCCGGTCAGCGCGCCGGGTCTGATCTTGGTGCATTCGCGCCCGCGGAGCCCGCGCCTGCGCAAAGATCGTTGACATGCTCGCCCTCGAGTTGATCGTCCGCGTCGGCCTGGCGACCGTCCTGGGACTTGCGATCGGGATCGAACGCCAGTGGCGGTCCCGGATGGCGGGTCTGCAGACGATGGCCCTGGTCAGCATGGGGTCGGCGCTGTTTCTGATCCTGGGCGCCTACACCTTCCACCGCGACACCGACCCCACCCGGGTGGCCGCCCAAATCGTGACCGGCATCGGTTTCCTCGGTGCCGGGGTCATCATGAAACAGGGCATGTCGGTGACCGGGCTGAACACCGCCGCCACGCTGTGGGCGACCGCCGCGGTGGGCGCGCTGGCAGGAGCATGGGCCTGGCGGGAGGCCCTCGCTGGGGCCGCGATCATCATCGCCGCGAACAGTTTCCTGCATCCGCTGGCCGCGCGGATGGACCGTGTGCACTCCAGGGCCGGCCGTGAGATACCCCCGGCCGACTACCTGCTGGAAGTGGCCTGCGCACCCGACGCGGAGCAGACGGCGCGTAACGAGATCGTCCAGGCCGTCAATCAGCCGGGCCTGCAGCTGCACTCGCTGCGTTTCGTCGAGGGCGCCCCATCCGACCAGATCGGGCTCCGCGCCGAGGTATCAGCCGCGTCCCGCGACGACACCCTGCTGGAGAACGCGGTGCGGGCGTTGAGCGTGCAGCCCGGTGTCAGGTCGGTTCGCTGGGCGATCCAGAACGTCGCCGCCGCGGATTGGCTCGGCAGGGGCTCGGATTAGTCGCTTCTGGCGCTTTCCTGCAGTTTGGCCATCACTTGGTCGAGGTTGAAGCTGGCGGACCGTTGCCGCTGCGGGAATTCGACGAGCGTCTGCAGCATCTGGCCGACATAGTCCTGGGCTGGGATGAACAGGAAGATGTGGTTGAGGACCCAGTCCCAGTAGGTGTTCGAAGTGATGTCGGCCCGCTCGTACGGGTCGGTGCGCAGGTTGAACACTTTGGGGAAGCGCAGCTCGGTGAACGGCTCGGCCCACACCTGCAGGGTGCCCGGGCAGCGCTGTTCCATGAACACGAACTTCCAGTTGTCGTAGCGCAGCGCGGTCAGGTCGCACTCGTCGGAGACGTAGAAGAAATGCTGGCGCGGGCTCTCGTCGGCCTCGCCGGTGATGTAGGCCAGCTGGTCGTGCCCGTCGAGGTGCACCTTGTAGGTGGTGCCACCCAGATCGGTTCCGGCGCGCAGCTTCTCGGCGATGTCGGGCACACCGGCCGCCGACAGCAACGTGACGAACCAGTCGTTGTGGCTGACGATTCCGGTGAGCACCCGCCCGGCCGGGATACGCGCCGGCCAGCGCACCAGTGCCGGTACCCGGTAGGCACCCTCCCAGTTCGAGTTCTTCTCGCTGCGGAACGGCGTCATCGCGGCGTCGGGCCAGGAGTTGATGTGTGGACCGTTGTCGGTGGAATACATGACGATGGTGTCTTCGGCGATACCCAGCTCGTCGAGCAGATCCAGCAGATCACCCACGAGGTCGTCATGATCGAGCATGGTGTCGTGGTATTCGGACTGCCAGCGCCCGGCCCGGCCCACGCTCTCGGGTTTGGGATGGGTGCGAAAGTGCATGTGGGTGGAGTTGAACCACACGAAGAATGGCCTGTCGGCTTCGTGCTGGCGTTTAATGAAATCGACTGCGGCGTCCCGGAACTCGTCGTCGCAGGTCTGCATCCGCTGCTTGGTCAGCGGGCCGGTGTCCTCGATGCGCTGGGTGCCGTCGGGGTTGGCCCAGGTGTGCAGCACCCCGCGCGGCCCGTACTTCTCCCGGAACGCGGGGTCTTTGGGATAGTCCGGCAGCTCGGGCTCCTCTTCGGCGTTGAGGTGATACAGGTTGCCGAAGAACTCGTCGAAGCCGTGCATGGTGGGCAGGTGCTCGTCGCGGTCGCCGAAGTGATTCTTGCCGAACTGGCCGGTCGCATACCCGTGGGCCTTCAGCGCCGTGGCGACGGTCGGATCTTCGGGCTGCAGCCCCAGCTTGGCGCCCGGCACGCCCACCTTGGTCAGCCCGGTGCGGTAGGGGTTCTGCCCGGTGATGAACGCCGCACGCCCGGCGGTGCAGCTCTGCTCGCCGTAGTAGTCGGTGAACCGCACCCCCTCCTCGGCGATCCGGTCGATATGGCGGGTTCGGTATCCCATCAGACCGTCGGTGTAACAGCTCAGGTTGCTGATCCCGATGTCGTCACCCCAAATGATCAAGATGTTCGGCTTGTCGCTCACAAGAATTCCTTGCTCCTTCTTCGCCCGACACGTTGGCCCGACCTCATCCCAGACTTCGCCGCGCCCCGATCCCGAACTAGGGCCCTTGGACCCGAAAGTCGGCGCACCCCATGCCGCTTCCGGCTCAGCACCGCACCCTCAGCGGCGACCCGGTGGCTGTGAGCTGGGCTCCGGCACCGCGGCGGGCCCTAGTCCATCGCTACGACGCGGGTCGTTTCCGGCACGGCCCGCTCAATCGGGCCCGACGCGCTGGGCGTCGATGAATCCTGACCGCAGCAGAATCAGTGCGCTGACCACCAACACCCAGACGGGGAACGCCATCGTCAGCCACATGCTGACGTCGCTGGCGATCAGCAGGGCCAGCGCCACCAGATAGCTCACGACGACCAGCCAGCGCGGCATCAGCCCGGTCCGCAGCCAGATGGTGGCCAGCGACGCCATGAACACCGCCGCCATGCGGATGGCGTAGGTTTTGGTGGCTGCCAGCACGACCATCTTGCCGAAGGTGATCACCTCGGCATGGGCAGCCGGGTCGTTGACACCGGTGTTGCTGGCCACCAGGGCGGCCGCGACCGCCGTCGACACGAACATCATCGCCACAAACAGCAGGCCGCTGCCCAGGAATACGGTCGCGAAGAACCGATCCTCGTATTTTCCGAAGCCGTCGCGCACGACTCCGATGAACCACAGGAAGCTGATACCTGCGAACGGCATCAGCTTGGTCGCGGTCACAATGTCGCCGCGTTGGGAGTTGAGCCACTGGGTCGTATCACCCAAGCCCTCTGGCATTCTCACCCGGATCAGGATCAGCACCGCCGCGAAGAGCACGGCGGAGAGCATCCCGGCCAGGGCCCCCGCTCGCGGTGTCGTCAACGGGTGCAGGATCGGGCCCGCTGCCGGTGATCGCCCGGTATCCGAGGACACCGGGCCATCGTCGCAGAACCGTGCGCACGGCGTGCGCGATTGCCTAAGCCTGCCTGGCGACCGCACATCAAGCCGGCTGGGCTGGGCCCGCGGGAGAGGATTCATTTATTGGAGTCGGCGCGATGCGAATATAGATCCGGCCCACACATCGCCGGCCTGGACCCGAACCCCCCGGGGGTAGCGGCAGTGCATACCGAGACCGCGTTTGTCCTGACCATTTTGGTGCTCTGCTACGCGATGGTCTCCGGGCTGATCCGGAGGTGGTACCTCGCGCCGGCGCTCATATTCGTCGCCGTTGGGGCCATCGTTGGTCGATTCGGCATCGGATTGGTCAATGTGGGCGAGCACACCGCGGCCTTTACGGTTCTTGCCCAGCTCGCGCTCACGGTGATTCTGTTCAACCAGGCGTCCATGCTTGACCTACGGGCGCTGCTGCGAGCCCGGCGTGTGCCACTTCGCCTGCTCGCGATCGGCATACCGGTGACTGTCGCCTTCGGTACCGCTACCGCCGTGGTTTTGCTTCCGCTGCTGCCGTTTTGGGAGGCCGTGTGCCTGGCGGTGATCGTGGCGCCCACCGAAGTCGCATTGATCGATGCCCTCGTCGAAGACCGCCGCATTCCCGAGCGGGCGAGGGATGCGCTTTCTGCCGAAAGCGGCTTCTATGACGGATTCGCGTTAGCGGCCCTGCTCGCCGCGCTCGCGTTTGCCTCCGAGCAGACTGATCATGTCCCGGGGCGCTGGGCGTGGTTCGCGATCCGCACCGAGCTGGTCTCGGTGGGGGGCCTTGTCAACTTGTTTGAGGTGCAATGGGAGTAGCGCACTGAGAGGTTCGGCTGTGGTCGAGGTGCGAGGTTCAGGCGGCTTCCGACGACCTGGTGATGTCGTTCTAGGTGGCCAAGCGGTCGGCCATCTCGGTGCGATAGTCATCGGCGGTGAGCCGATGGCGGCGGGGCCGGAAATGCGGGGAGATCACGCTGAACACCGCCAGGAACCGTTGGGCTGCGCCGGGGGTGCGGAAGCGTTTCATGG
>DATJBA010000431.1:0-9980 GCA_035515675.1 Mycobacterium sp.
GCCAGGTATTCGGTGGCTGCCATGACGTCCATGCGGATCTCCTTGCAATCGCTGGCAAAGCTTAGGTCAATACTGGGCCGTAATTTTGGTATACCCCGTTTGCGTAACGAATCGGGTGCCGAATTGCACACGGCCGGCTAACCCGGCCTTACTACCCGAGCGCGCCGACCAGCAGATCAGGCCGGCACTGTCCGCTGCCGCGCCAGTGTGGGCGTCGGACCGACTTCTCCCGCGGGCGCCTGACCCGGTGCCGGGGCAGGCGGGGCCGGTGCGGGCGCTCCCGGAGCCGGCGCCGCCGGCGGGGCTGGCGGCGGCGTCCAAGGCTGGATCGACTCAGCCAGCGCCTTGGCGGCGGGCTTGTCCACCGGGTCATTCGCGGTCCCGAGCCAGACCACAAACCAGCGTAGCGGAGGTCCGGCGTTAGGTGTGGTCGCCGCCGGCGAGCCGATTACCCCTGTCCAGATCTGACCGTTCGGTTTGGTCGTATCGCTGAACTTCACCTCGTAGTACGACGCGCTTCCCGTTAACCCATTGGCACCGTTGAGCGGGGTGGTGTCCTGGTTGATCCGCGTGCCGGGATACGGCATGAAGAACTCACCCATGTCCGAGCCCAATCGGACCGCGGCCTTGAGGTTGTCGGCTTCGGCGCTGGCGTAAAGCTTTTGGTCCAGCCGGCCCAGCACGATACGGGTGTCGTTGGCAACCGGCGGCGGCTGACCGGGCAACGGCGGCTGCCCGATCGCCTTGCTGAGCAGCGCCGAGCCGTAGTCGAGGTGGGAAGCGTCTGACTCCACCCAGCCGGCGGGAAGGACGAAGCTGAATCCACCGACGGGGTTGTCGATCCGGGCGGCGTTCGGCTCGGCGACCGGCGGTGGGGGTGCGTTGGGGACCGGGGGCGGCGCATTGACGTCGCCTGGCGCCGGTTGTCCCTCCGGCGCACCGGGGGCGCCCGGAGGCGGTGGTGCCGTCGTGGTTGCCGGGGGCGGGGGCGCGGGCTCCGGGTCCGCGCTCGAGGTCGCCGGCAACGCAATGGTGACGGCACTGGCGCTGGTCACCGCGGCGATCGCCAGCGTCGCCCACAGTCCTTTGCGACCTGCCGGGTTCGGGTCCACCTGATCCATGGCGACGAACCTACCGCGTTACGGCTGTGACGCAAGGATGCCTTGCTGACTAATGCAACGCGATTTTTCCGATGTTGCTGATGTGCAAACCGCCTCGCGTCGACGCAGGTCATCGGGGCGCCGGATACAACGTCACTTCATGAGCTTTGATGGAGAACCACACCCGCTCTCCGGGCGTCAGCCGCAGCTCCGCGGCGGCGTCGAGGGTAATTTCCGCGGCCAGGCCAGGTGCGCCATCAGGCTGCTCGTGGCCGCGCACCAAGACAGCGGACTGGCGGATATCCAGCTCTGCCACGGTCACCTCAACGGTATTGCGGGGGCTGCCATGCGGCTGGTCTCGATACACGGCCACCGCCGTAGGCGGGAACACCGCGATTGCGGCTTGCCCGTCGGCGAGCTCTTTGCCCGGCTCCCGGGCCGGGGTCGCGTACCAGTGGGCGCCGGAGCGGGCGTGTAGCGAGCCGTCGGGGCCGACGGTCCCATTGACCAGGTTGATGCCCGCGATGCGGGCCCCGAAATGACTGCGCGGCGCGGTGAGTACATCAGCCACCGGGCCGATCTCGGAGATCTTCCCGAACTCGAGCACCAGCACTCGATCGGCCAACGTGAACACGTCCAGCAGGTCGTGGGTAATCAGAATTACCGCGCAGCCGGTGCGGGTGACCACGGTGCGCAGCACCGCGCGGATGCCCGCGGCCGCGGCGACGTCGAGCCCGCTCAACGGCTCGTCGAGCAGCAATACATCGGGTTCGGCTGCCAACGCACGCGCGATCGCCACCCGCTGGGCTTGACCGCCGGACAGCTGCCGCGGCTTCCGGTCGGCGAAGCGCTCGGCATCCACCTCGCGTAGCCAGCGCAGCGCCGTCGCCCTTTGCTTGGCGCGAGCGCAGCGGAACATACCGCGACGACTGTGCGGTCCGAAGGCCACGTTCGCGGCAACGGTCATGTGCGGGAACAGCAACGGGTCCTGCAGGAGCAGCCCCACCCGGCGGTCGTGCGTGGCCACGTTCACCCCGGCCGCGGTATCGGTCAACACCCGATCCCCCAACCGCACCACGCCCTCGTCGGGGCGAACCAGTCCGGCGATGACGTGAAGGGCGGTCGACTTGCCCGCGCCGTTGGGTCCGAGCACCGCCAGCACCTCGCCCGCCGACACCGAGAACTCCACATCCAGATGGCGGTCTGTCACAACGGCGCGAAGCTGCAACTCACTCATGGCCGGCTACCTGGTGTCGGCTCCGGTCAGCCGCCGAGCGCCCAGACCGAGCACCACCAGCGCCGCCACCGCCACGAGCAGGATCGACAAGGCCACAGCCGCGTTCGCGTCGGTCACCCGCTGAAGATAGATCTCCAGCGGCAGGGTTCGGGTCACCCCTTGCCGGGAACCGGCGAACGTCAGCGTCGCGCCGAACTCCCCCAGCGAGCGGGCGAACGCCAGCACCGCGCCCGACACCGTGCCCGGCAGCAGCAGCGGCAGGGTGACTCGCCACCAGATCGTGCTGGGCCGCGCCCCGAGCGTCGCCGCGACCACCTCGAAGTCGGCTCCCGCGGTACGGGCGGCACCTTCGAGGGAAATCACCAGAAACGGCAGCGAGACGAAAGTCTGCGCCAAAACCACCGCAATCGTGCTGAAGGCGACGCTGATACCGACGGCCTCCAGGTACCGCCCGATCAACCCGAGCCGGCCGAACGCGTAGAGCAACGCGATGCCACCTACCACCGGTGGCAGCACCAATGGCAGCAGGATCAGCGGCCGTAGCAACCGCACCAGTCGCGCCGTGCTGCGGGCCAGCACCAGCGCCATCGGCACCCCCAGCAGCACGCACAGCATGGTGCTGGCGGCGGCGGTCTTCAGACTCAGCAACAGGGCCGTCTTCGACGAAGAGCTGGTGATCAGCGACCAGAAATTCGGCCAGTCAACCTTGATCGCGATCGCCAACAGCGGCAATACCACGAAGATGGTCCCCGCAGCGGCGGGGATGTACACCCAGCGGGGCAATTCCGTAGGCCGGTGCACGGTTGCTGGTCAGGGCTTAGCGAAGCCCGACCCGGCCAGGATCTGCTGGCCGTTGTCAGACGTCACCAGGGCTACGAACTTCTGCGCCAGCGTTGGTAGCGGCGCCTTCTTCAGGACCGCTATGGGATAGACATTCACCGCACCGGCGGCCTGGGGAAAGTTGACGGTCGTCACCTTGTCTCCGGCGCTGATCGCGTCTGTGACGTACACCAGTGCGGCGTCGGCCTGTCCGCTGGTGACCTTGTCGAGAGCATCGGTCACGCTGGGTTCCTCACTGACCGGGTTGAGGTGCACGCCCGTGCTGTCTTCGATGCGCTGGGTCGCCGATCCGCACGGCACCGGTTTCTGGCAAATCACCACGTTGAGCCCCGGCTTGGTGAGGTCGGCGAAGGCTCCAATTTTCTTCGGGTTGCCCGGCGCGGTGACAATGACCAACGTGTTGGAGGCGAAGTTCGTCGGATTACCGGCCAGCAACCCGGCCTTGGCAACGGTGTCCATCTGCGCGGTGTCCGCCGATGCGAACACGTCGGCGATCGCGCCCTGAGTCAACTCAGTCGCGAGCTCGGAGGAACCTGCGAACTCGAAATCGACACCGCTGCCGGGATTGTCGGTTTTGAACTGCCGACCGATCTGGGTGAACACGGGCTTTAGCGAGGCCGCGGCGAACACCACGATCGATCCGGTGGCCTGGGACGGCTGGGAAGGTGACGACGAGGGCGATTCCGAACCGCACGCCACCGTGCTCACCAACAAGCCCACTACCAGCATCACCGACACCAAACCGGCCAGGATCCCGCTCATGGGTGAGACCCTAACCGTGCGGGCCACCTACCGCCCGGTGTGGGGGAAGCCGGGCAATCAGAGTCGGCGTCGACGTTCCGCTGCGCAAGCGCGCGCTCGAAAAGCGGCGAGAATGTGACGGCTGATTAGTTACCCAAATCGTCTGCGCGTCGTGGCGTCTGGAATTTCGCCGAATAGCTACTGTCCAGTAACATCTACCGGGATTGAAGCCATAACACGCTGAGATCCCAGGCATCGGTCCTGTGGCGTGCCGCCATCGGAACCAAGTTCGCAGCGCCGAGCGAGAGCATGAGGGCTGGTGAACTGCCAGGGTCTGGGTTCAACGTTGAACACAAGGAGGTCATGGCGGTGGAGGTGCTGGTCACCGGTGGAGACACCGAGCTGGGGCGCACGGTAGCCGAGGGTTTTCGCGATGACGGTCACAAGGTGACGCTTGTGGGCGCACGCGGCAGCGATCTGGAGATCGCCGCCAAGGAACTGGACGTGGACGCGATCGTCTGCGACACCACCGACCCGGCCAGCCTCAACGAGGCTCGCGGCTTGTTCCCCCATCACCTGGACACCATCGTCAACGTGCCGGCGCCGTCCTGGGACGCCGGCGACCCACGCACCTACTCGATGTCTGACACGGCCAAAGCGTGGCGCAATGCACTCGACGCGACAGTGCTTTCGGCGGTGCTGACCGTGCAGGCTGTGGGTGATCACCTGCGCTCCGGTGGCTCGATCATCAGCGTAGTGACCGAAAACCCGCCTGCGGGCAGCATCGACGCCGCGATCAAAGCGGCACTGTCGAATTGGATTGCGGGACAGGCGGGCGTTTTCGGCACTCGCGGGATCACGGTCAATGCCGTGGCCAGCGGGCGCAGCGTCCAGGCCGGCTACGAAGGCCTTTCGCGCACGCCCCCGTCAGCCGCGGCGGAGGTCACCCGCGTGGCGCTGTTCCTCACCACCCCGGCGGCTCGCCACATCACCGGCCAGACGCTGCACGTTAGCCACGGCGCCCTGGCTCATTTCGCCTGAGCCGGTTTCGAGTCCGTTTCACACCCTTTTTCTCCAACGCCGGGCCGATAGCTACGGTAGACAGCGTGGCTATTCGACTTGGTCTGCAGATCCCCAACTTCTCCTACGGCACCGGGGTGGAGAAACTTTTCCCAACGGTCGTCGCCCAGGCCTGCGAGGCCGAATCGGCTGGATTCGACTCGGTTTTCGTCATGGACCACTTCTACCAACTGCCCATGTTGGGCGAACCCGACCAGCCGATGCTGGAGGCCTACACCGCCCTCGGCGCGCTGGCCACCGCTACCGAACGGGTGCAGCTGGGCACCCTGGTGACCGGCAACACGTATCGCAACCCAACCCTGCTGGCCAAAATCATCACCACCCTGGACGTGGTGAGCCAGGGCCGGGCGATTTTGGGCATCGGCACCGGCTGGTTCGAGCTCGAGCACGATCAGCTGGGATTCGAGTTCGGCACCTTCACCGACAGGTTCAACCGGCTCGACGAGGCGCTGCAGATCATCCTGCCGATGATCAAGGGCGAGCGACCGACCTTCTCAGGCACCTGGTACCACGCCAACGAGGCGATGGCCAATCCGCGCTACCGCGACCACATTCCGCTGATGATCGGCGGCAGCGGTGAGAAGAAGACGATCCCACTCGCCGCGCGGCACTTCGACCACCTCAACGTGATCGCCGGGTTCGACCAGCTGCCGGGCAAGCTGAAGGTTGTACAACGGCGGTGCGAGGAGATCGGCCGCGATCCGGCCACGCTGGAAACCAGCATGCTGATCACGGTGCTTATCGACGAGAACGTCAAACCCGACCAGATCCCCGCCGCGATGACCCAGCGCATGGTGGCCGGCACCGCGGAGTCGGTCGCCGATCAGATCAAAACCAACGTGCTTGACACGGGAATCGACAGCCTGATCATCAACATGCCCTTCTACACACCCGGTGTCGTCAGCGCGGCCGGCGAGGCGCTGCGCCCGCTCGTTGGTCTGTAGTCGGCTTAAGCGGGCGTCGGGCATGACGAGTATCACGTCTTGCGACCAGGCCCGATTCCGCGATGTGGTTGATTACACAGGCTTACGACTTGGGATTCGAGGTGCCGGTGTGACTACCGTGGTAGCTAAGGCTAACTGAAATCGCGCGTCGAGGAGCCCGTCAGGAGCAGCGGAACATGAGTCCCCAGCCAGAAGGCACAGCTGGACCGAAGCGTAGGCATCAAGTCGTCATCATCGGATCAGGATTCGGCGGACTCAATGCGGCAAAGAAGCTCAAGCGGGCCGATGTCGACATCAAGTTGATCGCCCGTACTACCCATCACCTATTCCAGCCGTTGCTGTACCAGGTTGCGACGGGCATCGTTTCCGAAGGCGACATCGCCCCGCCCACCCGGGTCGTGCTGCGCAGGCAGCGCAACGTTCAGGTGCTGCTCGGCGACGTCAAGCATATCGATCTGGCTGGGCGGTTCGTCGTATCGGACTTGCTCGGCCACACCTACGAGACCCCGTACGACAGCCTGATCGTCGCCGCCGGCGCCGGCCAGTCCTACTTCGGTAAGGACCATTTCGCCGAGTTCGCGCCCGGCATGAAATCGATCGATGACGCACTTGAGGTGCGGGGACGGATCTTGGGCGCGTTCGAACAGGCCGAACGGTCCCGCGATCCGGAACGGCGGGCCAGGCTGCTGACGTTCACCGTCATCGGTGCCGGCCCCACCGGCGTCGAAATGGCCGGCCAGATCGCCGAGTTGGCCCAACACACCATGAAGGGCGCGTTCCGGCACATCGACTCCACCAAGGCGCGGGTGATCCTGCTCGACGCCGCCCCCGCCGTGTTAACGCCGTTTGGCGAAAAGCTGGGTCAGCGGGCGGCCGCGCGGTTGCAGAAGATGGGCGTGGAGATCCAGCTGGGTGCGATGGTCACCGACGTCGACCGCAACGGCATCACGGTCAAGGACTCCGACGGCACCATCCGGCGCATCGAATCGGCTTGCAAGGTGTGGTCCGCCGGGGTCTCAGCCAGCGGGCTGGGCAGCGATCTTGCCGAGCAGTCAGCCGTCGAACTCGACCGGGCCGGACGGGTCAAGGTGTTGCCCGACCTGTCCATCCCCGGTCACCCCGACGTGTTCGTTATCGGTGATATGGCGGCCGTCGAGGGCGTGCCGGGGGTGGCACAGGGCGCCATTCAGGGTGCCAAGTACGTCGCCACCACGATCAAAAGTGAACTCGCCGGCGCCGATCCGGCAGAGCGTGAGCCTTTCCAGTACTTCGACAAGGGTTCCATGGCCACGGTGTCGCGGTTTTCCGCGGTGGCCAAGATAGGTCCGGTGGAGTTCAGCGGCCTCATCGCCTGGTTCGCCTGGTTGGTCTTGCACTTGGTCTACCTGGTCGGGTTCAAGACCAAGGTCAGCACGCTGTTCTCGTGGATCGTGACGTTCCTGAGCACTCACCGCGGCCAGCTGACCATCACCGAGCAGCAGGCGTTTGCCCGAACCCGTCTCGAACAGCTGGCGGTGCTGGCGGCGGAGGCGAAGCGCCCGGCGGCCAGGCGGGCCAGCTAACCGGCCAGCCGGTCAGCCTGCCAGGTGGTCAGCGTCCCGCCGCCCGCCAAGGTCAGCATGGTCGACCCGGCGTCGATTGCGGCGACCGCAAGAGCCCTGAAGGCCTCCGTCGGATAGCGCAATTCATTGATGGCGGCACGCGGTGCCGAGATGCTGTCGTCGGCCAGGGATCCGGCGCCCAATTCCACCTGATGCCGCAGCACTGGGCGGCCGTTTCCGGTCGGCGTGTAGCGATCCTGACCAGAATCCTTCGCGCTCATTGCATCTGCCGATCTGCACCCGCTCACGGAAGCGGACCTGGCCGTCGTCGTAAAGGGACAAGGCCACGCTGGACACATGCCGGGCGGTGGCGGCGACCACGGTTGGCTCAAGATCAACGTCGAGGCTGCCCGGCCACCTCAATCTCCCAGTGGGCGAGCGATGTCGGGGTGCTTGCCCCGGGCAAGGCCACGGTGGCGGCGGCGCTACGCAACTTCGAAAGGGCGCCCTGTTCGACGACTACGCGGATGTCGATGCTGTCGCCGCCCAGCGGGGTGGCGGCCGCCGACACCAGGTGCTCGGTGTCGGACGTGGTGCAGCGGGCCTGGATGCCGCCGCGGCATTGGATGCGCTGCAATCGGTCGCAGGATGCGATCAACAGGACCTGCGAGCGCGTCAGAGGTTGGCCGCCTCGCGCAGTTGGGCGCGAACCCAACCCACGCCAGCACCTCAGTGGCGGCTGGATCCTCGGTCAACGATTGCAGCACCGTCGGGCGGCCATCGCGCACCGCGGCGGCATCACGGGCCATCACCTGCAGGTCAGCGCCGACCAGCGGCGCCAGGCCAGTCTTGTTGACCACCAACAAATCCGAATAAGTCACTCCCGGTCTGCCCTTGCGCGGCACCTTGTCGCCGCCGCCACGTCGATGACGAAGATCTGCACATCCACCAAACCCGACGAGAAGGTGGCCGTCAGGCTGTCGCCGCCGGATTCGACGAAGATCAGGTCCAGCGCGTCGTGGGCGGCGACCAGGTCGTCGATCGCGTCCAGATTCGCAGTGATGTCGTCGCGGATCGCGGTGTGCGGGCAGCCGCCGGTCCGCACTGCCGCAATCCGGTCATCGGGCAGCACCGCATGTTTGCGCAAGAAGCCGGCGTCCTCGGTGGTGTAGATGTCGTTGGTCAGCACCGCCAGCGACAACTCGCCACGCAACTCTCGGCATAGTGCGGCGACCAGCGCGGTCTTGCCGGAGCCGACCGGGCCGCCGATGCCGATGCACAGCAGTTCCCCCGGCTGTCTGATCCGTTTGGGCCGATCGTTATGGGTCTGCGGATGACTGTGGAAATGTGTTGGCATTACTGGCCTTTCAGGATGCGAATAGCGGCCGCCCGCGTTCGGCGTGGCGCTGCGCAAGCGTGTCGAGCAACGGGTCGGACAAATCGGCCAGCCCCTCGGCGGCCTGGGCTGCGGTGCGTCCGCACAGTTCGGACAACTGGAAAGTCACGGCGGCGGCGGCGGGGTCCAGCGCCAGCAGACGCTGGGCGGCGGTGGCCGAGCCGATCATCGTGGTGTACACCACGTAAAGCGCGCTGTGCTCAGGGCTCAGGCCACTCATCGCTCCGACGCGGCCGGCGGCCACCGCGAGATGCTGCCGCGGGCCAAGATCGTCCCAGCCCCCGTCCGGCCAAACCGGTCGAGCCAACCGAGTCAGCCCTCGGCCCTGGCTGTGCGACGCCTGCCGGGCCGCGGGAGCCGGAGTGCGTGCATCGGTTTCACGGTCGGCATCGTCGAGGGCGAGGTCGCCCCGACGCACCGCGGCCGCTCCGAATTGAGCCGAATTCGCGTTGCCCTTTCTTACCGGCGATGCCCTGATTCTTTCATTTCTGCCCTTTCCCAACAACCGCACTCTAATTTGACTTCCCAAAATGATTCACAGCCGCGTTTACCGAAATAGCACTCCGTAACGGGCCGAAGTTCGTCCGTGGCAACATAATCCGCACCACACTGTTTACACGTAACTTTTATCTGGTCTCCTAATCCTGTCAAAAAATGCCCAGAGCCAGCGGGTTTGCTGACCCTCAACCATGATCCAACAATCTAAACACATTACTACCATGTACCAATTGGCTCACGGCTTTGCCGATACGTCCTATATGGTCAACTCGCATGCTCCGACTGCGATGCGTCGTGGTGGGCGACCGCTAGCACCCTTACAGCACCGGCCTGCCTGCCGGTGACCAACCGCCGTCTGGGCGCACCGCAGTCAGCGGATCGTTGTTCCGCCACGGCGATTCTCGATGGGGCCGATAATCCATTTGTCCGCGAAGGTCACTATTCATAATCGCGGTACGATGCGGGTTAACGTAGCGAATTCGGTAATGCGGGTGACCGCCTACCCGCTAATGGGCCTCGAGAAAGCACAAGTCTATGTGAATCAGTGCTCGTCTACACCGGATTGGAGCGAGGACTGGTGCAAGCTAGCGAACGGTTTTGATC
>DATJBA010000432.1:0-6622 GCA_035515675.1 Mycobacterium sp.
CCTCGCCGGAACGCCGGCGCGCTCAGGCCGCGATGCGCTGGGTCGCTGCCTGATCGAAGCGATCCAGCACCGTCTCGGCCACCAGCTGGTGTGCCCCCAGCGGTTCCGCCATTGCGATGCCTGCGTCATGTGCGAAGCTGCGGACTCGGTCTGGCAGCCGGCCCGGCGCCAGGAACCACGGCGCGATGACCACCCGTCGCGCACCTCGTCGGCGTAACCGGTCGGCGGCTTCGGCCAGCGAGGGTTCCGGACGGGTCACGAACGCGGTCGTCGCACCCACCCAGCGGGTGCCCGCCATCAGCTTCCGCGCTACCTCGGTGGTGCGTGCATTGGCCGCGGGGTCCGATGAGCCGATCGCCACCACGAGCACACCGAGCCGGTCATCAAGCCGGGAAACCCCCAACTCCGTCACTCGCTGACGCAGCACCGAGACCAGCCGGTCATCCTCGCCGAGCACTTCCGCCTGCCACACCCGCTCGCCGTTACCGCAACTCGCGATCTGGCCGGGGATGTCGACGCGGGCGTGGTAGGCGTTCGCCAGCAGCAGCGGGGTGACCACCGCTTCCCCGGTGCCGGACAAGCCGTTTAGCGCATCGACCAGGTTGGGCGTGTTCAGCTCGCAGAAGGCCAGCCGCACGTCCAGGCCAGGCCGCAGGCCCGCCACCCGGCACGCGACGGCCCGCGCGTTGGCCGCCGACCGTGGATCCCTACTTCCGTGGGCGGTCAGCACCAGTGTCGTCACGAAGCGTGCAACCCGCATTCTGTCTTGGCCAGTCCCTGCCAGCGCCCGCTGCGCGGGTCGGCGCCCTCGGCCGGCTTGGCCGTGCAGGGAGCGCAGCCGATCGACGGATAGCCTTCGTAGACAAGCGGATTGACCAGTACGTCGTGCTCAGCGATGTAATCCTGCATGTCCTGGTCAGTCCACGCCGCCAGCGGGTTGACCTTCACCAGCTTGAACGCCTCATCGAAGCTGATCAGCGGAGCGTTGGCGCGAGTGGGCGCCTCGACCCGGCGTAGCCCGGTCACCCAGGCGGAGTAACCACGCAGTGCTTTACCCAGCGGAACGACCTTGCGCAGCCGGCAGCACTCGCCAGGGTCACGGGCGAACAGGTCTTTGCCCAGCAGTTCGTCTTGCTCGGCCACCGCGTGCTCCGGAGTGACATTGAGCACCCGGACGTCGTAGACCGACTCGACGGCATCGCGGGTGCCGATGGTCTCTACGAAGTGATAGCCGGTATCCAGAAATATCACCGGTACGCCCGGCCGCACCTTGGCGGCGAGATCCACCAGCACGGCGTCGGCCATGTTGGAGGCGACCACGTAGTTGCACGTTGCCCACCCGCGCGGTCCGTTGACACCGCCGAAGTTCTCGTCGGTCCACCGCAGCAGTTCGGTGGCGTCAGCACCCTCGAGTTCTGCAGCGCCGCGGGCGGCCAGCTCACGCAGTTCGGCTTCGGTCGGCCTGGTCGCTTCCCCGCTCATCGCAGGTCGTTTTCCTCGGCGCGAACGACCCACTGCGCGAACCGTTCACCGTCAGCGCGGTGTTTGACAAAATTGCGTACCACTCGTTCGATGTAGTCGCCCAGCTCGTCGCTGGTGACCTTGTGCTGGCGCAGTTTTCGGCCGAAACCGCTGTCCAGGCCGAGGCTGCCGCCCAGGTGCACCTGGAAGCCCTCGACCGAACCGCCATGACCCTCGTCGACCATCTGGCCTTTGAACCCGATGTCGGCGATTTGAATTCGCGCGCACGAATTCGGGCAGCCGTTGAGGTTGACGGTGATCGGCACGTCAAGCTCGGAGTTGATGTCCTCGAGGCGACGCTCCAGCTCAGGCACCAAACCCTGTGCCCGGCCCCGGGTTTCGGCAAACGACAACTTGCAGAACTCAATCCCGCTGCACGCCATCAGATTCCGGCGCCAACGCGACGGTCGTGACTGCAGACCCAGCGCCTCCAGACCGGCGACCAGGTCGTCAAGCAAGGCGTCGGGTATGTCGAGAATGACCAGCTTCTGGTAGGGGGTGAACCGGATCCGGTTCGAACCGGCCTGCTCGGCCAGGTCGGCCACCGCCGAGAGGATGGTGCCGGACACCCGCCCGGCAATCGGGGCGACCCCCACCGCATTCAGCCCGTTCTTCAGCCGCTGCACCCCGACGTGATCGATCGGATGCTTGACCGGCTCGGGGGCTGGGCCGTCGATCAATGGACGCTTGAGGTACTCGGTTTCGAGGACTTCCCTGAACTTCTCGATGCCCCAGTCCTTGATCAGGAACTTCAGCCGCGCCTTGGACCGCAGCCGCCGGTAGCCATAGTCGCGGAACACCGAGGTCACCGCCGCCCACACCTCGGGCACCTCTTCCAGCGGAACCCAGGCGCCGACCCGCTGACCCAGCATCGGGTTGGTGGACAGGCCGCCGCCGACCCACAGATCCAGCCCGGGCCCGTGCTCGGGATGGTTGACGCCGATGAACGCGACGTCGTTGACCTCGTGCACGACATCCTGCAGACCCGAGATGGCGGTCTTGTATTTGCGCGGCAGGTCGGCGAAGTCGGGCTTGCCGATGTAGCGGCGCACGATCTCCTCGATCGCCCAGGTCGGGTCGATCACCTCGTCGAGCGATTCGCCGGCCAGCGGTGAGCCCAGAATCACTCGCGGGCAGTCGCCGCACGCCTCGGCGGTCTGCAGTCCGACCTCGTCCAGCCGCCGCCAGATTTCGGGGACGTTTTCCACCTCGACCCAGTGCATCTGCAGGTTCTCCCGATCGGAGATGTCGGCGGTGTCGCGGGCGAACTCGGTGGAGATCTGGCCCAGGGTGCGCAGCGCGGCAGCCGAGATCGCGCCGCCGTCGCAGCGCACCCGCAGCATGAAGTACTTGGCCTCGATGGTGTCGATGTTCTCGTCACCGGTCCATGAGCCGTCGTAACCCTGCTCGCGCTGGGTGTAGAGGCCCCACCAGCGAAAGCGCCCCCGCAGATCGGTTTTCTCGATGCTGTCGAATCCTGCCTTGGCATAGACGTTTTCGATGCGTTCCCGCACCTCGAGCGGGGGGCCGGCCTGCTTGAATTCTTCGTTGGCGTTGAGTGGCTCGCGATCTCCCAGCGCCCACTGGCCCTCGCTGCGGGCCTTCGCGGGACGGGCTGTGGTCATTCGGGGTTCTCTCCTTCACGAACTTTGCAAAGGCGGACGCGCACCTCACCGTTCGGCGGCGCAGATCCGCCGCCAGCTGGACGTACAGGTGGGGTCGGGTCTACGACATCAAGGCAGACAGCAACAGCTGCAGACACGCTTTAGATCGATATGCCGCCGTGCCACCAGCGCTGGACCAAAATTGCAGCGCGAGCTGTGGTGGGCAGCGGTCACGAGCCCATTCTGCCATGGATGGAAGTCGGCGGTACCACCAGGTCAAATTTGTTCTCACGGTGATCAAAACTACGGCGCAATGCTGGGTGGTTCGGTTGACAAGACCGAGAATCCCCTGAGAACCGTCCGCGCTTCATCGGGTCCGCTTACCGGCGTGACCAGCGTCGATCCGCCCGCGCAAGGAACCTGTAAATCCAAAGCGGCTGTAAAAATACTGGCGTCTCGGCGGAAGGAGTGATCGTAGGCCAGGGTCGACCTGGTCGCCGTGCGATGATTTGGCATGCCCCTTCGCGAGGCCCCGGTCGACTTGCCCGACCTGAAGCCGAATCCCGGACAACCGTTCGGGTTGTACGTGCATGTCCCGTTCTGCATAACCCGCTGCGGCTACTGCGACTTCAACACTTACACCCCGGCCGAGTTGGGCGGCGTCAACCCGGACGCCTGGCTGACCGCATTGCGGACGGAGCTGGAGTTGGCGGCCGCGCGGCTGGACGCACCGATGGTGAACACCGTGTTCGTCGGCGGAGGAACGCCGTCGCTACTGGGCGGGGAGCGGCTGGCCAGGCTGCTGGACATGGTGCGCGAGCACTTCGCGCTGGCGCCGGATGCCGAGGTCACCACCGAGGCCAACCCCGAGTCGGCATGGCCGGACTTCTTCGACGCCATCCGGTCGGCCGGTTACACGCGGGTGTCGCTCGGCATGCAGTCGGTGGCACCGCGGGTGCTGGGCGTCCTGGACCGGATACACACACCGAACCGGTCGGCCGCCGCGGCACGCGAGGCCTTGGACGCGGGCTTCGAACACGTCAGCCTCGATCTGATCTACGGAACTCCGGGTGAGTCCGACGACGACCTGCTGCTCTCCGTCGACACCGCTGTCGCGACCGGCGTCGATCACGTGTCCGCGTACGCCCTGGTGGTCGAAGAGGGCACCGCGCTGGCTCGCCGGGTTCGGCGCGGTGAACTGGCCGCGCCCGACGACGACGTGCTGGCGCACCGCTACGAGTTGGTCGATGCCCGGCTAGCCGCGGCTGGGATGACCTGGTACGAGGTGTCCAACTGGTCCCGACCGGGCGGCGAGTGCCGGCACAACCTTGGCTACTGGGACGGTGGTCAGTGGTGGGGCGCAGGGCCGGGGGCACACGGATACGTCGGTGCGACGCGCTGGTGGAATGCCAAGCACCCCAACGCCTACGCAGAGATGCTGGCCGGTGCCACGCTGCCGGTAGCGGGTTTCGAGCAGCTCGGCACCGACGCCCTGCACACCGAAGACGTGCTGTTGAAAATCCGGCTGCGCCAAGGGCTTCCGCTAGCCCGGCTGGGTGCCGACGAACGCGAACGCGCCGAGGCCGTGGTCGCTGACGGATTGTTGGTATCCGAGGGCGACAGGCTGGTCCTCACCCCGCGCGGCCGCCTGCTCGCCGACACGGTGGTGCGCACGCTGCTGGGATAGTCCTCAGCTGATCAAAACCAGTGTGCGACTATGCGGGCGATCAGGATATAGAGCGGGATTCCGATGGTGACGTTGTAGGTAAACGTCAAACCCAGTGATGCGGCTAACGGCAGGGTTGGGCTGGCCTCGGGGATGGCCAGCCGCTGGACCGCCGGGACAGTGATGTAGGACGCCGCGGCGCACAGCACCGCGAACAGCACGTAGGTACCCGGCTTGAACTCGGTGTGGGTGAAGTGGGCGTAGCTGTGGGCGACGATGATCCCCAGCGGCGCAAAGATATTCGGCGCCAGCAGGCCGAAGAAGATGAAACCGGGGCCCGCCGATCGCAGGTCCTTCAGCTTGCGGGACGCCGTCATGCCCATCTCGAGCAAGAACAGGCAGAGTATACCCTGGAACGCCGCAACGAAGAACCTGTCGTGGTCTGCAACGACCTTGTGTCCCTGCAGCCCACTGATGAGGCCGATGAGGATGCCGCCGAAGAGGAGGACGAGTCCAGGATTAAGGAAAAGTTCCTGCAGGAGCTCACGGGAGAAAATGGGCATCCTCTTGGCCTTACCGATCGCTGGCCTTTGGTCGGGCTCCCAGTTCGGATGCTCTAGCTTTTCCATCGAGAATTCCAGCTCCTGCTCGACACCGCGTTCGTGTTGGGTTTCGAGGCTCTGGCCGTGCCGGGGCCGCGCGGCAGTGCCGGGACCAACCCCGACCTTGACCGGCGGGATGTAGCCGGGCTCGTCCGGCATATACCCCGATTCGTTGAGACCTCGGTGCCGCAGCCGAGCCACCAGGTACAGCGCCACCAGGCAGCCGGGAATCTCCATGAAGGCCAGCAAGACCGGCATGTAGGCGTTGAAAGCGATGCCCACGCCCGTCAGGACGGCCACGCAGGTAGCAAAGGTTCCCGCCGAGTCCGACCCGTAATAACCGGCAACCGTCGCTCTGTCGACTCGCCGCATTGCGGTCATGTACTTCAGCAGGAAGTAGGCGGCGACGCCGATCACGAAATTCAAGACGAAGCCCAGGACCGTGAAGCCAGCGATGTTGTCGATGTCGGCTGGCTTGATCTTGGCGAGCTCTTCGCCACCCTGCCAGCCGATGGCCACCAGCAGGTACATGGTCAGGCCCTGGTAGAGCGCATAGGGGAACTCAAACCGGACCTTCAGGATCGGGATGAGGAACCCGAAGTAGAAGAACAGCAATAGTGGCTTGAAGAGGTTGTGGGTGAAGTTTTGCCAGAACTCATAAAGCATTGGCGTCTCCCGTGATTAGTGCGGCGATGAAGGGAACGGCGACCGTAAGCGGGGCAACCACGAACATCGGTAAAGCCTTGGGGACTGCGCGGGGCTGGTGCCGGAGGACGACCCAGCGGAAACCGGGCGCGCTGGTACGGTGGCTCATTGAGATTGACGTCTGGGTATTTCCTGTCTCTGGAAATTCATCGACTGTGACGAATTGCGTTGTGGTGCAATGCCGTCTCAACCGGTGGCTACCCGGATATCGGAATTCGTAGATATGGCAGCCTTACCCGCAATGGGCGACGGATGGGGACGAAACGGTCGTCGATCTCGAATACGGACTACCACCGCGACTCATTCCGCTCTCACCTCCTCATAGCCAGGGCACACCGAGGATGCCAGGCGCTGCACTACGGGATTAGGCCACCCAACGAAATCGCTGGGCGCGGTACCCCTCTCGTCGGAGCTTGGCACCACACGGCGTATCCGAACCGGGGCCTGAAGCCACTTGGGCCCAACCCTTAATCCGGACGAGCTTCCTGGCCTAGGCGTCTTTCGACGTTCGAGGTCAGTGGCCT
>DATJBA010000433.1:0-2807 GCA_035515675.1 Mycobacterium sp.
GGTCCTGGCCACACCCAGGGATCGGTACCCGTGGGTGGCGAAACCCTCGACCACGTCATTGACCTGGGTGGCGGCGCGATCACGCTCACACAAGGCGGCGATGATCTGCGGTGCGCCCTTGCTGACCCGAAACGTCTGACCATCGGAGTCGCGCACCAGCGCTTCGGTGCGTTTGCTGACCGGGTCGAACGGAATGAACCCCTCCACCCGCACCGCCGCTCGCTGGCCCCCAGCAGCCATCACCGCCAGATCGATGAGGTCGTTGTCTTCGGCACGCGAGGCCAACGCGGCGACCATAAGCAGCTCGTCGTCGCTGACGGCGGTGGCGGTCCAGCGGGCCGCGACCGCCAGACGGTTCTGGGTCAGGGTGCCGGTCTTGTCCGAGCACAACAGGTCGATGCCGCCGAGTTCCTCAACCGCGGGCAGGTGGCTGACCACGGCCTGCCGGCGCGCCAGCTGGCGGGCACCCACCGCCATGGTCACCGACAGCACCGCCGGCAGCGCCACCGGGATCGAGGCGATCGTGACCACCAGCGCAAACTCGAGAGTCTGCAGCACCGGGTTACCCCGGACCAGCGAGACCGCGACCACCAACGTCACCAATGCCACCGCGATCACGATCAGGTAATTGGCGATGCGCAACACCGCGCGCTGAAAGTGGCTGACGGTGCCCGCTGTCTCCACCAGCGCGGTGGTCTTGCCCATGTATGACGACGCCCCGGTCGTACACACCAGCGCGTCAGCCTCCCCGCGCACCAGCACCGAACCGGAATACAAGCTCTCGCCCCGCCCGCGGCTCACGGCCAGCGATTCGCCGGTCAACGCCGACTGATCCACCTCGAGCGTGACGTCATCGAGCACCCGCAGATCGGCGGGCACCACATCACCGAGCCGCACCCGCACCACGTCGCCGGGCACCAACTCGCGCACCGCCACCGTCACCCACGCGCCGTCGCGCAGCACCCGCGCCCAGGACGCCAGCCGCTGCTTGAGCGCGGCGATCGCGTTCGCCGCCTGGTGCTCCTCGAAAAAAGCCACCAGCCCGTTCATCGCCAACAGCACCCCGATGATCACCGCGTCGGTCCAATGCCGAGCGGCCAGCGACAACACCAGCGCAACCTCGATCATCCACGGGATCGGCGCCCAGAAATACCCCAAAAACACCAACACCGGATTGCGATGCCGCTCAACGATCTCATTAGGCCCGTAACGCTGCAGCCGTTGCAACGCCTCGACCGCCGTCAAACCTGCTGCGGAGCTGTCCAATTCGGCCAGCAGCTGCGGCAGCGGCATGCTGGCCAATTCCTCATTTGTCTGCACCGCGAACTCCTTAGGCTCCGGTACGGCGATTCGGCTTCTGTCGTGCATGCGGAACTTGGCGAGCCGAGGAGACTCGCCTGGCGTCAGCACCGATCGTCTCCCGATGCGGGAAAGCGGTTCGAGGCCTTGCTCATTACCGCCACCTGATCGCTGACGTCGTCGCGACGGTCCTGGCGACATCGCGGTCTGATCTTAAACTTGTGCCCGAGGGACGAACCGGACGAAGGGCAGGCGTTGTCCGACGGCGCGGAAGTCTGCGTCTGATCCGTCGACGGAGAATCCGAGTACGCGGGCAAGCACGTACTTGGCCACAGTGCGATGCCGTGACCCGTACCGTACAAATACTTGTGCTCCCTGCTCCTTGTCGAGCGGTATGGCCGTCACGGCTATCGTTCGCGTGCCCACCTGGATGGTGACGTCGGGGGTGTGCAGAATGTTGCGGTACCACGCGGCGGTAGGTCCCCACCCCGAGGCGACGACAAAGCTGTCGCCGTCGTGCTCGGCAACCTCGAGGATGGTCTGTCGGGGCTTGCCGGAGACACGGCCGATGTGGTTGAGCAGCAGAAGGCGGCTCCCGAACAGCCACCCGAGCCTGAGCCGATAAACGTGGATAGGAATCCGAAACAGCAACCGGGTTAATCCGGCCGGTGGCTGAACGTTCTTGACAATCTTCACGATTGGTTACCTCCCTGTCGCGGCCGGGCGGGCTGGCCGGTCAGTGACCGGACTGCAGCGTCGACTGCTGGGCGCGGTGGTTATCGGGCAACGGCTGTCCACCAGGGTGTGCGGCCGGTGTTGCGGAGGCGGTCCGGGTGGGTGAGAGCGGTTCCGGCTTGAGTCCGGGCAACGGAACGCGGGGCACTGCCGGGGTGCCCAGCCGTCCGGCCAGCCACGGCAAGGCTGTGGCGAAGGCTTGGGCCGCAAACGGCCAGTCGTGCCTGCCTGGTTGAGTCACGACGGCGCATCGGATGCCGTGTGCGCTGCCGACCGTGCACAGCGCGTTGGCGGCGAAGTCTTGGCCTTCGGGATTGGCGACGGGGTCATGGGCGCCGACCGCAACCGCGCCGATGCCGGCCGCCGTGATGTAGTGGTGCTGGGCGTGGGGAGCGCCGGGGATGTCGAACCAGCCATATACCCCGCTGTAGTGCCGGTGTCTGACGATGACGGTGGTCGGGTCGAACGCGGCGTAGGCGTTGGCGTTGCCGCCGAACAGCGTGGCGATGGTGTGTGACCTGGTTCCCATGTTGGGGGCGGCGTCGCCGGCAATGTCGACAAAGGCGCTGAACAGGTCCGGGTGCATCACCGTCAGGTCGACAGCGCAGGTGCCGCCCATCGAGAAGCCGACTATGCCCCAACTGGATTGGTCGGCGCTGACCGAGAAGTTGGAGATCATGTAGGGCACCACGTCTTTGGTCAGATGGTCGGCGGCGTTGCCGCGGGGGCCGTTGACGCATTCGGTGTCGTTGTTGAATGCCCCGGTGGCATCG